>JAYENL010000284.1:0-59117 GCA_034722055.1 Armatimonadota bacterium
TCTCCGGCCGCGACGTCGCCAACACCATCGCGGTCTCCCTCGCCGGCGACGAGTCCCTGGCGACAGGCCGGCCGGTAAGCCCGGAGCGCTTCGACTTCTGAGTGCCCCTTCCGGCAGAATCCGAGCGGCCCCGCCAAGGCGGGGCCGCCCGTCCAGCCGGCGGTAGGGTCGGGGTGTGGGACCCCGCCGCCGAAATCATTGGCAGCTTAAGATTGTGTTTCCCCCCGGCGGACGGTTCCCCTCCCTGCGGTCAACAAAGCGCGCCAGGATTCTACCGTGCTGTCAGTGCGCCACTGCCGGCGGCGACGCCCGGTGCGCAGAGGCGGTGCACCGAGTGTTCGGCTGCAACGGCACAGATGCGGCGCGGCTCTCGCCCGGCGGCCGCGCCAGACAGGTTACTCCTCCTCCAGCCCCAACGCCTTGGCGGCGGCCTCCAGGTCCGCGTCGGCGAAGGTGATCACCGCCGCGTAGCGGTTGGCGGCGGAGAGCGCCGCGATGTCCTCGATGTTAATCTCCGCGTTGGCGATGGCCTCCGTGATGCCGCACAGCGCCCCCACCTGATCGTCACCCTCGACGAGGAAGACCTGTCGCGTCTGCAGCCGGACGCCGTGCTGAGCTGCGAGCTGCCGAACCCTCTGCGGATTCTCGGGGATGGCCATCAGCGCCGTCCCCTGCCGCCGCTGGCTGGCGATCGCCAGCATGTTCACACCCGCGTCGCGGAGGACACACAGCACCTCGTGCAGTATCCCCACGCGGTCCTCGACCTGCATCACCACTGCCGTGACCTGCCGAATCGTATGGCCCATCGGCGCACCTCCCAGGCGCTCGCGAACCGTCTGTCAGTTCTATATACCCCGGGGCAGGCGTTTCTCAACCGGCAACATTTGTTCAAATGTCTTATGCGGGAGCGTCTGGTACCAGTAGGCCGTCGATGAGTAGTCATCCGAGCGGTGATTTGCGTGCCCATGCTCGATGGTCACCCGAATGCGCTCGTGGAAGATGATGGGGTCGGGGATGTGGAAGCGGTAGCAGGTCCACTTGCCGATCCACGTGCTGGGGTCGCCGTCGAACAGCGACACGCCGTGATAGAGCCCGCGCACGTCCTGCATCCCGTAGGCGTGGTTGAAGTAGTCCTCCGAGCCGGTGCCGTGGATGGACGGCGGCCAGTCATCGCCGTCGATGAAGATCATGTCGTCGCCCTCCCCCCACCATCCGCCATCCCAGTTGTGGATGGAGAGGTTGCAGCCCACGTAGTGCCCCCGGCCCTCGGCCTCCAGGATCAGGTAGTTGTCCTCCCCGCCGATGTTGGGCGTGGCGTTGACATCCTGCGTGTGCACGGCCGCGCCCGGCTCCGCCCAGCCCTGACAGGGGTTCTCGCGCCGCCAGGAGGCGTGGAAGTAGAGCGCGTCCGGGATCGGCGCGTCGTACTCCTCGTAGTCAACGTAGAAGTAGATGGGGCGGGCGACCTCGCCCTGGTTGGCGATCTCGATGCGCGCCCGCTCGGCGAACGGCATGGGCCACCAGCAGTTGAATGCCGAGCGCATCCCGCCGCTGGGGTGGTGAGTCATGTTCAGCGGCATGGACTCCCACTGCGAGAGCTTGCCGTGGCCCACGCCGAAGAAGTCGCCGAAGGGCACCTCCACGCTGGGGCTCTCCTGGTCATCCCAGTACATGCGTATCAGCACCCGCCGCGGCCAGGCGTGCTCATCGGAGCCTGAGGTCATCCAGATGTGGTTGATGCAGCCGGGCGTCTGGATGTCCGCGATGGTCCTGGTCTCTCCCGGCTCGAACCGCCAGTTGTCGGCGTTGGCGCCCGTCTCGTCCCAGCTTGATACGCGCTTGGAGCGGCCCTCACGGGGCATGATCAGGCCCCGCAGCGGATTCGTCAGATCTGGCCGGAACATGATACTCCCTCCCTGCAGCGTGCCTCAGACGTTGAACATCGGCGCGTCGGTCGGCTCTGGAATCCCGTACATCTCCCGCTTGCGGCGCAGGTAGTAGAGGTAGTCATCGTAGCTCACGTCCGGCGGCACGCGGTGGTCCACGTGAGGGATATACCCGCCCTCATCGACCAGTGGCTTCAGCCGCCGAAGCTCCTCGTCGATGGCGTCGCGGCCGGCGATCAGCGCCCGCTTGTTGACCCCGCCCATCATCAGGCACTCCCGGCCCCACTGGCGCCGGATCTCGATGGGGTCCGACCCGGCGGCCACCTCCACGGGGAACATGCAGTTGACCCCGCCCGCCAGCCAGCCGCCGATGACGTCGGTCACGTTCCCGTCCGAGTCCACGTAGCACAGCTCCGCGCCCGCCGAGTAGACCATGTCGGTGATCCGCGTGTACCGCGGCGTCAGCCACTCGTGGAACATCTCCGGGGAGATGATGCAGCCCTGCTTGAAGTTCATGTCCTCCCAGAACGCCCCCATGTCAATCTGGCAGTGCTCCACCGCGGGCTCGATCACCGTACACACCAGCTTGCACATGTGCTCGATCATCTCCTCCAGCAGCTCCGGGTCGTCGTAGCACATCAGTGCGATGCCCTCGAAGCCGACCCAGTTGCGCAGCCTGCCGAAGAGGCTCCCGCAGCCGATCTGGACCGGAATGTCGCTCTCCCGCGACCGGCGCGCCCACTCGTCCCAGTCATCGCGCGTGCGCCGCTCGTCGTCGGGATCGAGGCGCTCCTTCACGCGCTCCCACGAGTCCCGGTCCGTGATGGGGAACTCCAGGTAGCGGGGGATGGTGTCCGTGCCGTCGGTGTAGACGATCTTCTTGACGCCCTCGGAGTCCTGGATGATCTGGTGGTCCTCATGCTCCTCGAGGACCTTGGTCTCGAAGCCCGGGATCAGGCCCACCGGCGAGGGGAGGCCCAGAGTTCCTTCGAACCCGAAAAACGGGTCGGCGACGGCGTTGTTGTCGATCTCCTCCGGAAGGCCCTCGTTGTGCCAGCGCTTGAAGGTGTCGTCCCAGTAGCCGAACTCCCGGTCCGGCACGTGGTCCACCGGCTCGAAGCGCATGCAGGCCAGGAGCCGCTCGCGCTGCGTCATGTCAGGTGTCCTCCACGTCTGCGATCATGGCAAGTCCGTGTGCCTCTCAGTCCCGCCGGCGCTTATTGCTTCGCGGGGGGCCGCGTCGCAACAGCACTCGCTCTACCGTCCAATCCCCGTGCGTCGCGATCGTCCCGGTCTTAAGCGGCGGCCGAACCGTGAACTGCTGCAGGTAGCGAATCTCATTGAGCTGGCCCTGCGCGTATTGCTCGCGGACCCGCTCCCTCGCCCGGCGCACGGTCCCCACGCCGGCCGCCGCGGCGCCCTCCACGACGCGCCGGCGTGGCCCCCTCAGCAGCAGCTCGAACGCGCCCTGACGGACGAGGTCGGCGATGTCCTCTCCGCTGAGGACCACGCCGGCATACTGGGGATTATCGACCCAGTACACGGTGCGCGCCGTCGGCACGAACACTGACACCGGCACCAGATCGACCGCCGGCCGCACGCCGTCCTCCGCCGCCAGCAGCAGGCGTTTGCCGCGGACGGCCTCCCTCACCTGCTCGTCGGCGGCCAGCGCCCGAAGGTCGGCCAGCGCCTCCCATCCGTTCGGAAGAAGCAGGTTCGTGGCGCCCTGCAGGAGACCTCCGGCGGTGATGCAGATGGCGAGGAGGATGACCGGCGCCCGCAGCAACCCGTAGCGAACCGCGCCCGCGATTAGCAGGGCGACGGTCACCGCAGTCGCCGGCGAGATGAGGCGACCGAACGGTGTGTTGATGCGCTGGTTGACACTGACGTATACCAACATCAGGATGCTCACCGGGACGAGGCAGCCGGCGAAGACCAGCAGCCAGCGCCAGGCCTCCGGCGAGTGCTGGCGCCGGCCCATGACCGCCGCGACCGCAAGGGTCAGCAGCGATGCCCCCAGCAGGAATCCTCCTGCCAGCATCACGAGGTCGCGCATCTGCGGCGCAGCGCTCGGCATGAGAGCCGTGCCGCTGATGCCCCAGAAGTATGAAAGGGCGACCTCAGTCGCTTGCGCAGCGTAACCACGAAGGCCTGGCCACAGTGGAGCGGTCGGGCGTCCGGCGATAGCCAGATTCCTGACCACCCAGGCCCCCGCCCCGGCCCAGCAGGCGAGGGTGGGGAGCAGGCCGTACGCCGCGCGGCGCCAGCGGTCAGCGTGAGGCCAGGCGATGGCCACGGCCGCCAGGCCGGCGCACCCGGCTGCGACCACTGCAACGTGCCGCGTCAGAGCAGCCAGCGCCCACAGGACGGCGGCGCCGGCGATCTCGCGACCGCGAGGCCGACTCGCCCCCCGCATGTGCAGCACCGCGGCCCAGGCCATCAGCGCCAGGTAGAGGTGTTCGGACTCCAGCCTCGGGGCCTCGAACATGCAGGGGGCGGAGAGAAGGTACAGCCCTGCGGCGACGAAGCCCGCTGTTGAGCTGCGGACCGCAAGCGCCGCGAGGAGGCCGAAGCCTGCAGCGGCGGCGAGCTCGCAGACCAGATCCAGCACGTGTGCGGCCGCGACCATGGCCGACGGGTCCCCAGGGTTGAGGCCAGAGGCAAGTGCGATGGCGACGGAGTACCCTGGGGGCCACCACGGCACTCGGTCGAGGTCGGGCGGGTCGGGGAGCACGAAGGGGTTGAGCTGCACCAGCGACAGGCCGTACTCCTGGCGCTCGGCGACCACCTTGGCGCCGGAGAGGTAACCGCACGCGTCCGGCCACAGCACGGGCCCCGCGTGCAGCATCCCCGCCGTGTAGAGGCCTGCCGCGCCGAGCACGAAGGCCGCCCCCAGCGCGACGGCCGCGCGCCGCCATCGGGCCGGTGATCCGCTGCTGTCAGGGGCCCCTGCCATCGGCCTCATCCCTTGGGCGTAGCGCCGTCAGCCCAACGCGGAGGCGAGTGCCCCCGCCAGCTCGGGCATGACCTCGCCCGCCGGCCCCCGGAGCTGGATGTCCACCACTCCGGTGAGTGCGGTCGGCTCGGGGTTGATCTCTACAAGGGACGCCCCGGCGCGCAGGGCCACCACCGGCAGCGACGCCGCGGGCTGGACCGTGGCGGAGGTGCCGATGACCAGCATCACTCCCGCCTGCCGCGAGAGCCGTTGGGCCCGCTCCATGGCCTCGCGAGGAAGCTGCTCGCCGAACCACACCACGTCGGGGCGCAGCACGGCTCCGCAGTCACACGTGGGCGGGAGCTGCTCGAGGTGCCGGGGCAGGTCGTCGGTGGTGAAGTCGCAGCGAGTGCACCGCGCGCGATGTGCGCTGCCGTGCAGCTCGATGACGTGCCGGCTGCCGGCGGCCTGGTGCAGGCCATCGATGTTCTGCGTGATAATCGGCGCCGACGCGCCGTCAAGGCTCTTCTGGATCCAGGCCAGTGCCGTGTGGGCGGGATTCGGATCCGAGCTCAGGCATAGCTCTCGGAGCTGCTCGTGAAAGCGCCAGGCGCGCTCGGGGTCGCGCAGGAAGCCCTCCAGGGTGGCGACCTCCTCGGGGTCGTGCTCCTGCCAGATACCGTCCTGGCCCCGGAAGGTCGGAATGCCGCTCTCCCGCGATATCCCTGCGCCGGTAAGCGACACGATGGGCAGGTCCTGCGCTGCCGCGCGCTCGATGGCCGAGGCGGCACGCCCCACATCACTCATCGGCTCTGCCAGCCTCGATCAGCGCCCTCCAGGCCACGCGCCCGACCTTCCACACGCCCAGGGCGCCGGCCAGCTTGATGGCGTCGCCGGGCAGGAAGGGCAGCACGCCCACCACCAGCGCCTGACCGACGCTGAGTCCATTGACGTGGGCCAGCCACGCCGCGCCCAGGGCCAGGATGGCCGCCTCGCCCGCGACCATCGCCGCTCCCACCGCCAGCATGCTGTCAGTGCGCCGCGCCACCGCGCCCACGATGCCGGCGGCGACGACAAAGCCGATCAGATACCCCCCGGTGACGCCTGTCAGAGCGCCGCCCGCGAAGGTCGCCACGCCCGCACTGCCCAACGCAAGGTATAGAATCTGGCTCAGCGTCCCGCCTACGGCTCCCAGCACGGCCCCGGACAGCAGCACGACCATGGTCTGCAGCGTTACCGGGACCGGCGAGAACGGCAGCGGAATGCGAACGTGCGCAGCCAGGGCGGTGGCCAGCGCGGCTCCGGCAATGCCGCCAGCTATCAGCGCGTGGCGGCGCGTGATGGGGATCGACAGCGACCAGGTCAGGCTCTCGGATCTGTGCATTGCTCTTTCCTTTCTGCAGGCGCGCCGGCGGCGCGCGTGGAACGTGCGGTCGAGCGCGAAGTATATCACAGCCCGACGCGCGACAGAAGGGACGATCGCCATGCGCGAAGACAGCTTCCTGTTCGTCGGCACCGAGCAGCGGCCCTCCTGCCACTGCGCCTCGATCGCGGAGCTGCCCGCAGATGCTGAGGCACCTCACAGCCAGCTCTTCGCCACCTGGTACGCGGGCACGCACGAGAAGCACACCGACGTGGCCGTCATGTGCAATCGCCATGACGGCTCGGGCTGGGGCGAGCCGAGGGTGCTCGTTGATCCTCCCGGCCAGTCCGGGGGCAACACGGTGGTCTATTGCCATGAGGGCGAGCTGTGGCACTTCTACGACATCATCGAGGGCGAGGGCTGGAACGACGCCATGCTCTACCTGGCACGCTCCTCCGATGGCGGCCGCACCTGGACCGATCCCGAGCTGTTCGACGACCGTCCCGGCATGATGGTGCGCAACCGGCCCGTCCGGCTCTCCACCGGCCGCATCCTGCTGCCGGCCTACGACGAGCGCGGGGCGCAGGGCCTGGCCTACATCACCGATGATGCTGGGACCACCTGGCGTGAGAGCGGACGGATGGTCGCCGACGACACGGGCGTTATCCAGCCGGCCATCATCGAGCGCGACGACGGCTCCCTGCACGCCATCCTGCGCACCGGCCACGAGGCGTCCCACGCCCGCGAGTGCGACTCCGCCGATGGGGGCGAGACCTGGACGCGCTGCGTGCCCTCGGCCCTGCACAATCCCGGCTCCGGCGCGGACATGATCCGCCTGGCGTCGGGAGAGGTCATCGCGTGCTTCAACGACACGCCGCAGGGCCGCACGCCGCTGACGCTGGCGATCTCGCACGATGAGGGCCGCACGTGGTCGGCGCGCCGGAACATCGAGGAGCAGCCGGGCGAGTACTCCTACCCCACGCTGATGGAGGGCTCGGACGGGAGCGTGCATCTTGTCTACACCTGGCGCCGCGAGCGCATCCGCCACGTCAGCTTCGAGGCTCGGTGGATCGAGGGGGCGTGAGCGGGGGGTTCAGTTCATTGCTCACAGGTCGGGAATGGCTCAGGGCGGCCGGTGGAATACCGGTGCCATCCGACTTGGCTTGGTCTCCAGGCTAAGTAGGCGGGGCGTCCTCGCCCCGCCACCGACTGCGTCCAGGGAGACAAACGGCATGCAGGCGAGGGCGCCTGCATTACTTAACGTCTGGGCCTAAGCGCAGTCTAAGCAGATGCACCGCCGTGACGCCGCACAACACGCGAACGTCTGCCGCTCAGCACCTAGCTCCAGAAGCTCCACACCGAGCGCTGGAAGGCGACGCCGTAGAGGCTCCAGATGGAGGCCATGGTGAACTCGCCCAGCGCCAGGCCCATGAAGAACGGCGCCGCGCGGCGGTAGATGTTCCCGCCGCCGTAGCGCAGCAGGACGGTCTTGGCCAGCCACACCACCAGCAGGCCGAACCAGATGTGCCGCATCATCCACCCGCCCTGCAGCGCGAAACCCACCGGGTACAGCGGCCACCACGGGTAGGTCAGCTTCCCCCAGTTCAGCAGCGCCGTGAAGGCCACGCCGGCGGCGACAAAGGCCATCCCCCGGTAGTCCGCCGTCGTGGGCACGACCAGCCAGCTCTGCAGCTTCCGATAGGCCTGGTTGCCGAAGGGCACGCTCTCGCCGCGGATCATCGCCGTGGCCTCGCCCCAGCGGTAGAAGGAGTAGAGCATCCCCCAGAAGGTGGTGACGATGCCCAGCAGGTAGGCCATCCAGGTGCTGGTGAGGATCGAGCGCTGGTCGGCGCCGATGCGCTCGGCCATCTTGAAGCCCTCGAGCTGCACCGGCATGGGGTGGGTGCGGTATCCGCGCGTGAACCACAGGAACATCGCCGACAGCGCCCGGTCCTGCTTGCTGACGGAGGTGCTCCCTCCCAGGCCGATGATGATCTCGCCCGGGGACGCGTAGGGCAGATCATGCGCCGGCGGCCCCAGCTCGGCCCGGATGCGCGTGACCACCAGCGATGTCACGAAGTAAACGGTGAAGAAGCCGGTGGCGTACCAGACCGTCATCCCGAAGACGTTCGCGAAGGCCACCAGCAGCACGAAGCCCAGGACTACCCCGACCACCGCCGCGCGATAGGACATCGGCTCGTCGGACTCGTCGATCTCCGAGCCCTCGCCCAGCGCCGAGGCCAGGACGTGCCGCCAGTAGCGGCGGGCGTTGATGACCACAAGGGCGGCGATGGCCACGTAGGCGCCGAAGGTCTGCTCCGCCAGGTAGGGCATGCGCCGGTCGCCCTCCAGCCCCACCACCGCCGTGAAGACGTGCTGCGAGCGCGCGAACAGGAAGAAGAACCAGCACGAGAACAGCACCGGGAGCGGCAGGAAGTACCCCAGGCCGATGACGAACGGCGGCGTGCCCAGTTCCACGCGGCCGATGGCGCTCCAGGGCCTGGTGTCGAAGATCCTCACCCCGCGGTAGGCCCGGATGTCGATGTGCGGCACCGACGGGTAGTAGTGGCTCAGCCCGCCCAGCAGGTCGATGACCAGCGCGATGCCGAAGCCGAACCAGAGCAGGCGGTTGGCGAAAAGCCCCGTGAAGTTGGTGCTCATCTCCAGGGGGATCTCCACCAGCGGGAAGGAGAGCTTCTCGCGGTCCATCCACCGCCGCCGCAGGAGCACGTTCAGTGAGGTCATCACCGCGAACAGGACGCAGACGAAGCCCGACCACAGCAGCCCGGGCGTGAGCCACGGCCGCAGATGTCCCGGCTCCAGCAGCGTGGTGCCGCCCTCGTAGAGGTCTCGCAGCACCGCCGGGTCGCGCACTGTCAGCGCCTCGGGCAGCAGCGGGAAGAACTCCTCCCAGCCGTTCTCGGGGCTGGCGAACCAGAACGGATGGGTGATGGTGGTCATCAGCGGCTGGAGCATGTCCAGCCCGGCCAGCGATGAGGCCAGGAAGACTGCGGTGTAGATCACGATCATCTCGGCGGCGTTGAGCGCGGCCCGGCGGGAGATGCGCCGGAGGGCGGCGTTGGCGGCCGCTAGCAGCATCAGCGTGAAGAGAGCGTTGTAGGTGAGCGAGAGCTTGGTGATGACCCCGTCGTGGCGGACGCCGTCGGCCTGCACCAGCCAGTGCACGTTGGCGACCACCAGGACGGCCGCCACCACCAGGCCTCGGGCGCGCACGCCCGCCGCCGGCGCGCTCGCCGGGCTCTGAGGGCGGGAGGGCTCCGTGGCGGCCATGGTGGGCACGCATTTCGCTGCCTCTGCGGCGAATCCTGTCCGGAGAGGACGCGCCGTCGTGAGGGGGCTGTGGAGTGCAACGAAGTCGGCCGTTCCGTGGCTGTCAACCGCCGGGCCGACTTCGCGCGCCTCTTGCCGGCGCGCTCAGGCGACCCCTCCTCTGCGTGTGCGTCGCCGTTCCGTGGCACGGACACTCCTGTCCGTGCGCCGTTTGCCGTCAGCTCAACAGGCAACGGCGGGCGGGCAAGGAAGCCCCCGCCCTCCGTAGGGCATGACGGCAACGGATGACGACAACCGCGGGGCCGGGACGGACAGCGGCCCGCTTCGTGGCCGCCAACCGCCGGGCCGACTTCGCGCGCCTCTTGCCGGCGCGCTCAGGCGACCCCTCCAACAGCCCGCAGTGGCCTGCGAGGCTTGCCAGCCGCTTGGGGGGCGGTGTATACTTCCGCCGACGCTTGCAGCGTGGTTTGTGGCAGCAGAGGGAGCTCATGCGGCAGCGATGAGGGCAGCAGCGGCCGGTGGCGGACGGAGGCGCTCCCGGGAGGCCCTGCAGGTGATACTGGCCTTCGCAGGCCTGTTCTTCGTGCTCTCGGCGCTGAATGTGGCGCTGTATGAGCGGCTCATGGACGGCCGCGAGGCAGTCTCATCGGGGTCGATGGCCTGCGTGATCTCCGCGCCTCTGGCCGAGCGCGTGCAGGCCGGGCAGTTCGAGGAGGCCCGTGCCGCGCGGCGGGCCACCGCGCGGGCGGGCAGCGGCGAGCTGGCGGCGGCGCTGGCGCGCGTCAAGGCCCGCTTGGGCTCCATGACCGGCGGCGTGCGGGTTGACGGCGTCTCCTACGCCGCCGTGGATGGAGTCGCCGACTTGGTGGGCGCTGAGCTGCATCAGGCCTCGGCGGGCGCCCCGGCGCGGCTGATCTGCCCTTGGGGCATCATTGAGTTCATCCCGTTCAGCCGCACGGTTCGCCGCAACTTCCAGCCGCGTGACATGCCCCACGTGTCGCGGGTCATCGACCAGTGCCTCTACGTGCCCGTGCGGGGCCTCAATGACGTCCTGCCGGTCTCAGCGCACTGGGATGAGGAGGCGCGCACGTGGCTGCTGTCCTGCGGGGATCGGAGCATGCGCGTGGCCTCGCCGGAGGACCTGTTCGAGATCGAGATCGACCGCTCCAGCCGGACTCTGGAGATCAGCTACGCCGGTGAGCGGCTGGTGCTGTGGTCATGCTGCGTGGGCGCGGGCGGCAACACACCCGTCGGCGAGTTCCGGATCCAGAACAGGGCCAGGTGGGCCCCGTGGCGGGCCTATTGGGGCGAGTACATCCCCGGCGGCAGCCCGCGCAATCCGCTGGGCGCCAGGTGGCTGGGGACGACCGCGCGCGGCCGGGCGACCGGGTGGGCGATTGGCATTCATGGCACCAACCAGCCCTCCTCGATCGGCCGCCGGATCTCCGGCGGCTGCGTCCGCCTGACCAACGCGCACGCCATCGAGATGTACGATATGATCCCCATCGGCACTCGAGTCGTCATCCACGAGTAGGCTACGTCGCCGGCATCAATGGCACTTCTGGATGGCGAGCCGCGAGCAGCGCCGGACAGCACACCTACGCGGGCCGCGCGATCAGGAGCAGCGTATGATCCTGGGCATCGGCACCGATATCGTCTCCACCGAGCGGCTGGATCGCATGGTGGAGCTGTATGGCGACCGCTTCCTGCGGCGGGTGTTCACCCCGCGCGAGGTGCAGACCGCTGAGCTGCGGGCCACGCTCGCCGAGCGCCTGGGCACGCGCTTCGCGGCCAAAGAGGCCACCATGAAGGCGCTGGGTACCGGCTGGCGGGGCGGAGTGCACTTCACACAGATCGAGGTGCGCAAGCACCCCACGGGCATGCCGGAGATCGTGCTCAGTGGCGCGGCCCGGGAGCGCGCCGAGGAGCTGGGCGTGAGGCGTATCCACGTCTCGCTCTCACACGAGAGCGATAAGGCCATGGCTGTGGTGATCCTCGAGGGCGAGGACTGACGGCGCGGGCATCCCATGCGACTTCTCGACCGCTATCTGCTCAGACAGGTCGCGCTGCCCTTCGCGGTCGGCCTCCTCCTGTTCGTGCTCATCCTGCTGGCAGAGGTCGCCTACCACATCAGCTCCACCATCGTCGGCGGGCGCGTGGCGCCGTCGCTGATCATCCGGTACCTGCTGCTGCGCACGCCCCGGGCGGTCGTCTGGTCGCTGCCCTTTGGGGCCCTGCTGGGCGTCTCCATGTGCATCACCACGCTCTCGCACTACGGCGAGGTCACCGCCATTCGCGCCGCTGGCGTGGCCTTCCAGCGCATCTGCGCCGGCCTGGTGGTTGTGGGACTGATCGCCAGCGGCGCGGGGATCGCCCTCAACCAGTACGTCGTCCCGGACACGATGGAGGCCGCCCAGCGGACGTTGTCGGAGATGATGATGACCCAGCCGGTGGTGCGGGAGGCCCACAATCAGTACTTTCGCGACGAGCAGGGGCGGATCTTCTTCGTCCGTGACATGCTCCCGGCACGGAACCTGCTGCGGCAGGTCGTCATCTGGCAGCGCGATGCCCGCGGCCGCATCCGGTCGATCACCACCGCCGACTCCGCCGAGCTTCAGGGCACGCAGTGGACGCTCCGCGACGTTGCCACCGTGCGGCTCAACGACCGTGCCGAGGTCGTTGGGCCGATACAGCACTCCGAGGAGCGCACCATCAAGCTCACCCGCGCCCTGCAGCAGTACTATGCCGAGCGCCGCTCGGCCGCTGAGCTGGCTCCGCATGAGCTGCGCGAGCTCATCGCGGTCAGGGAGCAGACCGGCTCGGACACCCAGCAGCTCCAGGTCTACCTGCATTTCAAGTACTCCATCCCCGTCGCGTGTGTGGTGTTCGCGATGATCGCCGCTCCGCTGGGACACCGCTACGCCCGGCACGGGACCTACGTAGGGGTGGTGGTCGCCATCCTGGTGGTCTTCCTCTACAATGGGGTGCGCTCCTGGACACTGGCCTTCGGACTGGCCGGCGCGCTGCCGCCGGCGGTCGCCGGGTGGATGCCGGACGCCATCTTCGGCCTGGTGGGCGCGGTATTGCTGCTGCGCGAGGGTTAGGTACGGCAGAGCACGGCAGCGAACGGCAGATAACGGCAGATAACGACAGATAACGTCAGATAACGTCAGATAACGTCAGATAAGGCAGAGAGGGCAGGCACCAGCTCGCGTGTGCCACCGCGTAGGTCGGGCTTCCAGCCCGACACGCTGAGACGGCAGGCACCGGCTCCCGTGTGCCACCGCGTAGGTCGGGCTTCCGGAGACCTCCAGTCTCACGGAGACCTGCGGTCTCAACACGCTGTGCATCAAGGTTGGCGCGCAACGACGTCAACGACCGGGCGGGAACGGAGGCTCGCCCCTCCTGGAGACCTTCGGTCTCATGGACAACGACGCCGTCCTCCCTCCTATTCGGAACGGAGAGGGGGATGCCCGACATTGTCGGGCAGGGGGGTGAGGCCCATAGCGCCAGATAACATCAGATAACCTCAGACAACGTCAGACAACGACAGATAAGGCAGAGACGGCAGGCACCAGCTCCCGTGTGCCACCGCGTAGGTCGGGCTTCCGGAGACCTCCGGTCTCACGGAGACCTGCGGTCTCAACACGCTGTGCATCAAAGGTTGGCGCGCAACGACGTCAACGACCGGGCGGGAACGGAGGCCCGCCCCTCCTGGAGACCTTCGGTCTCATGGACAACGACGCCGTCCTCCCCCCTCGATTCGGAACGGAGAGGGGGATGCCCGACATTGTCGGGCAGGGGGGTGAGGCCCATAGCGCCAGATAACGGCAGAGAACGACAGAGAACGGCAGACAACGATCGATAACGGCAGGGAACGACAGACGGCGGCAGAGACGGCGACGACGGAAGGCATTGGTCGCTGGCCGACGAGCAGGGGAGCCTCGCTCGCGAATGCATGTCACCATCTCCGCCGGTGAGCTGACCGCGGTCATCGGCGACAACAGGGCCTACGAGGGGCAGCGCGCCGGCTACAACGGCGTGCACGCGCTGACCAGCGTTCACTGTCCCGACAGCCTCTTCGTGCCGGGCATCGCCGGGATCAACCTCGAGCACCTCTTCGACGGCCGGGACATGTCCGAGCCGGAGCAGTTCTTCGAGCCCAGGCGGCAGCTCATGGAGGTCGAGAAGCTCGATCAGCAGTGCGCCATCGTGCACCAGTCCGCCACGCCCACGCTCGGCGTGCAGTCCATGGCCACCTTCGCGGTGAGGCTGCCGCACTACCTGGACATCGAGCTGCGCATCGCCCTCCGGGAGCCGTCGCTGACCTACGACTACCTGCTGGCCTTCTGGGCCAGCTACATCCACCAGCCGGAGCACCCCGGCATGCACTTCCTCGGCCGGCCGCGCACCGAGCCGGTGGGCGAGGCCTGGCAGACCCTGTGCTCGCCGGAACATAACGTGGGCAGCACCGTCTGCAGCATTGACACCGAACCGGAGCTGCCGCACCGAATGTCGCGGGAGACGCTGGCCTACAGCTACTCGGAGCTGGCCTGGATGCGCCCGTTCTTCTACGGCCGGCGCCGGAATATGGTCTTTGCGCTGATGTTCGAGGACGGCCATGACGTGCGCCTCACGCACTCGCCGACCGGTGGCGGGAACGGCAATCCCGCCTGGGACTTCCAGTGGGTGCTGCACGAGCCGGAGGTGGACGTGGAGTACCTGCTGCGAGCCCGCGCCGTCTACCGGCCGTGGGTCAGCGAGGACGACGTGTGGCGGGAGTACCAGTCCTGGGATCCGCTGCTGAGCTGAGGGCGGCAGAGGCCGTCCTCCGGGAGGGAGATCCATGGAGGGCCACTGGATCAGACTCAATCGACTCTTCTCGGATGGGAAGCGCGCCGTGGTGGTCGCCGCCGATCACGGCTTTTTCATCGGCCCCACGCCGGGCGCCATCGACCTGCCGGGGGCGGTGGAGGCCTGGGGCGAGGCCGACGGTATCCTGCTCTCCCCGGGGATGCTGCAGTCCTGCGGCCACGCCTTCAGCTACCGCGGCGCGCCCTCGGCGGTGGTGCGGCTCGACTGGAGCACGGTCTTCGGCAGCCGCTGGGGCTTCACCGGCGCGCACCCCACGCGCGTGCTCGAGCCCGCCACCGCCCTGGCCATGGGCGCGGACATCGGCATTGCGAGCTTCACCTTCACCATGGAGCAGGAGCTGGTTGACCGCGACAACATCGAGCACTTCGCGCAACTGGTGGACGCCGGCCGGGAGTGCGGGCTGCCGCTGATCGGCGAGCTGTTCCCGGTGGCGCCCAACGAGCTGACCGCGGAGGAGCTGTTCCGGCAGGTGCACACCGGCTGCCGCATCCTGGCGGAGCTGGGAGCGGACATCATCAAGACCTACTTCACCGGCGAGCGCTTCGCGGAGACCGTGGAGGCCACGCCGGTGCCGATCCTGTGCCTGGGCGCTGAGAAGCTGCCCAACGAGATCGACGCTCTGGAGCTGGCGCAGCGCGCCATCCGGGCCGGCGCGCGCGGCGTCGTCTTCGGCCGCAACGTTATCCAGTCGGAGGACCCGGCAGCCATGCTCTCGGCCCTCCGCGCAGTCGTGAAGGACGACGCCGACCCCACCGACGCCGCATCGGAGGCGGGGCTGCTGTAGCCATCAGCTCCTGAGCGGTGCGCGCGATGGCGGGCGGGACGCGACTGGCGGGGAAACATGGCGCGCGGGGCGCTGTCGAAGAACCCGAATGCTGCACTTCCCCGAGGGGGAGAGACCATGGAATGCACGAGGCTGCGACTGGCGCTTGTGGTGTGGACAGTGCTGATGGCCGTGGCGGTCGGCGCCGAGACACTGACCATCAGCGGAACGGTCGTTACACCCGACGGGCAGCCGGCGGCCGGCGCAACGGTCTTCACGAACTGGTACTTCGTGGCAGAGCCGCGGAAGTACGACCTCGTCCAGGCTGAGACTGCCGCCGGGGCCGATGGGGCATTTGAGCTGACGCTGGAGGGTGAGGGGGAGCCGATCGAGCGCTGGGCTGTGGGCGCCATGATGGACGGCTACGGCCTGGGCTGGGCGGTCGTCGAGCGCCCGGAGACCGAGGGCGTGGTCATCCGTTTGCATGAGCCCGCCACGGTCGCGGGCCGGGTGATCGATTCGGACGGGGAGCCCGTCGAGGGCGCCCAGGTGACGGTGCAGGAGATCAGCGCCGCCGGGGATCGCCGGGACTCGATCCACCCCTCGCTGACGCTCCAGCAAACGACCGGTCCGGATGGCCGATTCGAGTTCCCCGGCATGCCGGAGGACACCCTCGTGCGCATGTCGGCGGGCGCCTCCGGCTACGCTCTGCACTTCGGGTCGGAGGAACCCGTGGCGACAATGGGGGATGTCGAGATCACCCTCATGCGCGGCGGGGTCATCACGGGCCGGGTGACCCGCGACGGCGAGCCCGTGCCGGAGGTGCGCGTCTGGTCGCGGCGCGAGCAGCAGCCCTACGAGCGGAGCGTGGCCGCCACCGACGAGCAGGGGACCTTCGCCCTGGACCAGATGAAGGCCGGCGTGCACACGGTCTACGTCGATGCGCCCGAGGGGTGGACGGCGGCGCCGATCGAGCACGTGGCGGCGAACGCCGGCGAGCCGGTCGAGCTCCCGGACATCGAGCTGATCCGCGGCGGGGTCGTCAGCGGCCTGGTCAGCGACGGGGAGACCGGGGAGCCGGTGACGAAGGTCACCATCACGGCCTACGCCTCCGAGGATGATTTCCCCTTCGCGGGGTTCTGGACGGCCCACGCCGACGCGGAAGGGCACTACGAGCTGCGGCTGCCGCCGGGCCGCTACTGGCTGCACGCTGACGGGCGGGGCGCGGGCTATCAGTACCGCGGCGAGGAGCCGTGGCTGCACGAGGTGCAGGTCGCTGAGGGCGAGAGCGCGGAGCTGAACATCCCCCTGACCCCCATGGCGCGACTGACGGGAACGGTGGTGGATGCGGAGGGCGCGCCGGTCGAGGGGGCGCTGATCATGGCGTCCGAGGGCGTGTCCGGGGATGTGCGTACCGATGCGGAGGGGCGCTTCCGGCTCTCGGGGGAGGGCGAGGACGTGACGGCGCTGTTGGCGATCAGCGAAGAGCGTGGACTGGTTGGGCGCGCGGTCGTGCGGGAGTCGTCCGACCAGCCGCGTATCACGCTGGAGCCGGGCGCCTGGGCGACGCTGACGATGGTGGACCCCGCCCGCCAGCCTATCGAGGGCCAGCACGTGTCCTGCTCTTATACGGTCTGGGATGCGGAGCGAACGTACGGCCGGACGGTCTATGCACCGAGGCAGCACACTGACGATGACGGGCGAGTGCGGCTGGGGCCGCTGCCTGGTGGCGTGGAGCTGGAGCTGTGGTGCTACGACGCCCAGCCTTTCATCGTTGAGAATGACTGGAGCGAGGCCATCACGCTACAGCCGGGCGAGGAGCGCGATGTGGGCCGGGTGGTCGTGGATCGCTCCGGGGCGACCATCGCCGGGCGCGTCCTGGACATCGACGGCGAGCCCGTCGAGGGAGCTCTGGTGATCGACATGGTCAGCGGCCAGGAGACGCGCTCGAACGAGCACGGGCGCTTCGCGCTGACCGGCCTGCCGTTCAGCCGTCATGGCGCGCCGACACCCGACTATCGCGCCTTCCTTGTGGCCGGCCTGCTAGGGGAGGATCTGTGCGCGGCGCTCCCGGACTTCGACGTCTCGTGGGAGTTCGATGCGCAGGTCACACTCGAACCGCTGGGTTCAGTGACGGGCCGGCTGGTGCAGGCGGATGGTACTCCGGTGGGGAACGTCCGTGTTGACCTCTGGCCGCTGTACTCCGGCCGCACGCCGAGGGCCGACGCCGGGCGGTTCGGCAAGGCCCGGCTGTTCCCCGACACGCTGACCGGCGATGACGGTGGCTTCCGGTTCGACGGCCTCATCCCCGGAGTGAGGTACACGATTCTCGTGAGGGACGACGAAGGCGGACGGAGGAGCACCGCCGACGAGATCGTCCCGGACCCGGGGAAGACCATCGACCTCGGCGAAATCAGGCCGAGGCAGTAGGTGCGAGCAGGCCACTCCGCAGGACAGGTGACACAGTGACACGCAGAGTCATCAAGACCACGATCGCCGCGCTCATGATTGCAGTGGTGGCGAACCCCGAGCCCACGCCGGGCCTCTCGCACCTGGAGGCTCGCATGGCGGCCGACGATATTTCGCACCTCAGCGCACACCGCCCCGGCCTGCCTCCCGAGGCCCTGCTGGTGCCGCTGGGCAACGGCCTGGATGGGGTCATCAAGGGCCTCGCGCCGGCCCTGGAAGCGCGGCTGGTGGACGCGCTGGCACGCGAGCGCCTGACGCAGATAGTCCTGCGCGTGGCCGCCGCGCGCGCCGCCGGACGAAGCATGGCGCTGATCAAGCTGCAGGCCGGCAGCCGTGGGGGCAGCTTCTCCGTCGCGGACCTGCGCGCCGACGCCGCTGCCTGCCTCCGTGCGGCCTTCACGCCGGAGCTGGGGCTGGATCACGTCGATCTCTGGGCGGTGGTGCCCGGCGCGGGAACTATCGGCCAGCAGCAGGAGCACCGTCCGGTGTTCTCGGTGTCGCTCTCTCGGGAGGAGTACACCCGCGCGGTGACCCATGCCGGCGGCGACGGTCCGGAGGTGCTGGAGGCGGTTGGCGCGCTGCGCTACAGCCCCCTTTTCGTCCGCTACGCCACGGATGCCTCGCTGCTGGAGGCGCTGCCGGCCACCGTGTTCGTGGAGCCGTCGCTTGAGGAGAGTTGGGATGCGCTGCTGTCGGAGGCGTACGGCTCGCACGTGCAGGCGCAGATGGCCCGCCAGGACCGGGTGGAGGCGATCTTCAGTGGGCGCCGCGGCCAGCGCTATGTGGCGCTGACCATCGACGACGGCCCGCACCCGCTGATCACCCCGCTGATGCTGGATATCCTGCGGCGGAGGGGCGTGCGAGCCACCTTCTTCGTGGTGGGGCAGAAGGTGGAGCAGTTCCCAGCGCTGGCGCTGATGACGCTGGAGGCCGGGCACGAGCTGGCGAACCACGCCTACTCGAACCGTCGCATGAGCGACCTGTCGGGCGAGGAGGCGTGGGCGGAGATCGCGGCCTGCGACCGTGCGGTGGAGCGGGTCACCGGGGAGCGTATGCGCTGGTTCCGGCCGCCGGGCGGGCGCTGCTCGCCGGCGGGTCTGCGAGCGGTGGCGTCGCTGGGCCATGCCGCGGCGTTCTGGTCCCGGAACACCGGCGACTGGCGCAAGCCGCCGGCGAGGCTCATCGTGCGCAACGCCACCCAGGAGCTGCAGGCGGGCGACATCATCCTCATGCACCAGGGCGACATCTGCTCGGTGGAGGCCCTGCCGGAGATCATCGACCGCATCCGCGCCATGGGCCTGGAGCCCACCACGCTCTCCGAGCTGGAACAGAATGGTGGGACCGTCCGCGACGCTCCGCTGCGCGTCAGCTCCATGGTCAACGGCCAGCTCGGACCAGAGTAACAGCAGAAGCCCCAGCGCGGGCGCAGCGACAAGGCTCAGAACTGCGGGTAGCCTGAGGGCAGGAAGTGCTGCACGTACTTGTCGCGTGCAAAGCGGTCGGTCATCCCCGCGATGTAGTCGCACACCGAACGGGCGCGCATGGCCGTGAAGCCCGGCACCGCCCCGATGTCCACCTCGTAGGCCTCGTCCCGCTCCATGTAGAGCTCGAAGAGCCGCTCGATGATGCCGAACACCTGCTGGCGGGCGGGCAGCAGCGGCGGTCCCATGTAGACGCGCTCGAAGAGGAAGTCCTTCAGCTCATCCATGGCCTCCATGACGCGCTCGCTCATCGCCAGCGCCGGCTTGCCCTCGCTGCGGGCGATGATGTCCTCCACCATCGTCCCCACCCGGTCGCTGTGCCGCTCCCCGAGCACCTGGATGCAGCCGCGGGGAACGTCCTCAAGCCGCAGCAGGCCCGAGCGCAGGCAGTCGTCGAGGTCGTGATTGAGATACGCGATGCGGTCGGCGATGCGCAGCACAATGGCCTCCAGGCTCACATCTGTGTCGATTGAGAGCGCCTTGGGGGTGTCCTCGGCGCCCTTGGAGTGTGCGGCGATGCCCTCCAGCGTCTCATACGTGAGGTTCAGGCCGCGGCCCTCCCTCTCCAGGACCGTCAGCACGCGAACGCTGTGCTCGGCGTGGGCGAAGCGGGCCTCGGGGTCGTAGTCGTGGTAGGCCTCGTCGAGCGCCCACTCGCCGGCGTGGCCGAAGGGGGTGTGCCCCACATCGTGGCCCAGGGCCATGGCCTCCGTAAGCTCCTCGTTCAGCCGCAGGGCCTTGGCGATGGTGCGGGCGATCTGGGAGACCTCCAGGGTGTGGCTCAGGCGGGTGCGGAGGTGGTCCTCCCGGGCGGCGATGAAGACCTGGGTCTTGTGAGCCAGGCGCCTGAAGGCGCGGCAGAGGTGAATGATGCGGTCGCGGTCCCGCTGGAAGGCGGTGCGGACGGGGTCGGGCTCGGTGGGCCGCTCGCGGCCGCGGGACTGTGCCGCCAGCGTGGCGAACGACGAGAGCTGCTCGCGCTCCAACTGCTCGAGCCGCTCCCGGATGGTGTGTCCCCGTGGGGTGTCTCCGGTCATTTGTCTGGCCGCCCGATGAGCGCTTCATAGGACACGAACGGCGCACGGCAACGGCTGGCGGGCAGGGAAGCCCGCCTTTCCGGATCTTCATGCTCTGGGGCGCGGGCGCCCTCGCCCGCGCGTTTTACCGAGACCTGGAATCTGCCCCCGACGCTCTCGCCCGCACGCCGTTCAGTCCGCCTCGCCCTCAAAGACGATCTCCTGCACGTCCAGCAGGCGCAGGAAGAGGTCGTCCACCTCCGCCAGCAGCGCCAGGCGGTTGCGGCGGAGGTGCTCGTCCTCCGCCATCACAAGCACCTCGTCGAAGAAGGTGTCGATGGGCTCCCGCAGGCCCGCCAGCGCCTCCCACGCCGCCTCGTAGTCGCGTCGGCCTTCATGCGCCAGCGCATCCCGCAGCGTCTCCCTGGCGGCCGCGAATGCGCTGTAGAGGGCCCTCGCCTCCGGCTCGGTCAGGGCCTCCGGGTCGAGCTGCAGGTCCTCCTCGGCCTTGGGCCCCCGGACGATGTTGGCGGTGCGCTCCGCGGCGATGACCACGAGCTCGAAGGCGTGCTCGTTGCGCGCCCGGATGTCGCGCAGCGCCAGGGCGCGGTCGAAGGCGTCCAGCAGATCCGGACAGGGGGCGCCCAGGACCGCTCGCGTCAGGTCGTAGATGACGCCGCGGCTGTCCAGCTCGCCCTCCAGCCGGGCGGCGATGAACTGCTCGATCTGCTCGCCGGCCTCCTCGGGAGCAATGGCGCCCGGCGCATCGATCTCCGGCAGATTGTCCAGCGCCTCGGTGATGAATGCCGGCATCTCCACGCGCCACCGGGCATCGAGGATGATGCGCACGATGCCCTGCGCCGCCCGCCGCAGCGCGTGCGGGTCGGCGGAGCCGGTCGGCCGCAGGCCCAGCCGGAAGCACGCCGCCAGGTGATCCATCTTGTCGGCCAGCGCCACGACCCGGCCGGGCGTGGTCGCGGGCGGCTCATCGGCGGCGCTGTAGGGGCGGTAGTGCTCGCCGATGGCCAGCGCCACCTCCTCCGGCTCTCCCGAGCGCCGGGCGTACTCCGCCCCGACGCGGCCCTGCAGCTTCGCCAGCTTCGTGTCCCCGATCATGTTCGTGTTCAGGTCGCACTTGGAGAGCCGCGCGGCCCGCGTGGCGTGTCTCTCGTGATCCTGCTCGACCTGCGTGACGCGTCCGCACAGCCAGCCCACCAGCCGCTGAAGCCGCATGGTCTTATCGTAGAGGCTCCCGAGGCCCTCGATGTAGGTCACGCGCTTGAGGCTCTCCAGGCGGTCCGGCAGGGGCGTGCGCATGTCCTCGGTGAGATAGAACTCCGCGTCCGCCAGCCGCGGCTCAATGACCCACTCGTTGCCCCGCCGCACCGTCTCCAAGCCCTGCTCGTCGCCGTTGCGGATGGCCACGAACAGCGGCAGCAATGCGCCATCGACGTCCTCCACGGCGAAGTAGCGCTGGTGGCCGCTCATCACCGTCACGATGACATCGTCGGGCAGCTCCAGGTAGCGGGGGTCGAAGCGCCCCACCAGGGCGGTGGGGTACTCCACCATGAAGTTGACCTCCTCCAGCAGCTCCGGGTCGAGGCGGACCCGGCCGCCCGCCTCCTCAGCCGCCTCCCGCGCGCCCTGAGCGATCATCTTCCGGCGGCGCTCGTGATCCGCGATGACGTAGGCGTCCCCCAGCGCGCTCAGATACTGCGCGGGCTCCGCGATTCGCACCGGTCCGTCGCTGAGAAAGCGGTGGCCCCAGGTGACGCGCCCGGACTGCAGGCCGGCGATCTCCACCGGGATGACCTCCTCGCCCAGCAGCGCCAGGATCCATTGGATCGGCCGCGCGAAGCGGAAGTCCCCGTCGCCCCACCGCATGGTCTTGGGGAAGCTCAGGGAGGCGACGGCGTCATGCAGGATCTCCGGCAGCACCTCTACGGCCTCCCGGCCGGGCTCTGAGACCGTCGCGAAGACGTATACGCCCTTACCGGTGTCGCGCACCTCCAGGTCCTCCACAGACAGCCCTTTGCTGGAGGCGAACCCCTCCGCAGCCCTCGTGGGGTTGCCCTCGTCATCGAAGGCTGCCGCGGCGGGCGGGCCCTTGACCTCCTGCTCCAGGTCGGTCTGGCGGAGGGCCACGTCGCGTACCATGATGGTCAGCCGCCGGGGCGTACCCCAGGTGCTGACCGATCCGTGCCCCAGCCCCACCTCCGCCAAACCGTCAGCGAGCAGCCGCTCCAGTTGGCTCAGCGCGGGCAGCACCGCCGGAGCGGGGATCTCCTCGACGCCGATCTCGAACAGCAGGTCCGCTGTCTGATCCGCCATCTGTGCGCGTCGCTCCTCGGGACGGTGGTTCGGTTAGCTCGCCGCCTCGGCGGCCTGGTCGTCAAGCAGCGGGAAGCCCAGCTCCCTCCGGCGCTGCACGTAGGCCTCGGCCACGCCGGCGGCCAGCCTGCGCACCCGCTCGATGATGCCCGTGCGCTCCGAGACGCTGATGGCGCCGCGAGCATCCAGCAGGTTGAAGAGGTGCGAGCACTTCAGCACGTAGTCGTAGGCGGGCAGCGGCAGGCCCTCGGTCGTGATGCGCCGCGCCTCCGCCTCGCACATCTCGAACATGGCCGACAGCATCTCGACGTCGGCCAGCTCCAGGTTGTAGTGGGAGTACTGCCGCTCCTCCTCGAAGCGCATCTGGCCGTAGCCGACCGCCTCCGACCACATCAGGTCGCGATAGTCCTCGACGCCCTGCAGGCACATCGCCAGCCGCTCGGGGCCGTAGGTCAGCTCCACGGTCACGGGCCTGCACTGCTGCCCGCCGACCTGCTGGAAGTAGGTGTACTGGCAGATCTCCATGCCGTCCAGCCACATCTCCCAGCCGACGCCGGAGGCGCCGAGGGTGGGGGCCTCCCAGTCGTCCTCCACGAAGCGGATGTCGTGCTGCACGGGATCGACGCCCAGGGCCTCGACGGAGGCGATGGACAGGTCCTGGAACTGTTGTGGGGAGGGCTTCATGATGACCTGGTACTGGAAGTAGCGCTGCAGGCGGTTGGGGTTCTCACCGTAGCGGCTGTCGGCCGGTCGCCGACAGGGCTGCACGTAGGCCACGTTCCAGGGCTCGGGCCCCAGGGAGCGGAGGAAGGTGTCCGGCGCCATGGTCCCGGCGCCCACCTCCAGCTCGTAGGCCTCCGTCAGCAGGCATTCCTGCTCTGCCCAGAACCGGTCGAGGGTGGCGAAGATCTCCTGCAGTGTCATCAACCGTTCAGCTCCCGTGCGCGTACTGGGCTCTCGGGCGCTCGTCCGCCAGTTACGCGCGGAGGGGCGGGTCCTGGGCGACCCGCCCCTCTGTCATACGCTCTGCGTGCGCCTGGTTGTCGGGTCAGGTCCGTCCCAGTCGCGCGGCCTGCTCGGGCGCGACCTTGGGGAGCTTGCGGCGAATGCGGGAGAGTGCGTTGTCGATGGACTTGATTTTGCACCCCAGCGCGGTCGCCATCTCCTTGTAGGACTTGCCGGTGCGATACTCCGTCAGGACCTGCCACTCGAAGGGCGACAGATGCTCTCTCAGGGACTCCTGGAGCAGCCGCTCGCCCTCCAGCCCCAGCACCTCGGTCTCGGGGTCCATCTGCGGGACCGCGGTCAGAACCTCTGAGAGGGAGCGCTCATCGTCCTCGTCGCCGCCCGGGGCCGCCTCCAGAGAGATGGAGGAGTTGAGCGGCACCTGCTTCTGGCGGGTCGCAGCCTTCACGGCAGATATCATCTGCCGCTGGATACAGACCTTCGCGAAGCACGCGAATGAGGTATGCCGGTCAGCTCGGAAGTCGTTGATGGCCTCCCACAGCCCCACCATCCCGATCTGCAGCAGATCATCGCGCTCCGCCCCCATCAGGAAGTAGGACTTGACCTTGGCCCTCACGAGATTGCGGTACTTATACAGAAGGTACTCGCACGCCTCTTTGTCGTTGCTCTCCTGAGCCGACCGCACCAGCTCCTCGTCGCTCATCTCGCTCAGGGAGAGATTGTGCCTGCCAGAGACACTGTCGTCCCGGAAGAATTCCGCTGGGTTTACCATCCGTTTACCTCGGCCCTTTCGGTGGAGGTTGAGGGCTCACGTTTCCGGTCCGTCTGGCGTTATCCTCATGCCGGGCAGTCGCGGCTTACCCGGCGTCTTCGCCCGCGCCTGCAGGGCGCGAGCGCAGCACGTCATCCAGTTGTAGAACCCCTCCGCCTTCCCGAAACGCCTGACGACCCAACGACGTGTCCGCTTCTCACCTCCCCATCCTGAGCCTCTCGGTACGCCCAGCACGGCGGCATGGCTCCGTCCCTGCCGGCGCTGCCCAGCGGACGCTCGACCGGCCAGAACGGCCCCGCGCGTTCCCCTTGCTCCTCGGCCCTGGTCCTTCGTTGCTGCGATGTGACTGCGATGGATACTGTGCTGCGCTCGGCCGGGGTCACGACCTGCCCATCAGAGTTCGCATAAAGTCCACAAAAGCCTGATACCCTCTAAATTCATAGAGCTGCCAGCTCAAGACGGAGTCCGTGATGATCGGTGCGTGGGCCCCATAGCGGATGGCGAGATACTCGAAGAAGCCATAGCTGATGACAGCCGCAGTACACAGCCCCAAGAACGCTCCCACCGCTGCCTCCGTGGCAGTAACGTTGACCTTGAGCCGCACGGACATAAACACTGCAATGCCCGCCGTCAGCACCAGCACAACGATGGCCAGGAGCAGATATGCGAAGGATGGCGGTCCCACCTGCTCGCTGAAGGGCATATAGGCGAGTCGTATCCCGATGAGGCCCAGCAGGATGCACAGGAAATCAACCAGTGCCGGGATGATCCCCCGCCTGCCCTCCAGCGCCATCAGCCCCACGAACATGACGAGACACAGCACATCGACGGGCGAAACCATCAGATGGCGCTCCGATCCGGCAGATGTTCAATGCTGGCAGCGTGTCTGCCGCTCACGAGCCCCGACCGCTTATTTGCGGGCCATTATACACCATGGGCACTGCAGCGTCAAGCAAAGCCGGGTTCTCGACCTTTCATGCTGATCAGGCCAGTGTGAACTCGAAAGTGGCGGCGGGTACGCCCGGGATCGGTCCCGCCACACGCCGGCGGTCGCGCCTCACACGGCCCTCGGACTCGAGCTCATGCAGTACCTCGTAGGTCGGATCGCACGCCACCACCGGCCCGTCTTCCACCGCGAGCCCGCCCACCGCCTCGATCATCCGCCCGCACGTCGCCGCCTCGCCGTCAGCAAGCAGCTCCAGGATACACTCCCGGGCCTCGCGCCGGTCGATGTCGTCCCGGCCACCTGTGGATCCGTCCCCCAGCGGACGAACCTGTGTCTGTGCGAACGTGATCTCGGCCACCGACCACGGCGGGATCCACCGCCACTCACGGACGGTCTCCGGGAAGCCGCAGGGGCTGCTGGCGACGTAGGCTCCTCGGCCGTCGCGCCCCACGCACACAGGCATGTTGAAACGCGCGCCGAAGAGCGCCGCGGAATGTGAATAAGTTATGAATAGACCTGCGATCTCTGAGGGTAAGCAGAGGAACGCATCCTCAATCGCCGACAGGGGCTGGGCCCCGTCGCCCATGCGGTTAGCAATCGCGTGTGCCATCACGTCGCTCATGTGTACGCAGCGGCCATCGGGGAGCCTGGGATAGCGTCCCACCTGCTTTTCAGCCACCGCCGTGAACCGGTGACCGGCGTCTTTCAGCCGCCGAGCCTCAGCCTCCAGGTCCAACTCGTCCTCGAAGCAGCCCACCGAGCCGTTGGCCACGTAGGCCAACGCCCGGCCCACCACGAAGGGGTGCGCCCACCGGCTGTCGCCGCCGGAGTTGCTGCGGCTGTGGGCCACGCCCACACGGCCCGGGAGGGTCATCCCGCCGAGGCTCTCGCGAAGAACCGTGCAATCGCCCACCACCTTGCAGTGGCGTACCTCCCCCTCGGTGAGGACCGCCAGGCCCGAGTAGTAGCCGCCGGCCAGCCCCTCCTGCGCCTGGATCATCTCCAGGAGGATGGGTGCGGCAGGCTCCTCGCCCACGTATCCGGCGATGTTGCACACGTGCAATCACCCGTGCTGCGAATCTGCGCGTCCACAGGAGGATAGCAGGTGCGTCCGATGAGGTCAACGCTGGGGAGGGGGCTGAGGTGCGAGCGTTCATGAGGCAGGTGCGGCCTCGGCGGCGGCGAAGGCACCACGGTGTGCGAGGCTGGCTGCCTTGGCTGGCATCCGATGAGATGACGTCCGGGGCGGAAGGCGCGGGAGTGCATGACCTCGGCCGCGGCCTTGACGAGGCGTCACTGCTGCGACGCACCGGCTTATGCACCGACCACGGGCGCGTCGGTGCCCAATACGTGAAGGGGAATCGCCATGACGATCAGGCTGAACGCAGAGGAGCTGCACGATAAGGTGATGGGCTGCTGGCTGGGCAAGTCCATCGGTGGAACGCTGGGCGCCCCCCTGGAGGGCAAGAAGGGTCTCTTCGACCTTACCTACTACGACCCGGTGCCTGAGGGCGCTGTGTTCAACGACGACCTCGACATCCAGCTCGTGTGGCTGCGCGCGCTGCAGGAGCTGGGCCCGGAGCTGACCACCCACGACCTCGGCCGCTACTGGCTGAAGTACGTCATCTATCCCTGGGACGAGTACGGCTACGGCTCCTTCAACCTCCGCAAGGGCCTGGTGCCGCCGGTCAGCGGGGCCTACAACAACTGGTACGTGGACTGCGAGGGCTCGCCGATCCGCTCGGAGATCTGGGCGATGGTGGCTCCGGCGGCCCCGGAGGTCGCGGCTCGCTACGCTTACGCCGATGCTATCATCGACCACGCCGGCGGTGAGGGGGTGTGGGGTGAGATGTACCTGGCGGCGCTGGAGAGCGCGGCCTTCGTGGTCAGCGATCCCCATGAGCTGATCGAGATCGGCCTCTCGCTGATTCCGCCCGACTGCCGCACCGCGCTGGCGGTCAAGGACGTGCTGCAGTGGCATCGCGAGGGCGTGGAGTGGACGAGGTGCCGGGAGCTGCTGCTGGAGAAGCATGGACACTACAACCCCCAGGACTCCCCGCAGAACCAGGGCATCGTGACCCTGGGCTGGCTCTACGGGGAGGGCGACTTCGGGGACGCCATCCTGAAGGCCGTCAACTGCGGCGAGGACACCGACTGCACCGGCGCCACGCTCGGCTCCATCATGGGCATCGTCCACGGCGCCGACGCCATCCCGCCGAGATGGAAGGACCCCGTCAGCGAGGGCATCGCCGTCGGATGGGGCATCGTGGGCCTCGACTACCCCACCGGCCTCGACGAGCTGACGCGACAGACGCTCGAGATGACCGAGACAGTGCTGGCGGCGAAGGCCCCGCACGTGCGCATCATCGACGGCGAGACGGAGCTTTCGGGCATTGGGGTGGACGACCTCAAAGCCCCGGAGCTGATGCGCGAGGTCCAGGCGGCCGACCCGCTCACCGCCAGCTACGACCTGGGAGCACTGGTCCTGCACGTGAGCTATCACGAGATGCCCACCATCGGCTATGACCAGCCGGCGCGGGTGACCCTGACCCTGGAGAGCAGAGCCGATGTGGCGATCTCCGGCGAGCTGGAGCTGGTGGCGCCGCACGGCTGGCAGGTGGACGGCGGCGGCGAGTTCGCCCTCGGCCGGCGCGATGCCACACAGCAGATGGAGTGCTCCTTCGTGGCCTCGCGCGATGCCGTGAAGCTGCAGGTGAGCAACCCCATCACAGTGCGCATCGCGCTGGAGGGCCAGGACCCCGTCGTGCAGCGCTTCCCGCTGCTGGGCGAGCGCGTCTGGCTGATCGCCGGGCCGTTCGAGGGCGGGATCCACGACGCGGTTGGCCCGGAGGGGGACTTCGACGCCACCGGCGAGTGGGAGGGCCGCGATGGGACCGTCCGCTTCGAGCGCCGGGGCTTCCCCGAAAACGAGATGCCGCTGGACGACGTGCTGGAGGGCGAGCCGGGCATCGTGTGCGCCGTGACCTACGTCTACACGTCCGTGGACACGCATATCAACTTGGGCCTGGACAACTGCGACGACTTCCGCGTCTACCTGGATGGCGAGATGATCGGCCAGGTCGTCGATCCGCCGCCGGTCAGGCCGGTGCGGCACCGCTTCGGCGTGGACGTTGAGAAAGGGTGGCACCAGGTGTTGGTGAAGCTGGTGGGCGGCGAGGGTGAGCTGGACTTCCACTTCCACCTCATGGACGACCGGCCGGACGTGATGGGGAGCCGGGGCCACGGCCGCACGGACCTGATCAACACCTACCTGCCTGACGACGTCGCGCAGCACTTCCAGTGAGCTGGAAGCTGCCAGCTTCAAGCTGCAAGCTGACGGCTACGGCGGTGGCGCTGGCCTGTGGGCCGGGTGTTGGCGGGGCTGGAAAAGCCCGGGAGATCGCGTCAGGGCCTGGGCGCATCCTGCCTGCTGTCAACACAGAGGAGACCGCGTCAGGCGGCAGCGGCGACCGCCGCGTGAGAGGGAGCGGAGAGCCATGACACTTACACGGAGCATGGTGCTCATTGGGGCGATGGCAATGACGAGCACTGCTGGCGCGCAGGAGCCGTGGGAGCTCGCCGAACGCTGGGACCTGGTCCCGACCCCGCGACAGATCAGCCTGGTTTCGGGCGGCCTGGAGATCGTCGGCTGGCGGATCTTCGTGGCGCCGGGCTCGGCGATGGCCGAAGTGGGAGCAGGGGAGATCAACGACCGCGTCGCCGCGCTGGGCGGCGAGGAGCTGGCGGTGGTGAACGAGCTGCCCGTTGAAGGCGGGAAGATCGTCGTTGGCCCATGCGTGGACCCCACTGTGGCGGCCGTGGCCCGGGAGCTGGGCGCCACGATTGCGCCAGACGACCCGGGGCCCCAGGGCTACCTCATTGAGTTCGGCGACGTGGAGGGGCGCCCGATCATTCTCTGCGCCGGATCCGATGAGCTCGGCGCGCTCTACGCCTGCGTCACGCTCCGGCACATGATCCAGGTGCGCGAGAACACGGTTGTCGCCCTCGCGGGCTCGGTCCGGGACTGGCCGGACTTCCTATGGCGCTGCAACGGGCGCTTGGGCCTCCGCGAGGTCGCCCAGGCCGTCAACAGCGGCGATGCCGGGCAGGTGGAGGCCGCCATGGAGCGCGCGAAGCAGCAGATCGACTTCTACCTGCGGCACAAGATCAACCACGTTTTCGGGCGCCTGTGGGCCGTTGGCGCTGATGATGAGGTGCGGGCGGCTCAGGCGGAGCTGGCCGAGTACGCCGCCGCCCGCGGCATCCACCCGCGCTTCGTCGGCAATACGCAGATCGGCGATTATCTCTCCGAGGAGCAGCGCGAGCAGGCCCTGCAGGCCCGCCAGAATCGTTTCTACCTGTGGAGCGCGCTCGACGCTCACCGCCAGAAGGCCCGCGACATGGCCGAGGACCTGGCTCTGGTTGATGCCGGCATGCTGGCGCTGCATCCCATAGATGGTGGCGCCTACACCGACCCTGAGGCGTGGAGCCGCCGGCCCGAGCCGGATCGCGAGCGCTACGGCGACGACCGCGCCGCGGCCAGCATTGAGCAGTTCAAGCTCTACTTCGACATCCTCCGCGAGGGCAGCCCCGGCACGCTGCTGGAGGCGGTCAGCTACCCCTACCACTACCAGTTCGCGCTCCCTGACTTCCCCGAGCGGTTCCAGGAGATGAACGTGTCCCCCTACCGCAACTGGTGGGGCGCCATCGAGGACGAGGAGCAGGCCCGGCAGGTCCAGGAGCAGCTCATCAGCTACCACAGCCGGCTCGCGAAGGCCTTCGAGGACGATGTCTTCATCACGTTCCGCGAGGCCGGTCGCGACGTCTTCCTGGCCTGCGGGCGGGTCTATCCCGGCCACCCGATCTGCATCTGGACCTATCCCGAGACCTACGGTGGCTGGCATGGCACCTTCTTCCCGCAGGCCCGGTACGCGAAGTCCTTTCTCCGCGAGGATCATGACGACTACTTCTTCGTGGCGGGGGGCCTCGGCAGGGGGCGCGACCATCGGGCGCAGTACCTGGCCCACGCGGAGTACCTTTGGGGTGCGGATCGCCCCGACGGCTCGGAGGAGTTCACGGTCAGTTCGCGGCTGTACGAGGTCGGCGGTCAGGTCACCGACTACCAGCGCGACAGCCTCATTCCGCGGATCGCGAGGCTGCTCTACGGGGGCGCCGCGCCGGAGATGGCGGAGCTGATGGCGGCGAACGTCAGCCTCAACTACGTGGCGGACCCGGAGGCGACCACCTCCGCCCGCGGCGAGGACACCGATGACACCTACCGCTGGATGGCGGACCAGGCCGGGCAGTTCGAGCGCCTCCACCCGCTGTTCGAGGACCTGATGGGCCGGGCCGAGGCCGGTGAGGTCGCCGGCGTGCGCGCCGCTGACATCCGCGATGAGGAGGCCTGGCCGTGGGTGCTGGCGTTCTACGAGGGGACCGGCATCTGCGCGGCGAAGGCGCGGCTGGAGTCCGACGCCCATCGCTGCCGTGAGTTGCTGGCCGAGGACCACATCGACGACGGTGTCGCCCTCGCTCGGCAGGCGCTGGAGGCCATCCCTGAGCTGTCGGCGACGCTGGCGGCCATCAGAGACCGCGTCGAGGCCTGCGAGGCGGAGCCGGTTTCGCTGGGAGGCGCGCTGACGAGGCTCCGGGAGTTCGATCCGACCTCCTTCGAGGAGGTCTTCGATGAGATCATCGAGCAGGCCGGGAATCGCTGAGGGACGGACGGAGACCCGGCACATCCGGGACATCAGAGCGGCGAGGCCCCCCTGCTGTCTGACACGGAATGGAGGATGGCCATGACCCGCACATTCATCTGCTGCATCGCTTTGGCCGCGCTGCTGGCTGCGTGCCAGGCCGCGCCCAACATCTATCCCGACCCCAGCTTCGAGCGCACCGGCGAGCCGGGCGTGGCCCGAACCGGCGAGCGGGCCGCGCATCTGCAGGTGGGGGAGGAGCGCCACTGGGCCGGCTTCGGGGGCGCCATCAGTGTCGAGCCCTTCGCCCGCTACCGACTCACGGAGTGGGTGAGGGCCCGCGTGGGCGAGGGCACCTTCTACGCGCCCTACTGCTACCAGTGGAACTCCTACGAGTGGGCCTTCGTCTCCAACCACCCCGTCGGAACGATGGATGAGTGGACGCAGGTGGAGGTCACCTTCGTCTCCCCGCACGACACCATGACGGTCCATCCGCTGGCCTACATCGATGCCGCCAACTGCGAGGGCTGGGCGGATGACATCGTGGTGGAGAAGATCGCCGAGCCGGAGGAGGTCATCGCCGAGCTGGAGGCCACCGAGCAGCGCTCCGACGATCAGAACGAGATCCTGGCGCGGTGGTACGTCCAGCACGGCCAGCTCGATCGCGCGCGGGAGCTGATGGAGGGCAGCAGCGGAGAGAGCAGGGCGGACATCGCCACGGTCATCGCTCGCAGCATCGAGCAGCCGTCGCGACGGCAGCCCTACCTGGTCGAGGTCATCGCCCATGGCGGCCCTACCTACTACCAGGGCGTGCAGACCTTCGGTGAGCTGACCGAGGGTCTGAGCAGGCACGATGTGATCGAGATCCTGGTGCAGGGGGTGGCGCAGAATCCCGGCTCCGAGCGCGCCGGACGGGCCTTCCGCCTGGTGTTGACTGACCGCCTGCGGCCGGATGAGGAGCTGCTGACGGTCACCGCCATGGCGGATGAGGTTCAGCGCGTCCGGGCGGCGGTCGAGCGCGCCCTTGAGGCCCTGCCGGACGACAGCGCCGCACAGCAGGAGGTCGAGGTAGCCATGGATGAGCTGGAGGACCTGGAGCAGGAGGTGGCGCAGCGCCGGGAGGAGCTGGGCGAGTGCGTCGTGCGTCTGGGCGGCGAGGCTATCACCGGCGACACGCACGTCATCGTGGTGCCCGATGAGGCTACCGATCAGGAGATGTACGCCGCCCGCGACCTGCGCTACCACCTGGAGCTGATCACCGGCGACGAGCTGCCCATCCGCTTCGAGCGCTTCGCGGCAGGCCGCGTACCGATCTACGTCGGCCGCTGCGATGCACTCGCCGACACCGCAATCGACGCCGACAGCCTGGGCGTGGAGGGCATCCACGTTCTCAGCGACGGGCCGGCGCTGTACCTGGTCGGGAACAGGCGCGGGGTGCTCTACGCCACCTACGTCTTCCTGGAGGAGTTCCTGGGCTGCCGCTGGTTCACCCCCGAATGCGCCACCTGGCCGACGGAGGGCGAGATCGAGCTGGCGGCCATCGACCACCGCTACATCCCGCCGCTGGAGTACCGGGCCACGGACTATCCGCGGTGCCGGCCGGCCTCATTCGCGCTGCGCAACCGGCTCAACGGCCAGCACCACCATCTGTCCGAGGAGCAGGGCGGGAAGATCAACTACCGGGGCTTTGTGCACACCTTCCGCTACCTGGTGCCGCCGGAGCAGCACTTCGCCGAGCACCCCGAGTACTACTCGGAGATCGACGGCGAGCGCGTCGGCCCTGACCGCACTCAGCTCTGCCTGACGAATCCCGACGTGCTGGACATCGCCACCGAGACGGTGCGGCGGTGGATCGAGGAGTCGCCGGACGCCGAGATCATCTCGGTGTCGCAGAATGACTGGCACAACTACTGCGAGTGCGACAGGTGCTCGGCAGTGGCTGAGCGCGAGGGCAGCCAGGCCGGGCCGCTGCTGCACTTCGTCAACGGCATCGCCGAGCGCATCGAGGACGACCACCCTGACGTGGCCATCGACACCCTGGCCTACCAGTATACCCGGAAGCCGCCCGAGCATGTGAGGCCGCGGGACAACGTCATCGTCCGCCTGTGCTCCATCGAGTGTTGCTTCCTGCACCCGCTGGCGACCGACCCCTACAACGAGAGCTTCGTGGAGGACATCCGCGGCTGGGACGAGATCTGCGATCGGCTCTACATCTGGGATTACGTCATCAACTACCGGCACAGCATCTGCCCCTTCCCGAACCTGCGGGTGCTGAAGCCCAACATCAACTTCTTCATCGACCACGGCGTGAAGGGCATCTACGAGGAGGCCTGCTACTTCACGCGTGGCTCGGAGCTGCAGGAGCTGCGGGGCTACATCCTCGCCAAGACCCTCTGGGACCCCGACTACGACACCGACACCGCCATCCGGGAGTTCTGCGACGCCTACTACGGCGACGCCAGCCCCTTCATCCGCCGGTACCTGGACCTGATCCACGATCACGCCCTCAGCCAGGAGGACCTGCACATCCGCATCTACACGCACCCGCAGAGCTACCTCACCCCGGAGGTGCTGGCTCAGGCCTCGGAGCTGTTCGACCAGGCCGAGGCTGCCGTGGCCGGCGACGAGGAGGTGCTTCACCGCGTGCAGGTGGCCCGGCTGCCGGTGATGTACGCGCGCATCACGCTCGCCACCAGCGCCGAGTTCCAGCGCGAGGGCGACCGCCTGATCCAGAGGGGTGACTTCAGCATCGCGGAGCTGGCCGAGCGCTTCGAGCGCATCGCCCGGAAGGAGGGCATCACCCGCGTGGCCGAGGGCGGCCCCACGCCGAGCCTCGATGAGTGGCTGCAGTCCCTGCCCCGGGAGCCCCGCGCCCTGGAGATCCAGACGCTGCGCAACAGCTCGCTGCAGGTCGAGGTCCTTCCCGACCTGGGCGGCCGAGTGTGGCGGATGCGGCATGCCCGGTCGGGCCGGGAGCTGCTGTCGCGGGCCGGTGAGGAGGGCGCCTGGCAGCCGCGAGACAGCGGTTACGAGGAGTACAGCGGCTCCGGCTACCGGTCGCCAGGCTGGTCGGAGGCCTACGAGGTGGTGGAGGCGGACGAGCGGCAGATCACGCTGCAGGCCGGCCTCGACAACGGCCTGCGGCTGACGCGGCGCCTGGAGCTTGACGGGGAGCGGGCCCGCCTGCGCATCACGTCCACGCTCGAGAACGTCTCGGGCGGGGATCGCGACGTCTGCCTGCGCGCCCACCCGCAGTTCGCGGTGACCTCGACAGCCGAGGCCAGCGTCCATGTACGCCGGGGCGACGAGTGGCGCGTCATCGATCTGGCGCGCCCCGATGACCCCACCGGCGAGTTCAACGAGTGGCTGCGCGGCGAGGCCATGCCCGACGGCGCCTGGGCGGTCGTGGACTCCTCAGCCGACGTGGCGCTCGCGCAGCACTTCCGGCCCGATGAGGTCAGCCAGTGCCTGCTGAACTGGGATGGCGCGGAGGGTCGCGTCAACCTGGAGCTTTACTCCGAGCAGCGCACGCTCCAGCCGGGCGAGTCTCTGCAGCTTCACCAGCAGTGGGAGGTGCTCTCTCCGGCCTCCCAGCTCCTGTGAGGCCAAGAGAGGCCGCCGGGCGCGCGTTAACCTCGGCTTAACACAAGAAGAGGGTTCGCCCGACGCCTGCTCTGGGTATGCTCAGGTCAGTGAACGGGGGATGGCAACCGGAACGACAGACCAGTGCCCCACCTCATGCAGCCTCCTGAGAGAGGGGCGCAGCCCACGTGCGGCCCCGGCCTGATTGGCCGGGGCCGCTCACTGACAGGACCGCCGTGCAGGAATCGCCCCGTCGGCTGCGAAGGGCCTCGCACGCGCCCTACTTCGCCCGCGGGACGTCACCATGCATCGGCTCTGCCGGTCCAGGTCATCGCTCCCCTCTGTGGTGCTGCTGTGTGCCATGCTGGCCGGGTGCGGCGTGGAGCGTGAGGCCCATGTGCCCGTTGGCCCGTCGTGGCCCGCCTGCTCGCCCGCCGCAGCCGACAGCGGCCTGAGCCGCGCTGCTGCTCAGGCATCCGTCACGCTCCCGGCGCCCCTGAAGCGGGCGTGCACGTTGGCGGGCGCGGAACGCTACTCCGACGCCGAGCGGCACCTTCGCCACTACCTCGGCGGGCCGGGCGAGGCTCGGCCACGGCTGGCGGCCTGCTGCGCCATGCAGTGGCTGTCGCGGACGCACGAGCGGCCCCGAGTGGCGCTGGCCTTCGATGACTTCCCGTTCACGACCGACTCCGCGCGGGCGCTGCTCGATGTCCTCGACCGCGAGGGCGTTCGCGCAACCCTCTTCACCATCGGTCGCAAGGTCGGCTCGCGGGCGGAGCTGGTGCGCCGGGCGGCCGCCGCCGGCCACAGCATCCAGAATCACACATTCTCCCATCCCCGCTGGCGGGAGCCCACGGTCGAGCAGGTGCGCAGCGAGTGCCTGCAGTGCTCAGAGGTCATCGAGCGCGTCATCGGCCGCCGGCCGCTGCTCCTGCGCTGGCCCGGCGGGCGCTGCAGCGAGAACGTCCAGCAGCAGGCCCATCGCTGCGGGCTGATCTGCATCGACCCCATCGTCACCGAGATCCCCGACCTCGGCGCAGACCCCCGGCGCATACGCCGCCTGCCTCGCGCTCGAGCCGGCGCCGGGCAGATCATCGTGTTCCACGACGGCCCCGCGGCCACCCGCCGCGCGCTGCCAGGCATCATCGCTGACCTCCACCACCACGGCGCGGAGCTGGTGACCGCGCCGGAGCTGCTGGGGCTGGAGCCGCTCGCCGGCCGCGGTCGGCAGGACTCGGCGGCTGGGCGCGAGAAGTGACCGCCTGCCGCACCCACCCGCATCGCTGAGGGAGCGCTCTCATGGCCCTGTCCGACCGCGAGAACTACCTCCGCACCGCCTCCATGACCGGCGGCGAGTGGATTCCCATGCACATCGTCGTATCCGGCGCCACCTGGGACCAGCTCCGCGAGGACCTGGAGGAGGTCCTGGTGCACCACCCGCACTTCTTCCCGGACTTCGAGAGGGGCCAGCGCGACTACGACGCCATGCAGTTCCATCCCCAGAGTCGTGCGGGCGGAGAGTTCGTGGACAACTACGGATGCGTCTGGCACGGCGAGGTGGACGGGATCGTCGGCATCGTGGACGGGCATCCCCTGGAGGACTGGGACGCCCTCGATGGCTTCGAGATGCCCGACCCCCGGACGCAGCTTCCCCTCGGGCCGGTGGACTGGGACCGGATCCGCCAGCAGATGGCCAACAGGAGGCAGCGCGGTGAGCTGCTGTCCGCCGGCACCGAGCACGGCTTCCTCTTCATGCGCCTCTACTACCTGCGCGGCTTCGAGAACCTCATGCTGGACATGGCCACCGGCGAGCCGCGCCTGCAGCAGCTCATCGACATGATCGTGGAGTACACCGAGTACCAGGTGCAGCAGTACCTCGACATGGGCGTCGATGTGTTCGGTTTCGCGGAGGACCTGGGAGCCCAGGAGAAGTCCGTGATAGGCCCGCGAATGTTCGAGCGGTGGATCGCCCCCGCCTACACGCGCTTGATGCAGCCCTGCCGGGAGCAGGGGGTGCACATCCACAACCACACCGACGGCTACGTCATGGACATCATCGATCAGCTTATCGACTGCGGGGTCACCATCTGCAACATCCAGGACCTCATTCACGGCGTGGAGACCATACGCGACGAGCTCAAGGGCCGCGCCTGCATTGACCTCGACATCGACCGCCAGAGCGTCGTCCCGCACGGGACACCGCAGGAGATTGAGGAGCTCATTGAGTACGAGGTGCGCACCCTCGGCTCACCGCGCGGTGGCCTGATGATGACCATCGGCATCTACCCCCCGACTCCGCCTGAGAACATCGACGCGGTGCTCTCGGCCATGCGGAAGTACCAGCGGTTCTGGTGGGAGTGAGAGACGCCGGGAGTGGCCGGCTGCCCGCGTGCGCGCGTGGCTCTGGGGCGTCTCGCAATCCTCAGATGCCTGCAGCGGCTCCAGGCGGGAGTGATGTGTTGGTCGTTACGCCTACGCCCGCCCCGGGCTGAAACAGCTCCGCCGGGCTATCCACCCGTTGAGCTTATCTTGAGCCTGGTACCGGGATTGCATGGGTAGTGTTGAGGGTTTGGTCATCAGAGGGGGCTTGGAGGGGGCGGACCTCAAGTCTTCCTCTGGAAAACAAGAAAAAAAATCGTCCAAAGGGTTGAAATCGTACGGTACTGTGGTATAATGCGACTGGCCGCCGGCAGCACTGCTCATCACGCAGTCCCGTGCGAGGGCCGCCAGGAGGAGGTCCACAGTGCAAATCCTACGGCGTCTCGCCGCGCTGTGGTCGGACGAGGAGGCCGTCACCAGCGTCGAGTACGCGCTGCTCCTCGTCACGGTCGCGCTTGCTGCCGTTGTGGCCTTCGGGCATGCCTCCGAGGAATGCTCCTCGGTGTACAATCGGACGAGCCAGGTCCTTCAGGATGCCATGGGGGCAGGCTGCTCCAGCGGCTGATGCGTCCCTCAGCCGCTCAGGCCAGGCGGTTGAGCTTCAGTATAATGTCTCCGACCTCCACACGCAGAGATTCTGCGATGCACGGGCACTTCGCCACGAGCATCAGGAACACCCCCTTGCGGTCGCTGAGCGCCTCGTAGTTCGCCTGGCCCTTCGCTATCGACACGTCGTGGTCCGCGAGCCAGCGTGCCACCTCCTGGGAGACGTAAGCCGGCGACGTGTCGTCATCGCCGTTGCTGACCTCCAGCAGGCGCACTCCCGGGACCCTGTCGATTCCCGCCTGCCGCGCATCGCGGGCGGTTGCGTCGTTGATGAACGGCCCGCTCTTGACCACCACCGAGATGCGCGGCGACCACCGTGACGCGATAGTCTCGAGCAGCAGCCGGTCGAACACGATCTCCCCTGCATTGTCGGCGAACAGCAGCAGCGACTGTGCGGCCCCCAGGCTGCTCTCCAGCTCGTCGAGGTCGTCGATGGCGAACTCGGCCTCCGCGATGCTCGCCACAGTCGCATCCATGTCGTAGCTCTCGTGCGCCGCCAGGTCGATGAGGTTCCCGGCGATGGATGCCGCCACCGCCATGCGCAGGGGATCGTCGGCAGCGCTGATCTCCGCCTGCAGGTGCTCGTAGTGCTGCAGCGCCTGCTCGGTGGATCTGCGCTTATCCTCGGCGAAAGGGTCATCCACGCCGGTGATCTCGCGGACGGCTCGATGCACGGGCATGCCCAGCTCGATGGGGGTGGCGTCCCAGTCGGCCGCGGCTATGCCGCGCACGACCTCCCGCAGCACCTGCTCCACCACGTCCTCCGTGGCGCCCGCCGCCCGGGCGGCGCGCAGCGCCTGCTCTTGAAAGCACGGAATGCAGTCCAGGGCCGTCTGCATGGGGACCTCCAGTGTGGCAATGGGTGCAGGGAAGCGCCCGCGGCCGGCATTGCCGCGGGCGCGCTGGTCACTTTCCTGGGCGCGAAGGCTACCGCCAGCGCAGCACTGGCACCTCGGCCTGCTCCACGATGTCCGGCCACGCCTCGCCCAGGAAGAAGCCGGTCAGCGTGCCCCTGACGGCGCCGCCGACGGCGATGAGGTCCGGCTCCCACTCACTCGCCTGGTCGAAGATGACACTCGGAGCGTCGCCTTCCACGCGGGCCACATCGGCGTCGATCCCGCGGGTCCCGACGAGCCGGGCGGCGTACTCCACGCCCTCCGCCAGGGCGGACTCGGGCATGGCGCCGGTGACGATGCCCACCTCCCAGCCTCCGAGGGCCGCCAGGTCCGCAACCCACTCCACGGCGTGCCCCGACGCCGGGCTGCCGTCGTAGCCCACCATCACGCGGGTAATCTCCCGGTACTCGCCGCGGGTGATCAGAACCGGCTTGATGCAGCGCCGGATGACATGGTGGGCCGTGCCGCCCAGCAGCTCCGCATGCTGGTCACGCCGGCCCTTGGCGCCGATGACGACCATGTCGCAGGCTTGGGCCTCCTCGACCAGCACCTCCCCCGGCCTCCCCGCCAGCAGCCGCGGCGTGAAGTCCAGGTCCGCTGTAGAGCATGTCTCGCCACAGGTGTCCAGGGCGCCTCGGAACCACGCCACCGCCGCTGTGGGGATGTGCTCCAGGCCCTCGATCTCCTCCACCGTGTGCTCATCGAACTCCACCTCGCCGTCGAAGTCCTCCACCGCGCAGGCCACGCCCACGACGTCAGCGCCGGCGATGCCTGCGAGTTCCACGGCGTAGCGAACCGCCACCTCGCTCTTGGGGGAGCCGTCCACGCCGACCATGATGGCTTTCATCCAGCCTTACTCCTTTCCACCGTCTGGCTGCGATACGTGAGGTGATTCACCGTCCGCCAGGAGTCTCCTGCACGCACCTCCGGGAGGTCCCGGGCGCCGGAGCGCCGAACTCCCCAGGTGAGGCGAGGAGGTCGCAGGATGCGCAAAGAGCTGGAGATCACCATCGGTCCCGACGGGAATCTCGAGATCCTGACCCACGGCTTCAAGGGCCGCTCCTGCCTGGAGGCGGTCAAGCCCTTCGAGCAGACCCTTGGCGAGGTCACGCACCGAGAGCTGACCGGGGAGTACTATGAGCGAGAGACCGGGCAGGCCACGGACCGCACGCGGCGACGCTGAGATCATCATCGCGCCGGACGGTGAGGTGATCATCTTCGACCTCGACCGGCGCCTGCTGCGCGCCGCCGAGACGCTCAATCCCGCCGACCCTCGGCTCAAGGCCGCCCGGGAGGCCCTCGACCACGCCTCCGGGGACGCGGACGCGGGCGACTGAGCGCCTCACTCCGGCAGCGCGAGCTGCACCCGGGCCCTCGGTCGCGTCGTGGGCTGGCTCTCGTCCTCGTAGCCGATAACGGTGAACGTCCCCCGGCGTAGCGTCGGGAAGCGGCCGCGCACCTGCTCGGAGACGTCCGCCCCCGTGTCATCCTCACCGGCGGCGCGCACGCTCACCGGGCCGTACCACACCCTCCCCTCGCGCCCGAAGCGATACAGATAGACCCACTGCAACTCCGTGGCGCTCTCAGGGACGGTGAACTCCGCCTCTGCCTCCCGCCACTGCTCCCCGAAGCGATTCGTCAGGCCGCCCACGTCCACGGTCTCGCCATCCTCTGTGCCGAAGCGCAGCACCACGTGGCTCTGAGCGCCGGCCTGGGCCTTTCCGGAGATCTTCACACTCAGCGTCGATCCCGGCTCGACCTTCCGCCCAACACGCAGGCGGATGACGAGATAGCCCTCGTCGAAGCTGCGGAAGCCGGTGGGGTCGCCGGTGTCGGCGCGGGAGGAGCCGTCGTCATCGAGCAGCGGCAGCGTGATCAGCCGACTGCCCTCCCGCGGATCGATGACAAGTCGGTGCCCGCGCTCCAGCGTCCCCAGGTACTGCACTCGCGCCCTGCCGTCGCTGATGGCAGGGTTGCGGACCGTCCCGCTGATGCACTCGATGATGATGGTCGGCTGCACGTCGCCGGCCAGCCGGAAGCCCGGCTCCAGCCACCGAGTGCCCGAGATGCCCACCTCATGCGGCTCGGCCAGGGGCATGGCGGTATCCCCAGTGGCCGTCACCACCGTGGGCGTGGCGCCCTCGGCCTCCGCGCGCACCGTGAAGGGCCCGCTCTCAGTGCCGGTGAAGCCATCCGGAACGCTGACCCACCAGTCCGCCAGCCGCCGCTGCCCGGGCGCCATCTCGCCAAGCTCCAGCGTGGCCGGCGGTGAGGCTGCCGGGTCCACGGTGAAGTCCCCCGGCGGCGTCAGCGTGACGGTGACGCCCTCCGCTCGCGCCCCCTCGGGATCGAGGAAGAACGAGGGCTCTCGCGCGTTCTCCACCACCGCCGAGACGTGCATCACGCCACCGGGCTCCGCCGCGTCCAGCGGCAGGTCCAGCAGGACGCGCAGTGGAGGCTGGCTCCGCACGATGTCCATACCGACGTCCTGACGGGCCAGGAAGCGGCGGTGGTGCAGCGGCTGGGAGACCCCGCGGATGTTCCACTCCGGGTCGTCCGGAATGCCCGGGTCATCGTTCCAGGCGTCGTTCGCTGCGCAGTCGCCGGGGCAGTAGAAGAAGTACCCCATGTTCTGGGGCAGCCGCTCCGTCGCCATCGCCAGGCACTCGTCCCACGGGCACAGCCGCATGCGGCCCGGGTGTGAGACCTGCGAGAACATCAGCCAGTCGTGCTCCCGCGCCAGCCGGGTGTAGCGGTCCCAGATCTGCCGGTTGTTGGGGTACGCGAAGAAGCCGTCGCACAACCCGGGCTTGATGATGTCGCCCCAGTGGATGGGCATGAGCATGCGCGTGTCCAGGGGCGTCCCCTCCGGGACCATGTCCAGCGAGGTGTGGTTCGTCTGCTGGTAGTACCAGATGAGGCGGCCCCGGGACGCCTCCTTCATGGCGGCGTGGATGTCGTTGATGACCTGCACCCACTTCTCGCCCCACCACCGGCGCATCTCGTCGTCCCAGGTCAGCGGGCGCCCCACCTCCGCCTCGATCTCCTCCCGGAAGCGCTCCATCGCCCACGTGGGCTCCTGCCCGTCCTCGTTCTGGCGGAAGGGATCGCCGCTGAAGTGCCCGGGCAGCTCCTCCAGGAAGGTGAGCCCCACCACGTTCTCGGGGCGACTGATGTTCTCGAGCACCACCGAGACCTGCTGGTTGATACGCTCGACGACGCCCTCCCTCACGCCCGGCTCGTAGAGGTAGTGCAGGAAGGTGGCCTGGTAGCGGTTCTCGGCGCAGTCGCCCAGGCTCATGATCGGCCACAGGCGGATGACGACCTTCAGGTCGGGGTTGATCTCCAGGAAGCGGTTGACTTGCGCCACGGTCTCGTCGCTCGCCGAGACGTTCCCGAAGCACAGATACAGCCAGTCATAGCGCGCCACGTCGAGCTCAGTCAGCCCGCCCATGCCGCCCCAGTAGCACCCCACGCCCAGCTCCCAGTAGTGGTCCTCGACCTGCGCTGAGACTGGAGCGACGAGAAACAGCGCCACGATCAGCGCCGCCGCGAGAATCACATTCGTCCGCATCGCCCGCACCTCCAGCTACCGTTCAAGCAGCCACCGGGTGGTGGCCAGGACGCCCTCCATCCGCCTCAAGGTCAGCTCTACCGGCAGGCCGCGCTCCCCGGGTATCTCCAGGTTGAAGATGCCCTCGAAGCCCACCTCCCGCAGCGCCGCGATCCCCGCCTCCCAGTCGATGGTGCCCCGGCCGGGCGCCAGGTGCTGATCGCTGCTACCGTCGTTGTCCTGGATGTGCAGGGCGATGAGCCGCTCGCCGCACTGCCGCACGCTCTCCGCCATCGTCAGGCCCTGCACGTTGGCATGACCGACGTCCAGGCAGATGCCCATGTTGTCGGCGCCGACGGCCTCGATCAGCTCGTGCAGCTCCGGGATCACGGCGCCGTAGCGGCGCCGGCCCATGGCCGCGGAGGTCCCGCCGCCCGAGTCCATGGTGTCCTCGACGGCCAGGTGGAAGTCATTGCGGGCGGCGCAGTCGGCCAGCCGCCGGAAGCCCTCCACGCGCAGCTCGGCCTGCCGCTGCCACTCAGCCCAGGTGGCCGGCTGCCCCCCGCCGGGATGGATCACGCCCACCTCGACCCCGATCCGCCGGCAGAGCGCGATATGCTGCTCGACTCTCGCCAGATCGCTCTCCCGCCTGTCCTCATCCAGCGAGGCCACATCCGCGCTGATCAGCAGATGCGCCTGCGGCATCGTGGCACCAAGCTCTTCGACCGTGGCACGCACCTCGTCCGCCGCGGCCTCGGGGCTGCCGGCCTCAGCGATCGTCTCCAGGTGCTCTGTCGAGAGCTCGAAGGCCTCCCAGCCGATGCCGGCGAGGCTCCTCACGGCCTCGACGGGCGAGAGCTCGACGAGGATGCTCGTCCACATTGCCGGGGTCATCATCGCCATCACAGCTCCGTCACGCCGGGCTGGCCGCCGATGTTCAGGATGGCCTCGGCGATCCGCGTGGCCTCGATGCCCTCTCGGGCGCCGACGTCGGGCCGGCTGCCGGACGTCACGCAGTCGATGAAGTGCGCCATCTGGCGCCGGAACCAGTCGGAGCCGGTGTCGGGCTGGTACTCCACGATCTCCTCGCCACCGGGGCGCCGCACCTCCAGCGTGCCCTCTCCGGGGAAGACGATGGCGCCCTCCGGCCCCAGGACGTCGTGGGCGCCCTGGGCCCGGACGTCAGAGCCGTGGCCGGGGAGGCCCCAGGACCAGCACATGATGAGCTGATCGCCGTCCGCGAAGTCCACCGTCGCCACGCCCGTGTCCAGGGCGTCGCCGGTGGTTTTCATGTGGCGCAGGTTCGCACACACGCGGGTGGCCTCGCCGAAGGTGAAGCGCGCGAAGTCGTAGTTGTGCACCGCCCCGTCGATGAAGGGGCCGCCGCCGATGGTCCTGTCGAAGAACCACGGCGTGGGGGCGCCGGAGCCGGCGCTGACCGAGCGCCAGACCACGGGCCGGCCGATGATCCCGTCCCGGATGATCTCCCGCAGCTTCAGCCACTCGTTGCAGAAGTGCCGCACGAAGCCGATCTGCAGGATGACGCCATTCTCCTCGCAGGCCTGCGCCATCTCCTCGGCCTCGGCGACGGTCATCGCCATAGGCTTCTCGCAGAAGATGTGCTTGCCCGCCTGGGCGGCGGCGATGACCCCGTGGGGATGAAAGCCGGTGGGCGTGCAGACCACCACGGCGTCCACCTCATCGTGCCCCAGCAGATCTTCCAGCTCCGTCGTGCCGCAGTCCGTGCCGTACTGCTCCTGGTGCTTCTCCACAGCCTCCTCGTTAACGTCCATGGCGCATGCGATGAAGGCGTCCGGGTGCTCCACGATGTGCGGTGCGTGGGCGCGGTGGATGCCGCCGCAGCCGATAAACCCAACTCCGATCTGACTCATCATCAGTCTCCTTGTGGTGGTGTCACTGGCTCTGGTTGCCTGTCATCTCGTCTCGCGCCTGGATCAGCGCCCGAATGTGCTCCGGCGTGGTGCCGCAGCAGCCGCCGATGACCTGTGCGCCGGCCGCCACCAGCTCGCCGAAGTGCGAGGCCATCTCCTCGGGCGTCTGGTCAAAGACGGCCTGGCCTGCCTCCAGCCGGGGCATGCCGGCGTTGGGCTTGCACCACAGCGGAAGGTCCGTCGCCGGCCGCATGAGGCGGGTAACCTCAATGGCCTCCGCGATCCCATGCCCGCAGTTCGAGCCCACGACGTCCGCACCCGCCGCCTGCAGCTCTTCGGCCGCCTGTTGGGGAGACACGCCCATGATCGTGGCGTAGCCCCTCTGGCCCTTGTCGAAGGTCATCGATACGACGACCGGGACGTCCGAATGCTCATTAACGGCCCGGAGGGCCGCCCTCGTCTCGTCCAGGTCGAACATGGTCTCGATGACAATGCCGTCGGCGCCGGCCGCGATGAGTACCCTCATCTGCTCAGCGAAGGCCGCCACCATCTCCGCCTCCGAGACCTCGCCCAGCGGCTCCATGAACTCGCCGGTGGGGCCGACCGAGGCGAAGACGGGCATCGGGCCCGCGGCGGCCTGCTTCGACAGCTCAAGGGCGCGGCGGTTGATCTGCTCGACATGATCCGCGAGTCCAGCCCTGGCCAGCGTGATGCGAGTGCCCCCCATCGTTGGTGTCATCAGAATATCGGGGCCGCTCTCGGCGTAGGCTCGGGCCAGGTCGAGCACCGCGTTGGGATTGTCCAGAACCCACCTCTCTGGCGGCTCGCCTGCCGGCAGGCCGCGGGCGTCGAGCTCCGTGCCCCATGCACCATCGGAGATGAGAATCCGCCCCCGGTTCAGTTGCTCCAGGACATCCATTGCTCTTGCTCCCGAGACGCCCGGCATACCGGCTACAGCATCGCATCGCGCTGCTCGACCAGCGCCCGGATGTGATCGGGCGTGGTGCCGCAGCAGCCGCCGATGATCTGTGCGCCGGCCTCGACCAGCTCGCTGAAGTGTGAGGCCATCTCCTGGGGCGTCTCATCGAAGACCGTCCGGCCCTCCACGAGCCTGGGCATGCCGGCGTTGGGCTTGCACCACAGAGGCAGGTCGGTCGCCGGCCGCATCAGCCTGGCGACCTCGATGATGTTCTCGATGCCGTGTCCGCAGTTGCTGCCCACGATGTCGGCGCCCGCCGCCTGCAGCTCCCCGGCGGCCTGTTCCGGGGTCACGCCCATCATGGTGGCGTAGCCCTTGGACCCCTTGTCGAAGGTCATCGAGGTCACGACCGGACCGTCGAAGTGCGCCTTCGCCGCCGCCAGCGCCGCCTTCGTCTCGCCCAGGTCGGTCATCGTCTCGATGAGGATGCCGTCCGTGCCGCCGGCCACCATGGCCCGCACCTGCTCCGCGAAGGCCGCCACCATCTCCTCCTCGGTCATAGTCCCCAGCGGTTGCATGAACTCGCCCGTGGGCCCGATGGACGCCAACACCAGCGCGCGGTCGTTCGCGACGCTCTTCGACAGCTCCACGGCGGTGCGGTTGATCTCCTCAACGCGATCCTCGAGGCCGCACCTGGCGAGCTTGAGGCGGCTGCCGCCGAAGGTGTCGGTGAGGATGATCTCCGCGCCGGCGTCAACGTAGCCCGCGGCCACATCGCGCACCGCGTCCGGCCGGCGCAGCACCCAGGCCTCCGGCGCGTCCCCCGGTGGCAGGCCGCGCTCTGAAAGCTGCGTGCCCCAGGCGCCGTCGGCGATCAGGACCGTCTTCTCCTCGAGCTGCTCCCTGATCGACTTCATGGTCGGCCCTCCTCGCTGTGCACATAGCGTTGCACCATCTCGGCGCAGCGGCCGCAGCCGAGCTCGCCCTCAGGGCACCTGCCCAGCCGCACGCACTTGGGCCCCGCGCCCTGAAAGGCCGCCGGCGCCACCGGCCGGACCGCCTCCAGCATCATCTCCGCGACCCGCCGCATCTCCCACTGCGCCCGCTGGCAGAGGCGCTCGGCGAAGAAGTGCAGCAGCTCCCGGGCGTTCATGCTCACGAAGATCTTCGTCTCGCAGGCGTTCGGCAGCACGTAGCGGGCGTCCTCGTTGCTCCCCTGCCCCGTGCGGCCGAGGGCATCGTTCAGCGCCGCATAGCGCTTGGCGATCAGCGCCATGGTCTCGCGGAAGTACTCCACTGCGCCCACCTCACTCCCGTCCACGGTCACGGTGCGGCCCTGGAGCTGGGGCGGGACCACGTAGTCAAAGCGGTCGTGCGCCACGTAGCGCTGCGAGCGCTGGGAGTAGCTGGCGATGCGATGCCGCACGAGCTGGTGGGTCAGCGCCCGGGAGACGCCCTCCAGGTAGAACGTGAAGGAGGCGTGCTCCAGCGGGCTGTGATGGCCCATGCGCTGCAGCCTGGCGACGAGCTCCCGTGCCTGGTCGGCATCCTGCCGCATCAGCTCCGAGGTGTCGCTGGCGTAGCAGAGGCGGGCCGCGGCCGCAATGACCTCGTCGGGGCGCTGGGTGTGCTCTATCAGTGTGACGCGCGGCTGGACGCTGGACACGTGCTCCTCCGTTCGCGGCAGGGTGACCGCCTGTGGGCGCGAGCAGCGAGCTTCGCCGTGCCGACCGGGACTCCTCCCGTCACCGGCCGCGCACCATCGCCGCGGGAATCATGTTGCCGAGGTTCAGGACGGCTGCCGGATCCAGGGCCCGCTTGGCGGCGGCGATCTCCTCCAGCCCCTCCACCCCGTACATCAGCTCCAGGTAGGGGACATTGCGGCCGTCGATGGGCAGCGTTTTCTTGCCGACGCCGTGCTCGGCCGTGATCGTCCCGCCCAGCTCGATGGCGGTGCGCGCCAGGACGATGTACTGCTGCATGGCGGCGTCCTGCTCGGTGGCGTCGGCCGGCAGGAAGTCCACGTGCAGGTGGTAGTTGCCGATGTGGCCGAAGAGCACTGAGGAGGAGGCCGGGCGCCCGGTCACGCTCAGGAACTGAGCAGTCGAGTCCCGATAGGCGTCCATCATGTGCCCGAAACCCTCCGGCGGCACGGCGTAGTCGGTGCAGAGCTTGTCCGTGCCGTGCTGTCGCAGCCAGGTGTTGACGTTCTCGGGCAGCGCGTGACGGAAGGTGCGCTGGGCCTCGCGGTCACGGTCGGAGTCGGCGAACCAGTCATCCAGCGGCGCGCTCTCCTCGATGATGATCGCCAGGGCCTCGATGGCGTCGAAGTCATCCGCCGCCACCTCCGTGAAGATGGCCGCCTGGTGCTCGGGCCTCACCTGTGGCTGCTCGGCCATGAAGCGCAGCGCGCCGGGATCGTAGTACTCGACTGACACTATGGGCACGCCATCCGCCGCCTGGCGCAGCGCATCCGCGTGCGCCACGGCGGCCTCCTCACTGCCGAAGAACGCTGTGTCCGAGACGAGCTCCGGCCGCCGCGTCAGCCGGACCAGCACTCTCGTGACCACGCCGAGGATGCCCTCCGAGCCCACGAACAGGTCCACCAGGTCCATCCCGTCCGCGGCGAAGAGGCCCGCCGCGTTCTTGGTCTGTGGCATGTCGTATGAGGGCGCTGTGACCTCATGGTGGGTGCCTGCATCTGAGGTAAAGCGCAGCGTCCTGCCATCGGCCGTGACCTCGCCGCGTCGGACCGTCAGGCGCTCGCCGGTGGGCAGGACAACCTCCAGCGCCTCCACCCAGGCTCGGGTGGCGCCGTACATGAAGGTCCGCGCTCCCGAGGCGTTCTCGGCCACCGCGCCTCCCAGCATCGCCGACTGCTCGGTGGGGGCGGGAGGGAACAGCAGCTCCGGGGCCAGAAGCGCGTCGAGAGCGTCGAGGGTGATGGCCGGCGGGCACCAGGCGCGTTGGGCGTCCCGGTCCAGCGCGATCGTGTAGGTCAGGCCCTGGTGCGTCACGGTGGCCGGCTCAAGGCCGTCCGGGACCTGGGCGTCGCGCATCATCTCCATGGACATGATGAGGCCGCCGCAGGTGGCGACGCGCGCGCCGGTGAGCCCCGTGCCTCCGCCGGACACCGTCACGGGCGTGCCGGAGGCGTTGGCCTCCTGCAGAACCTGCGCCACGTCCTCCGCGCTCTGGGGGAAGACCACCGCCTCCACGTCCCGGGCGAAGAACGTGTTGCTCTCATCGTCGGCGTACTGCTCGATGACCTGCGGATCGCTGCTGCGCCGCATCATGCGCCTCCGGTCCTCGACATGCCTCTCAGACCGCCACTTCTCCGTCACCGCCCGCGCCTCCTGTCGGAGGGCGCACAGCCGCCGATGGCGAAGTGGGCACCTGCAGGAGAGGTCCGACCTCTGGAGCTACCCGATGAGCTACGAACGCGGCTGGCAGGCGCTCAACCTGCAGATGCCCGACAGGATACCGCATACCGAGTATGTCTCAAACCCCGAGTGGGTCAAGCGCCTCACGGGCCTGGACCCGCGCAATTCCGACGAGGCGGCGGAGGCGAACCTGGCGCTGATCCGGGAGTGGGATTTCGACGTGCGCTGGTTCACCATGGCGCCGCCGGGGCAGCCGCGGATGACGCACATGGGCACCGCGGTGTGGAGCGAGGACTACGAGGTGGTGGACAACCGGGAGTGCCCCTTCGCCGGCCCGGAGGACGTGCTCGACTTCGATCCCGTTGCGGAGATCGGCGTGCCGCCCCACGAGGAGCTGGTGGAGCACTACTCCCGGACGTGGCGGGCCGCGCAGGATCAAACGCCCACATGCGTTGTGCCCGGGGGCTTCTACAACACGGTCTTCACCTGGTGCATCCTCACCTTCGGCTGGGACCTGTTCCTCACCGCCGCCGCGCTGGACGAGGACCGCTTCGACCGCGTGCTGGAGGGCTTCTTCGAGCTGTCCATGGCCACCTTCCGCGCCCAGGCCCAGTGCGGCTGCGAGGTCTTCATCTGTCACGATGACATCGTGTGGACCGAGGGCGCCGTCTTCCGCCCCCAGTGGTACCGGGAGCACGTCTTCCCGCGCTATCGCAAGCTCTGGCAGCCGCTCAAGGACGCCGGCATCATCATTCTGTTCTGCTCCGACGGCGACTTCACCGAGTTCATTGAGGACCTGGCCGACTGCGGCGCCGACGGCTTCATCTTCGAGCCCCTCACCGACCTGGAGTACGTGGTCGAGCGCTACGGGCAGGAGAAGGTTATCATCGGCAACGTGGACTGCCGCGTCCTGATGACGGGGTCGGAGGAGGACATCCGGGCCGAGGTGGAGCGCTGCGCCTCCCTGGGCCGCGACTGCCCCGGCTACTTCTTCGCCGTCGGCAATCACATCCCATACAATGTCCCGGTGCAGAGCATCGCAGTCTATGCCGAGGCCATCCGGGAGCTGGGTCGCCGCAATGAGCGAGGTGGATGAGCGTGGACTACGAGCTGACCGACTTCGCACAGGTGCCTGACCTCGTCCCGCAGGTGACAAGCCTCACGAACGCGGCCTTCGCGGAGTACGAGGGCGCCATGGAGGTCAGCGAGCAGTGGACCGACTGGTATCTGCAACGTCCCGGCACCGACCCGAAGCTCTGCCAGGCCGCGCTCGATGACGGCAAGCTCGTCTCGCAGGTGATCGTCTGCCAGCAGGACCTGCAGCTTGGCGGGGAGCTGCTGCGCTGCGGCATCGTTGACAGCGTCGCGACGGAGCCCGGGCATCGCAGGCGGGGACTGGCCCGAGCGCTCATGGAGCGCGCTCACGAGGCCATGCAGGAGGCAGATATCGACGCTGCGGTGCTCTACACGAACCCCGAGGATCATCCCTATCGCTTCTATCTCCGGCTGGGCTATCGCGAGCGGGCCCGGGCCGCAATGCTCGTGGGGCCGTGGCCTGCCGAGAGCGGCTGCGGCGCCCTCCCGGTTGACGCCGCCGAGCACCGGGCGGGCCTGTGTGATCTGCTGAACGAGTACTACGTCGGTCACGAGGGCTACAGCCCCGGCTGCCGGGAGCTGTGGCGGTGGCACAAGCTGGAGGCGCCGTCGCCGCCGACCGTCGTCGCGGAGCTGACCGGGGCGGGGCCGGCCTCGACCGCCAGCTTTGCCCGGGCGTCGGTGCGGATAGGCGGCAGGCAGCACACCGTCTCGCTGGCATATGACATCGCGGCCGAGGTGATGAACCCCGAGCAGTACGGCGGTCTGCTCTCCACGGCACCACGCGAGACGGTGGCCCTGCTTCTCGACGAGGACTCTCCTGAGCGCCGGTGGGCCGACGATCTGGGCTTCGAGCCACAGATCGCGGAGGTGTCCATGGTGCTGCCGCTGGGGCGCGAAGCGTCGCTGGCCCTGCAGGAGCGCTCAGGCCCGTGGTACGTGATGGTCGAGAGCGTGGTCGGTGTGTGATGGGGAGGCGACACCATGAGAGCTGAGACGAGCCCCGAGGTGGATTACGACCGGTGTGTGCGGTGCGGGCGGTGTGTGGCAGTCTGCGCCGCCGACCTCCTGGAGATGGGTAAGGAGGGCCCGGAGCCGATCGGATTCTGTCCCTGCTTCGTGTGCGGACATTGCGTTGCCGTCTGCCCCACTGAGGCCATCAGCCATCCGGACATGCCGCCGGAGGGGTTTGTCGAGCTGGCACCCGCGGAGGAGGCGATGGACGTTGAGCAGTTGTGGGACCTGCTCCGCCGGCGGCGAAGCGTCCGCCAGTACACCGACGAGCAGGTGCCCGAGGATGTGGTCATGGAGCTCATCGAGGCCGCCACGCTGGCACCCAGTGCCCTCAACGAGCAGGAGTGGCATTTCACCGTCATCCGCGACCCGGCGCGCCTCCAGCGCATCCGCCGCCGCATCGTCGCCATCTACTCCAACGTCGTCAAGATGCTGAAGAGCCGCATCAACCGCCTTACGCTCCGGCTCATGATTGGCTCGGAGGCCATGGATCTGCTGGAGGAGGCCGAGCCGGTGATCCGGCGAATCGTGGAGGCCTACGACGAGCATGAGGACCGCATCCTGTGGGACGCCCCCACGCTCATCGTGGTCCACTCGCCGGAGGGCGATCCCACCGCCGCGGAGAGCTCCCACTACGCGACGGCGAACATGATGCTGCTGGCCACCGCTATGGGCCTGGGCACATGCCTCATCGGCTTCGTCACTGAGGTGGCGGAGCGCGACGAGCGGCTCAAGCAGTACCTCCGGGTCCCGGAGCACCATCACGCCGATGCTGCGCTGGTGGTCGGCTATCCGGACGTTCAGTTCCTGAAGTCGGTTGCCAAGCGAGAGCCCCCAATCGAAATCATCTGAGACTGAGGTGGGCGCACGCCCGGGGACGTGCGCCCCGCCCATGCTGCAGACGACCTGCGGGCACTGGTTGAGGCCGCAATGACAGCGGGGCACCCCCGGTGCGATACCCGGGTCGCCCCCGCGAGGTGGACGCGAGGAGCATCTGACTGCTGGAGGTGCGGCCATGAGCGCCGCGGCGCTGGACTATGTCGAGACGGCCCTGCACGACGGGCGTCGGCTGCGGACGCCCTTCTGGCGCATTGATTCCGATCGCGACGGCCCGACGCTGCTGGTTGTGGCGGCGCAGCACGGCAACGAGGTCCAGGGCTCGGAGGTCATCCGGCGCCTCGCCGCGATCTGCGCCGAGGACCTCGTCGCCGGCACCATGCTCCTGGTGCCCTTCATGAATCTGCTGGCCGTCCGGCATCGCCGCAACAGCATCAAGATCGGGCCGGAGGAGAAGCACACCGACCTTCACAAGGCGCACAACATCAACGGGCAGTGGCCCGGCGACCCCCGGGGCGGGGACGTCCAGCGCCTGGCCTATGCCCTCGATCATGCACTTGTGCAGCACTGCACACACGTCATCGACCTGCACTGCTGGTGCAAGTTCTGGGCCACGGCCACGCTGGCGACCGATGACGGCGGGGAGAGCCGCCGCATGGGGGAGGCCGCCGGCACGCGCTTCATCCGGTGGGGCGACATCCCGTCACCGGAGCAGCCCCAGCTCCGCGCGACTGTGATCCGTCGCGGGGGCGCCGGCATGGCCATGGAGCTCAGCGGCCAGTACTGCGTCTACGAGCGCGAGGTGCGGACCGGGCTGCAGGCAGTCGGCAATGTGGCGCGGATGCTCGGGATGCTGCCCGGGGAGCCCGAGCTGCCGCCTGACACCGGCATCGAGGTCACCGACGAGCGCGAGACGGTCGTGGAGGCGCCCTGTGAGGGGCTGTTCGTGGCTGATCAGATGCAGCTCGAGCAGCGAATCGAGGCTGGCCAGCGCCTGGGGCATCTCATCCGCGCCGATGATCTATCGGCCATCGAGATAACCGCGCCGGTCGGTGGCTGGCTGTGGCGCTTCGGCAGCCACCGCCCGGACCCCGACGTCCGCCTCCCCGACCAGCATCCCTGGTCGGATCCCGGCGACCCGCTCGCCAGTATCGTCAGCACCTGAGGAGGCCCTGCATGGCGCTTGAGGCCACACTCAACCGCGCGACCGCCACACTCACCGACGGCAGCGAGGTGCACACACCCTGGTGGCACATCGATTCCGGGGGCGAGGGCGAGGCGCTGCTGGTCATCGCCGCCCAGCATGGCAACGAGGTGCAGGGCTGTGAGGTGATCCGCCGCTTCCGAGAGGTCTGCGAGCGCGAGCTGCGCCGCGGCGAGGTCTTCCTGGTGCCCTTCGCCAACCTCCCCGCGATCCGCCACCGGCGCTCACACACCAGCCTCGGCCCCGAGCAGCCCTACGGCGACGACCGCGGCCACAACATGAATCGCACCTGGCCTGGCGATCCGGACGGCAATGATACCGAGCGCGTGGCGCACTCGCTGCACGAGGCCGTGGTTCGCCACTGCTCGCGCTGCCTGGACCTGCACTCCTGGTCGCGCTTCACGGCCACCGCCGCGCTGGCGCGTCGCGACAGCGGCCTCTCCCAGCAGATGGCCGAGGCCTCGGCGGTGCGCTTCATCCAGTGGCGCAAGCCACCCAGCGGGCAGAGCGGCGGGAAGACCATCGGGGCGCTCTTCAACGACAGCGGGCGCGGGGGGCTGACCATTGAGCTGGCGCCCCAGTGGGTGATTCGCGAGAAGGAGGTCGCCGTCGGCCTCCGCGCCGCCACCAACCTCGCCAGACTGTTCGGGATGATGGCGGGCGAGCCGGAGCCGCTCGACGGTCCCTGTGTGGAGCTGGGCCCCGAGAAGGAGGACCACGAGGATCGGCTCCACGAGCTCACCGCGCCCTGTGCCGGGCTGTTCGTGGAAGCAGGGTTGGAGACGTCCGACCACGTGGAGGAAGGGCAGGTCCTGGGGCACATCATTCGTGAGGCCCACCTGGAGAGGGTCGAGATCACGGCGCCGGCCGCCGGCTGGCTGTGGGAGTACGGCTGCCATCGCCCGAACTGCGATGTGGCGCTGCCCCCGCAGCATCCATGGGCGGATGAGGGCGACGCGCTGGCGGCGGTGCTGGAGCCCCGGCCCGAAGGGGAGCGGACGGGGGAGAGCACGTCGGCATGATACTGGTCTCGGTGCTTCTTGCCGCCACGGCCCTGCTCGCTATGCCCGTCCTCGCCGCCGGCGACGCGGCTCCTGCTACACGTTGACCACCAGGTCGCGCACCCGCGCCAGCGTCGGCTCGTCGAGCTCCACGCGGGTAACGACGTACTCAGGCTCGTACTCCATTTCCGAGACGTGCCCCCGCTCGTTGAGCATCTCCATCAGGGCCATGCGGTCATAGGGGATGTGCAGCGTGACCTCGATCAGGTGCGCGAACATCAGGTCGGACATTCGCCGGCGCAGCTCGTCGAGGCCGTCGCCCTCCAGCGCGGAGATGCGGATGGTGTTGGGGATGCGGCTCTCCAGCAGACCGAGGCTGCGATCGGAGCTGACGGCGTCGATCTTGTTGAGCGCCGCGATGGTGGGGATCTCCGCGGCGCCCAGCTCCGCCAGCACTCGTGTGGCGGCCTCGTACTGCTCGTAGGCCGCCGGCACCGACGCATCCACCACGTGCAGCAGCAGATCCGCCTCAGTGGCCTCCTCCAGGGTGGCCCTGAAGGCCGCGACCACCTGGTGGGGGAGGTCCTGGATGAAGCCGACGGTATCGGTGACCAGGCACTGGCGGCCCTCGTCGAGCTCTATCTTCCGAGTGGTTGGGTCCAGGGTCTCGAAGAGCCAGTCGCGGACGCTGACCTCCTCGGAGCCCGCCAGGGCATTCAGCAGCGTGGACTTGCCGGCATTGGTGTAGCCCACCAGCGCCGCGGTGGACAGCCCCGAGCGCCGCCGCGACCGCCGCTCCACCTGCCGGCGCTTCTGGACGTTGTCGATCTCGTCGTCCAGGCGCTGGATGCGGCGCCGCAGCGCGCGGCGCTCCACGTCGATCTTCGTCTCGCCCGGCCCGCGCACGCCGATGCCTGTGCCGGCACCGGTGCCGGCAATGCGGTCCATCATCCTGCCGCGCCCGGCCAGGCGGGGGAGGGCGTACTGTGCCTGCGCCAGCTCCACCTGCAGCTTCCCCTCCCGCGTGTGGGCGTGCTGGGCGAAGATGTCGAGGATCAGCTCCGTGCGGTCCAGGACCTTGCACTCCAGGGCCTCGGCGAGGTTGCGGTTCTGAACGGGGGAGAGCTCGCCGTTGACGATCACCAGGTCCGCCCCCGTCTCCAGCACCTCGCGGCCCAACTCCTCCACCTTGCCCCGGCCGATGAAGGTGCGCCGGTCTGGCTTCTCACGGGGCTGGGTGACCAGATCGATGACCTGGGCGCCGGCGGTCTTGGCCAGGTCGATCAGCTCCCGCATCGACCGCCGGCTGCGGCCGTGCAGGTCCTCTATCCCCACGAGGATGGCGCGCTCTACGCCCGTCTGCTCCTGCTCAGCTCTCTCCTGCTCCGTTCGTCTCAAAGCGCGCTCACCTCGCCTCTCGGGCGCTCTACCAGCGGATGCCGCCACGTCTCATGTTCTCGATGGCCTGCTCGATCTGGCCCAGCTTGTCCTGGGCCTTGATGGTCAGCGACATGCGCACGAAGCCCTCGCCGACCGGCCCGTAAACCCCGCCGGGGATGGCCAGGACCCGGCAGTCGGCCAGCAGCCTGCTCGCGAAGGCCTCGCCCGTCTCCCCCTCGGGGACGGGCAGCCACAGGTAGAAGGCGGCCCTCGGCGCCTCGATGGGGCAGCCAAGGCTCTGCAGCCCGGCCACCAGGGCATCGCGGCGGCGTCGGTACTCCGCCTGCATCCGGGGTGTGAAGTCCTCATAGCTGTCCAGCGCCACGCTGGCGGCGCGCTGCAGGGCCATGAAGGTCCCCGAGTCCACGTTGCTCTTCACCGCGGACAGCGCCGCCACATGCTCGGCGCCGCCCATGGCCCAGCCCACGCGCCAGCCGGTCATGTTGAAGGTCTTCGACAGCGAGTGCATCTCGATGGCCACGTCCCTGGCGCCCTCCACCTCCAGGATGGAGTGCGGCCGGTCGCCCTCGTCGTAGTAGACCTCGCAGTAGGCCGCGTCCTGGACGATCACCATGTCATACCGCCGGGCGAAGTCCACCGCCTGCTGGTAGAACTCCAGCGGCGCCACCGCCCCGGTGGGGTTGTTCGGGTAGTTCAGGAACATCATCTTGGCCTGCTGCCGCACGCCCTCCGGAATGGCCTCCAGGTCCGGCAGAAAGTCGTTCTCAGGCATCAGCGGCATAGGGAAGGGCGCACCGCCGCACCAGCTCGTCTGCACCCTGTAGACCGAGTAGGCCGGATCAGGCACCAGCACCACGTCGGCGGGGTCGATGTAGGCCCAGACGATGTGCGCCAGCGCCTCCTTGGCGCCGATGGTGCTCTGGATCTCCCCGTCGGTGCTCACCTCCACGCCGAAGCGACGACTGACGAAGTCAGCGATGGCCCGCTTGTAGCCCTCCGTGCCGAACCCGGATTCGTCGTAGGGGTGGGTCTCCGGATCATGCGCGGCCTCGCAGAGGGCGTCGATGACGAACTGCGGGGTCGGCATGTCCGGGTCACCGATGCCGAAGTCGATGGGCTCGTTGCCCTCCTCGATCATCTTCGTCTTCAGCGCGGCGACCTCGCGGAAGGGATACGGTGGGATTCGCTGAAGTCGCTGTGCCTGCTCCATGCTCATGCTCCCTCGCGTCCGGCTGAAATGCGGCGACCGTCCGGCAGCCAGCCGGTCGGCCGCTTCCTCATGCTTCCGCCTCAGATGCTCGCGGGCGCGATGAGCTCGTCCGGCAGCTCTCCCTGGAAGACCTCCGTCGCGGGTCCGGTCATGAAGACGTGGTTGTCCTCCCGCCACTCGATCTCCAGCGTGCCCCCCAGCAGCTCCACATCGATGTGGCGATCCGTCCTGTCGTTGAGGGCGCAAGCCACGCAGGTGGCGGAGGCGCCCGTTCCGCAGGCCAGCGTCTCGCCCGCACCGCGCTCCCAGACCCTCATGCGAACGTGCTCGCGATCCACGACCTCGATGAACTCCACATTCGTGCGGTCCGGGAAGGCCGGGTGATGCTCGATAGTCGGCCCCAGCTCCTCCACCGGCGCCTTCTCGACGTCTGGGACGAGTATGACGCAGTGCGGGTTACCCATCGACACCGCCGTGATGCGCAGGACCTCGCCCGCCACGACCAGCTCCTCATCGATGACCGGCTCGTCGGCTGGCTGCCCGGTCATGGGGATCTCCCGCCGGGCCAGTCGCGGCTCGCCCATGTCCACCGTCACGGAGGTCACTGTGCCATCCTCGACGGTCAGCGACGGCCTGATGATCCCCGCCAGGGTCTCGATCTCCAGCTCCGTCTCCTCGCTCAGTCCATGCTCGTAGATGTACTTCGCCATGGCGCGGATGCCGTTGCCGCACATGTTGGACTCGGACTGATCGGGGTTGAAGATGCGCATGCGAAAGTCCGCTGTCTCCGAGGGCAGAATCAGGATCAGTCCGTCGCTGCCCACCCCGAAGTGCCGGTCGGAGACCAGCGCTGACAGCCTCCCCAGGTCGAACCCCGCCACGTCCTGGTCGTGGCCGTCGATGTAGACGTAGTCGTTGCCCAGCCCGTGCATCTTCGTGAATCGCAGTGGCATCTGGCACCCGTCCCGTCACTCGTCAGGGCCGCGATTCTCACGGATCGGTCCGATGACCGCTATCGCGCTCTTGAAGATCAGCAGCGCATCGCTCTTGCACCGCAGCCTGATCGTGAAGGTGTCGAAGGCCTCGACGACACCCCTGAGTGACTTGCCGCTGAGCAGCACGATCTCCACCGGCGTCTTCGAGGTCCGCACCTCGTTGAGGTACTCGTCCTGGACATGAGGCTTTCCCGACATGGCTATCCTTCCCGCTCTGCGAGTCTGCGGGCCGCGGTCACGAGCATCTCCGCACACGCCCCTCGCTGCCGGTCGCCGCCCATCGAGAGCCACCGGTACCCCTCACCGCTGCGGAGCCACGTCATCTGCCGCTTGGCGTAGCGGCGGGTATCGCGCTTGATGAGCCGGACGGTCTCATCCAGATCGCGCTCGCCGCTGAGGTGCTGCAGCAGGTGTCGGTAGCCGATGGCCTGCATCGACTGGCAGTCGGAGGTGACGCCGGAGTCCGCGAGACGCCGCACCTCGTCCAGCCATCCCGCCTCCATCATCTCATCGATGCGGCGCTCGATCCGTTCGAAGAGCACCCCTCTGGGGGCTGTGAGGACGTATTTCGCGCAATTATAGTGATTGCCCCCGTGGGCGTCAACGTCCTGCTGGGCCGAGATTGGCTCCCCCGTCAGCTCCCAGACCTCCAGTGCGCGAACGATCCTGCGGGCGTCCCCGGGCTCGATCCGCTGCGCCGCGGCGGGATCCACCTCGGCCAGCCGGGCGTGCAGCGCCTCCGAGCCCACCTCCTCCGCCTCGGCATGCAGGCGCTGGCGCACCTCCTCATCCTCCGGGCCCGGCGGGAAGTCAAAGCCCTCAGCAAGCGCGCGAAGATACAGCCCCGTGCCGCCGGAGAGGATGGGGAGGCGTCCGCGGTGGTGGATGTCGAGAATGGCGCGCTCCGCGTCCCGCGTGAAGTCCACCACGGTGTACTCGCCGTCGGGAGGGATGAAGTCGATGAGGTGGATCGGCGCCCTGGCGCGCTCCTCAGCGGTGGGCTTGGCGGTGCCGATGTCCATGCCCGTGTAGATCTGCATCGAGTCCGCGGAGACGATCTCCCCGCCCACGCGCTGGGCGACCCGCAGGGACATCTCGGTCTTCCCCGCTGCCGTGGGGCCGGCGATGACCAGCAGCGGAATGGTCGGGGCGCCGCCCGTCATGGCGTCAGAATCACCTTCAGGGTGGTGTCGGGCTGCTCCACCATGGCCTCGAAGGCCCGCTCCACGTCCACGAGCGGCATGTGATGCGTCACGAGCTGCTCGGGCTGCACATCGCCGCCCTCGACCAGCGTGATGGCCTGCGGGAGCGTCCCGCCATGCAGCCGCGAGCCCAGGAAGTCCAGCTCCTTCTTCACCATCAGCGCCCCGGGGACGCAGATCGCCTCGGCGCACAGCCCCACCATCACCACGCGGCCGCTGGCGGCCACCAGATCGAGCGCCTGCCGCACGGTCTGGGGCTTGCCCACAGCCTCCACCACCACCGACGGGCCGCTCTCGCCGGAGTGCTCGGCGAGCTGCTCGCGCAGGTCGCCGTCCTCGGGATTCACGGCAGCTTCGGCGCCAAGCTGCTCCGCCATCCGCAGCCGGCCGGTGCACGGATCGGAGACGGCGCACCGCGCGCCGCGGGCCAGGCACACCTGCAGCACCGACAGCCCGATGGTGCCCACGCCGATGACCAGCAGCGCATCCTCGACCGTGACTCGCCCGCGGTTTGCGGCCTGCACGGCGATCGACAGCGGCTCCACCATCACGGCCGCGTCGGCGGACACGTCCTCGGAGATGCCGTGCAGGCAGCCCACCGGCGCCGTGAAGTACTCCGCGAAGGCCCCCGGCGCGTGCACCCCCAGCACCCGCATCTTCTCGCAGCAGTTGTACCGCCCCGTGCGGCAGGGGAAGCACTCGCCGCAGGGCATCGAGGGGTCCAACACCACCCGCTGGCCCACGCCCGGGGGACGTGGCTGCGGGCGCCGGGGGATCTCCACCGGCTCCCCCTCCTCCAACGCCACGACCCTCCCCACCACCTCGTGGCCGCCGATCTGCGGGTACTGAAAGAACGGCTGCGTGCCCTGGTAGGCGTGCAGGTCGCTGCCGCAGACCCCCACCGCCTCCACCTCCACCAGCGCCTCACCGGGCGCCGGCTGGGGCCGGTCCATCTCGTGGATCTCCACCTCGTGCGGCGCAACGATCATGGCTGCCTTCATCGAGTGCTCCTGCCTCCGTGCGTGATTGAGACAGAGATCGGCGGCGGCGCGCGCAGCACCGCCGCCGACCATCTGAGTCTTCGCGCTCCGCCACCGATGGACCTGCGCGGGGAGCCTACCGGTCAGTCCTCATCCCCGCCGGGAGGTCGGTGCGGGC
>JAYENL010000285.1:0-20585 GCA_034722055.1 Armatimonadota bacterium
TCCGGCTGAGGAGACGGAGGGCGCTCCGCCCGAGGAGACGGAGGCCGCTCCGGCCGAGGAGACGGAGGAGCCCGAGGCGCAGCAGGGGCAGGAGGCGGAGCCCGAAGGGCCCACCGCGGATGAGCTGGTGGCCGAGGGCCTGGCGGCCAAGCGCGCCGGCCGCCTCGATGAGGCCGCCGAGAGGCTCCGACAGGCGCTGGAGATCGACGCCGAGCACGTGCAGGCGCACTGGGTGATGGCCTGGGTGCAGGTGGAGCTCGATCAGAAGCAGGAGGCCATCGAGCACTTCCGGCAGGTCGTGGAGCTGGCGGAGGACGAGGACCTGAGGGAGCAGGCCGAGGCCGCCATCGAGCGGCTGCAGCAGTAGGCGCCGACCGTTATCGCCCCAAGCGCGTCGCAAGCCCCTGTCGTACGGGCTATGCATGGCCCACATCTGCGTGCTCGCCGAGGCCGATGGCCGCGGTGCTGGGGTGGATCATTCTCCAGATGGAGGGGCCGCTCCGAGCGCCGCCTACGGCGGCGTGAGGAGTGAGGCCCGATAGGGCCGAAGGTTCCACCCCGGCCCATGTCGTCGCCTGAGCGCGAACGCCAAACGGCCGGGCGGGCAAGGAAGCCCGCCCCTCCGTACGGCACGAACGGCGGGCCAGGATGGAACCGCGTTCCCACACCGCCTGCCGTCGGGCGCAGTTTACCGCTCCCAAATCGCGCCGCGGAGGACCCTCCCGCCGGCCGCGACGATGAGGGGGTGGTCGGCGGAGGCGTCTACCGCCAGCATCTGCAGCGGCTCGCCCACGTGCCAGCGAGCCAGCTCGTCGCCCGCGGCGTTGAAGATCGCCACCGAGCCGTCGCGCGAGCTGCGGGCGATGGCGGAGTCGATGAGAGCGGCGTCGGTCACCTGATTGTCGGCATAGCGCACCCAGAGCACCTCGCCGCCGGCGCTCAGCAGCGCCAGGAAGCCGCTGTGTGAGGCCAGCGCGATCTCCGGAGATCCGTCCGCGTCGAGGTCCTCGGCCAGCAGCGCCGCCACGCGATCATCGCCGATGTGCTTCGCCCACGCCACGTCTGCACTGCTGTCACCGCCCGAGGCCACTGTGCAGGCGGTGACCCGGCCGTCCACGTCCCCGTAGAGGGCCTCGGGCAGGTCGTCGCCGTCCACGTCGGCGGCGGTGATGACGCTGTTGCCGCCCTTGGCGCTGGGCACGACTGTCAGCCGGCCGCGCCCGGTGCGGCTGAAGTCCATGATCCGCTGCGAGAAGTAGGTGTAGCCGCACAGCAGCTCCAGGAGACCGTCGCCGGTGAGGTCAGCGGCGCCGATGGCGATGGCCTTGTGCCGCCAGTTCGTCTCCCACGGCTCCTCCTCAGGTCCCTTGGGCTCGCCGGTGTTGTCGAGCGCGTAGAAGAAGGTGTTGGCGCAGCCGACGGCGATGTCCGGCACCTCGTCGCCGTCGAAGTCCTCGATCAGCACCGCCCGCACATGTCCCTCCTGCCCGCCCTCGGCGTAGTGGGCCTCAAAGAACCTGCTCCACAGCTCCTCGCCCGTGGCCGAGAGCACGTGCAGGTGCGAGTCCTCCACGCCCACTGCGATCTCCGGTGCCCCGCCAACGTCGATCTGCCCGACGGCAAGGTCGTTGATCCTGGCGCCGAAGTCGTGCCGCCACAGCTCAGTGCCCTCCGAGTCCACCGCCACCAGCGTCCCGTCCTGGCAGCCGGCGAGCAGCTCGAGCACACCGTCGCCGGTGAGGTCACCGCTCTCCAGCGCCGCCACCTCGGCCGGCAGCTCCACCTCGAAGGCGGGCGTCATATTGCGTGTGGGCGCCGGCTCCGGCCGGGGGATCTCCGTCTCTGCTTGGTCCCATGCCAGGCGCCATGCCTGGTCCAAGGCGGCGGAAAGCGGCCCGAAATCGCCCCGCAGCTCGTGTCGGCCGGCACCAAGCTCGGCAGGTTCCGCGAGGCCCGAGAGGGTCAGTGTCAGGGGCTGGTCGGCCTCCACCACGGCCCTGCCCGCCTCGGTGTCCACCGACAGGCGCACCGGAGCGTCGGCCAGCATGAGCGCCTCGCCGCCGGCGCTCAGCCTCGTCCCGTCGATCAGCAGCAGTCCGCCCTCGCCGGCCACGAACTGCCGGGCGTCGATCTCCATCCCCGCCATCGACAGCCCGCCGACCCCGGCCACCGCCCGCAGGTCGCCGTCGATGGCGACTGCCGTCTCGCTGAGGCGTCGCGCCCTGTGTCGGGGCGCGTCCTGTGAGGTGGCGTAGAAGACCGCCGGCAGCATCATCCCCTCGCCGGGCTGCAGCTCCCGGCGCAGGCGGTGACTCAGCACCTTCGGCATGGAGTCCTCGGCGAACTCGTAGCTCTCCCAGTTGCTGGTGTCCTCCGGGTCGGTGGCCTCCATGAGCTGGCCCTCGCCCGGCGCGTGCAGGAAGAAGTGCTCGCCCTGCTGCTGGACATGCCAGGTGTGGTCGGCCAGTGAGGTCTCTCCAAGGCTGCGGAAGCGGGCCTTGACGTCATACGTGCCCGGCTCGGTGGCGGTGACCTCGTCGAACAGCAGGAAGGTCTCGCTGCCGCGGCTGTATATGAGGTGCCGGTCCCAGTCGAGTCCGGTGTAGCCGGGCGCGCGCGTGATGGTCGAGGCCCACAGACCGGCGTCGAAGCGGGACTGCAGGCTGGAGAACAGCCCCGGCGTGCCGCTCTCGGCGTTGCGCATGACGGTCAGCGTGTTGTGGTCCTTGGGGTCGGACTTGAGGTAGTCACCCTCGCACAGCCACATGCGGTTGTTGGCGGTGAAGCGCAGGATGGAATTGCCGTCCCAGTGGCCGTGATAGCCGCCGGAGAGGCCGTCCAGCAGCAGATAGGGGACCTGGGGATCGACCTCCTCCCGGAAGCTGAGCTTGTCGAAGCACTCCGCCAGCGGGACCTGGGCGTCCCCGCCATAGTAGTCGTAATACATGGGCTCCAGAGGGTGCACATAGAGGCCGGTCAGGTCGTCCCAGTCCGCCCGGGACAGGTCCAACCGGCCGCCCGACGCCGACAGCCAGTTGCGAGCGTTCTCCTCGGGCGTTGGCGGGCCGTCCGCCGGTCGGTAGGCGCCGACATCGCCGTAGCCCACGCCCGAGCCCATGTTGTCGTGGCTCATCAGCCGCAGCGTCAGGAAATCGTACACCATGGGCTGATCGAACCAGTCCCACCGGCCCGTGATGGCGGCGTAGCGGGCCACGTGGGTGTAAGCGATGTCCATGTAGCCCCAGCAGTCCTCCATGGGCTTGGAGCTTAGCAGCGGGCCCCGCATGAACATGTCCGCCCAGTCCAGCCAGCGCTGCGCCTCGGGCAGGCCGTAGTACTTCCCGAAGTAGTCGCCGGCGGTGGCGATGGCGTAGGCGGGGAAGGTCTGATGGTTATGGGCGATCATCTCCGGGCGCTCCTGCAGTATCTCAGTCATCTCCTCGGGCGGATGGTGCCCCTTCTCTCCGCCCGGCAGCCGCACGCAGTTCCAGTCGAAGATGCCCTCGCACTTGCGCGCCATCAGCAGGATCAGGTTGGTGAGCTGTAGCCGGTGCAGGCGGCCCTGGGTGCCGGCGAAGCTCTCGTGGTGCTCGCGCCGGTCCCAGTTGCCAACGATCTTCTGCGTCTCGGCGTCGATGAAGCCGTCGCCGGGGATCTGGCGAATGGTGTCATACGAGTCCAGATACTCCAGGTAGCGGTAGCCAAGCAGGACGAAGGTGTCGTCGGGATAGTACTTCCAGTCGCGGTGCAGGTGGCGGATGGCGCCCTGGCGCAGCCACTTGCTGCTCTCCACCGCCATCTGCCTGTAGTGCTCGCGCTCATCCTGGTAGGTGGGAGCCGGCAGCAGCTCCCAGGGGTAGGTGAGCGTCTCCTCCCCCTCCAGGCGCTCGATGAAGGCCTGCGCGCTGCGCCGCACCTGCGCTTCATCCATCCCGCCCAGGACGATGGTGTTGACACCGGTGCCGCGCGGCTCCACATCCACGTAGATCTGCGGCTCGCCCTCCTCCGGCGGACCCGGTATGTGGCTCCAGGCGTTCGGCGAGGACTTGAGGATGGCGAAGGTGCTCTCGGCGGTCCCCAGCGCGATGACATTGGTGGCGCGGAAGTGCTCCTGTGTGACCTCGTCGCCCGCCAGGATCTCCGGCCGCGCCCCGCTGCGATCCTCGATGGCCGTCCCCACCGCCTCGCCCTGCGCCCGGTACTGCCCCTCGTCGCCCACCGCGATGATGCAGCGCGGCTGCCCCTGAGACGCCAGGACGGTGTCGCGCTGGAAGTCGTGGAGATCAGTGATGGTCTCGTTGAGGGTGAGCTGATGGATGCGCACCTGATCCAGGTAGACGCCGGCGCCCTCGCGCAGTGTCATCGTGATGGTGGCGGGGCCATCCGCCGGCTGGGTGAAGTGCGAGCGCTGCCAGGTGAAGACGGTGTTGGTGATCGCCTGCGGGCGCATGGCCTCCTGGCCGCGGGTGAGGGCGATCTCGCTGAAGGTGTCCGGCTCCACGGCCAGCGAGCGGACCCGCACGGTGTAGTGGCCGGCCGGCAGTGGCATCTGGAAGCTTACGGCCTCGCCCGGCTCGTCGAGCAGCACCGCCCGCTCCGAGGCGCCCTCCACCTCCGGGCTCTCGCAGTCAGTGTCGCCGGCCTCCGCCTGCAGCGTCACGTCCTGGAGCGGCAGCATGCCGGCCGCCGGCTGATCCAGGCCGAGGATGCGGATCTCGTCCACGAAGAGGTACTTCCAGGTCTGCTCCTGGAAGTCCAGGCGGACACGCTCGGCCGGGAGCCCCCCGATGTCGGCCACGTAGGTGTAGACGCGAGTGGTGTCGGGGTCCCATGCCTCGTCGGTCCGGATCTGCGCCACCTGGACGAAGACGGGCCACGGGAAGCCGCTGCCCACCAGCGCCAGGTCGATGCGCTCCGGCGGCTGCACGCCGCCCGAGGAGCCGCAGATTGTAGCCTCGACGCGATCCACGCGGACCTCCCCGCCCAGGTCCACCTCCACGCTGACGGGCTTGCGGTAGTCCGTGTCGCGCCAGCCCACCCACTCTGCGGTCCTGTAGCTGCTGGCCGGACCGGAGACGCCGTCGGTCAGCTCCCCGCGGTAGAACTCGTCCGGCGCGTGGGCCACCGGCCCGGAGTCGTCGGCATAGCGATCCGCCGGCGCCGGCGTCACGCGGTAGGACCTGCCCAGAGCGTGGTTGGTCGGCTCCTGCGCGCTCGTCGGCAGCAGTGAGAGGATCAGGACCGCAACGATTACAGCTTTCCTCGTTATGGCTTGGCCTCGCTCTGAATCGAGCGTCGCACGCCGCTTCGCGGACGTGAGTGCGCTCTTCCCTTGCGCCGCTGGCCGACGGACACCTCCATGCCCGACGAGGTGTCGGCGGCCGATCAGCGAACCTACCGGCCGCAGTGCGGCGCTTGGCCGAGTGCACGTGCTCCAGGAGGCGGACAGAGATGACGGGCCCCAAGGCGGTCCTGCATGGCAGACTCATCGACGGCACGGGCGCGGATGCCATCGACGACGCTGCGGTGGTCGTCCGGGATGGCCTGGTTGAGGCGGTCGGCCGTGCGGAGGAGGTCGAGATTCCCGACAATGCCGAGGTCATCAACGCCGCGGGCCGCACGGTTATGCCCGGGCTGGTCGAGGGGCACGCGCACGTCGGGGGGAGCCCGGCCGGGCAGCAGGTGCTGCGCATCTCCCTGCAGCGGGGCATCACCACCGTCTGCAGCGTCTCGGCGAACAAGGACGGGATAGCGCTTCGCGACGGCATCGAGGCCCGGCAGGTGCGCGGCTGTGCGCGACTGGTGGCTGGCTGCGTCGTCAGCCCCACCTTCGGCCACGTCCGCTTCCGCACCGCCGACGGGCCGTGGGAGGTCCGCAAGGCCGTTCGGGAGATGGTCCAGGTGGGTGCGGACTTCATCAAGACCGCGGCCTCGGGCGGCTTCTGGGGCGAGGATGAGGACTGTTCGGTGCGCAACTACACCCTGGAGGAGCTGGAGGCGCTGGTGGATGAGGCTCACGCCTGGGGGCGGCCGGTGGTGGTGCACGCCCACAGCCAGCCGGGCATCAACAACTCCATCGCCGCAGGTGTCGATCAGGTTCACCACGGGGCCTTCATCGACGAGGAGGGCGTGAGGGGCATCGCCGAGCGGGGCCTCTGCTTCATGCCCACGCTGCGCGTCACCTGCGATAAGAACATCAAGGCCTGGCCCGACCGCCCATGGATGGAGGAGGAAATGACCGCGGCCCAGCCAGTGCACCGGGAGGGCGTGCGGCTGGCGCATCAGCTCGGTGTGAAGATCGCGTTCGGCTCCGACTACCCCAGCTCCAAGCACGTGTGGAGGATCGGGGACGCCGCCCTGTGGGAGCTGCAGGAGCTGGTGTGGGCCGGCCTCTCGCCCATGGAGGCCATCGTGGCGGCAACGCGGACCACGGCGGAGGCCTATCGCCTCGACGACATCGGCACCCTCGAGCCGGGAGTGAAGGCCGACCTGCTCATCGCCGACGGCGATCCCCTCGACGATGTGGGGGTGCTCTACGAGCCGGAGAGCATCCGCCTGGTGATGAAGGACGGGATTGTGGAGTCCGTCGAGGAGGAGTATCTGCAGCACTACGTGGTCAAGGAGCCCCAACCCGAGGATCGCCCGGCCTACGACCCGCTGGAGGGGGCGCCGGATTAGTCACCATCCGCGCTCTTGGCGCGGACGAGCAGGACGGTGCACTCGGCCTGGGTGGCGATGCGCTCGGCCCAGCTCCCGAAGATGGACTCGGCGATCGACGGCCGCGGCTCGGCGCCCACGATGGCCACGTCATGCCCGTTGGCGATCTCCAGCATCCGGTCCAGCGGATCCACGCCCTCGGGCGGCTGCTCGATCACCAGGTCCCCAAGGTCCTCCATCTCCTGCTCGGCCAGCAGCGCCTCCAGCCGCTCCCGGGCCTGCTCTTCGGTCTCATCCTCGCGCAGCAGATGGATGAGCGTCACCGGCGCGGACTTGGCTCGGCAGATCGCCCCCGCCAGCATTCCGCTGACGCGAAGGTTCAGCCCGGTGTTGATGGGCAGGAGGATACTGCGGACCCGATCGCGGCGGAACTTGGCCACCACCAGGTCGGCCTCGCTGTTCCGAGCCACCTGATGCATGACCCTGTCGAAGCGCTTGCCGGCGGCCTCGTCCTCCTCCCTGAGCTCGGAGTGCCCCACCACGATCAGCGACGCCTCCTGCGTCTCGGCGGCGGACACCAACCCCTCGCTGACCTCCCGCGCCACCTCGACCACGCCCTTCACCGGCACATCCTCACCGGCTCCCTGGCGGATGGCGTCCAGCAGAAGCTGCCGGGCCTGCGCCATCTCCGCCGAGCCTCTCGCCGAGCCCAGGTGCGCCTGCGGCGGAACCACCAGGATGTGAGTGGCAATGACGTTGTACTCCGCGTATGCCGCCAGGCATTCGGCCAGGTCCATCAGGCGCTGGATAGTCTCAGGGTTGGCGATGCCCACCAGCATGGTGGCGATCGCGTCCTCAGACCGCTCATCCCCGGCCATCGTCATCACATCCACTCATCAAGTGGCTGGCTCTCATGTGCCCGCACGATCAGCACGGAGGAGGATTCCACGTCGCTGAGCTCATCGATGAACCCGCGCAGCCCCTCCGCCCCCGGAGCGCTCTCCAGCGCCACGATCAGCAGGTCGTAGAACTCCGCCTCGGACTCCGCCTCCTCCAGGGAGTGGGAGGCGATGGTGCGAACGCTGGCCTTCACCAGGTCGCCGACCCGCTCCTCGAGGCGCTCCTCGGTGTCGGCGATGAGCTGCTCGCCGGCCCCGGCGCCCACGAGCGTGCCCACAGACAGGTCCGCCCCCCAGGCGTTGGCGAGCCGCGCCCCGGGCATCAGCCCCAGCCCGCCGTGCCGGCTCTCGTCGATGATCGCCAGGATGTCGTCAGCCGGAATGGGCGCCTGCTCGCGCAGCACGAGCAGATGTGCGCGCATGTAGCGCTCCAGCGCGCTCATCAGCTCTATGCGATTGACGTCCGAGTCCGCCGGCTCCGGCCAGCCCAGCAGCACCGCCGAGGCCCGTGAGGCCTGCTGGGCGCTGAGCAGGCCATAGAAGACCGAGGCCGCCACCGGGACGTGCGACGCGATCTCCGCGCCGGAGCCGTCGATGGCGGCCGCGGCGGAGGCCAACGCCGCGCTGCGGGCCTCGATGGTATCGTAGTAGCCGGCCAGGACATCCTCGTCGATGCGCTCCGCCTCCTCGACGGAGAAGACGTTCACCGCCAGCACCCGCCCCCGCCTGGGGCCCATGAGGGCGGCGGCGATCTGCAGCCGGGCGCGCTCCCGTGAGGGGTCACCCACCGCGACCATGGTGGTGGGCCTCTCCTGGGGCGGCGCCCCCCACTCCTCCACGCGCTCCAGCGCCGGCTCCAGGACGCCGCGGCGCAGGAAGAACGGCCACGCCCCCTCCAGCTCCGTCCGATGCCTGCCGAACACGTAGTACTGCAGCACGGCCGCCGCGAACACAGCCAGTCCAATGAGGACCGCCAGCCGGCCCATGAATCCGAAGGCCACCACCCAGCACGTAATGGCGCCCACGATCGGAACCCACGGGAACAGCGGCGCGCGGTAGATGGGGCGGTAGGCCGGCTGGCGGGCTCCCCGCAGGATGATGCAGGCGATGCTGATGAGGCCGTAGAGGATGAGGTGCAGGAAGCCGGAGACCTCCGCCAGCAGCTCCAGTCCGCCGGAGAGGATGAAGCCCAGGGTCAGCGCCCCGGTGACAATAATGGCCCGGTGCGGCACGCGGAACCGCGGATGGACCTCATTCAGCCACTCCCAGACGAGCTGATCGCGGCCCATGGCGAAGCTGATGCGGGAGGCGGCCATGATGGAGGCGTTCGCCGAGGAGACCGTGGCCATGATTGCCCCCAGCATGATCATGCCGCGGCCGAAGCCGCCCATCAGGTCCTGCGAGACGTCGGCCAGCAGCGTCGGTCCGGTGAGCTGCTCATACGGGCGCAGCATCGCCAGGGCCAGTATGATGACGCAGTAGAGACAGGTAACGCCGATGACTGAGCCCAGCACCGCGCGCGGCACGTTGCGGCCCGGATCGCGGATCTCCTCGGCCACGGAGGCAATACCGGCGAAGCCGGAGTAGGTCACGAACAGCGTGGCCGTCCCGCCCGCAACAGCGCCCCAGCCGAAGGGAGCGAAGTCCGTGAACGGCAGGGCAGGCTGGAGGTCGTAGGCCCCGCGCCCCACGAAGATCGCCAGGATGCCCAGCAGCAGCAGCACGATGAAGTTCTGGGCCTGCCCCGCCGCGCGGGAGCCGGTGAGGTTGAGGATCACCAGCAGCACCGTCATGGCTCCGGCCATGGCCTTCACCGGCAAGCTGACAAGGGTAACCATGTACTCGCCGAAGCCGAAAATGTAAAACGCTGAGGCGAAGATGAGCCCGAACCACGAGCCCCAGCGCGCGGGAGATGAAGTAGTAGCCGCCACCGGACTTGGGCATCCCGGTGGCGATCTCGGCCACGCTCATGGCGTTGGCCAGCGCAATAAGCCCGCCCCCGAGAAAGGCGATCACCGCGGCGGGGCCGGCCTGCCTGAAGATGAGCCCGGGGAGGACGAAGATGCCCGCGCCGATCATGGTCCCGGCGCCGATCGCCAGCGCCTCGATCAGGCCCAGGCCCTGAGCAAGCTCGACCTCCACGACCTCGCCGGGCATGGCGCTGCCGTGGTCGCCCAACTGCTCCTCAATGGCCTCTATACCGTCCGCCACTGCGTCCACCACCACCTGGGGAGAGCTGACCACTATCCTGGCTACGTCTTCGCCACAGGTCCGGCCATGTCCTCGCGGTCTGTGTGTCAGCGGATCGTGATCGCGGTGCTATCTCCAGCCGTTCCCGTTGTGGCCCCGGCGCCCTCGACGGGGGCAGGCCGCCAGGCCCACTGCTGTTGGCGAGAACTCCCAAACTGTCAGATTCTCATACGGAGCCATGCCTCGCGGCCCGTGTCAGCGGACCATGCTGGCGATGTCGTCACCATTGATGGAGGAGGATTCGGGGCCGCGCCGGGCGGAATAGTCGTCTGCTGGACCGAGGGGACGAACGCACACCAGTCGCGTCTGAGAAGGGGATCGAGAGCCATGAGCCATGAGTTGGCACTCTTCGTAGCCGCGTGCGCCCTGCTGGGCGGGACGCGCGCCGCCCCTGACGGGCGGGGCCCCATCGACATCACGGACTTCGCCGAACATGTCCTCAACCCCGGCACCGAGCAGGAGGACTGGCAGCCGGCCTTCCAGGAGGCCCTGAAGCTGGCTGAGGACGGCGTGCGGCCCATCTACGTGCCCGCTGGCACATATCCCATCCGGCAGGCTATCGTCATCCGCCCCCATCGCCGGCCCGAGGGCGGCTGGTACCAGGGCGTGCGCATCTTCGGCGACGGCATGCACCAGTCGATCATCCGCCAGCAGGTTGACAGCGAGAACTGTATCGACTGGACCGGCGAGACCTACGAGAACGGCGCCTCGCACGGGCAGCTCGACCGCATCCAGCTCGCCGGCGGTGACATCACGCTCAACCTCAAGTGGCACAACCAGTTCAGGATGGACTGCTGCCGCGTGGGCGGTGCGAAGAGATACGGCATCTACACCGAGGGCTGGTCGAGCCGCTTCCTCAACTCACTGATCCGCTGGTGCGGCGAGGCGGGCCTGATGGGCTACGCGCACTTCAACAACGCTGTCATCCGCGACTGCTACATCGGCCGCGACCGCATCGGAGTGCTGGTGCACGGCGGCCACGGCTCGCGCATCGAGGGCTGCGGCTTCGAGCACTGCCCCCGGGCGGCGGTGATGCTCCGCAACGTCAAGGGCTTCACCGTCAACAACTCCTACTTCGAGGCGAACGGCTCCACCGACTCCAGGCACTTCCCCTGCGAGGGGCCCTGCAACACCCTGGAGGTGGACTTCAACTGCTGGGGGCTGTCGATCCACGACAACATCCTCCGCTACCAGCAGGATGACACCGGGGCGCTGATCTCCATCTCCGACGTCCGCGGGGGGCACGTTTACGACAACCTCTTCTGGGTCAACCACCCCACCAACAACGCCATCATGCTCCGCGAGGGCACCGAGCACGGCCCCGATGACTGGCAGACCGAACACCGCGACCTGATCGTGGAGCACAACCAGGCGCGCAATATCCGCCACCTGCTGGTCGAGGAGCGTCCCGGGCTGGTGCAGGAGGCCATCGCCAACGGCTCGCGCTTCGACTGGGAGCTGGGCCAGTCCGCGCTGGAGGAGTAGGGGAGGGGAGTGATGCGCCGCAGGTGGCTCAAGCGCGTCCGCATCGCGCTGCTGATTCTCGCAGTCGCGGTCGCGGCCGACTACATCCTCTATCCGCGGCTGGCGCCGATCGGCGGCCACGTCCCCGCAGAGGCCACCAATGGAGCGTGGCTGCGGCAGTGGTGGTACACCGGCGAGCGCCCGCCCTCGGAGGCGGCCGGACTCGCACGGCAGCTCAGCGATCGAGGGATTGTGTACCTCTACTTCCACGTCGGGAACGTGGGCGGCGACGGCCGGCTCGTCCGAGGGCGGCGTGAGAGCGGCGCGGCTCTGACGCGGGCGCTGCGGGAGGTGCCCCGAGTGCGTCCCATGGCATGGGTAGGCGCACCCAACGAGCTGTTCGGTGGTGATGTGAATATCTCCGACCCGCAGGTGCGAACCGCCATGGTCGAAGAGGCCCGATGGCTGGTCTCGGAGGCCGGCTTCCAGGGCGTGCAGTGGGACTGTGAGGTGGCGGTCAGCGCCGACGATGCTTTCATGGCTCTGCTGCATGAGACCCGGGAGGCCCTCCCACCGGGGTCAATGATCTCCATCGCGACTCCCCTGTGGGTGCCCTGGCCGCTGGGCCGCTGGGGCTGGGAGGAGGAGGACTTCCGGCGCGCCGCATCGCCGTGCGATCAGATCTGCGTGATGTGCTACGACAGCGGGGTCTATCTGCCGCGCGCCTACGTGTGGCTTGCGCGGCAGCAGGTGGTCCGCGTGGCTCCGGCGGTCGCCGACGGCAACCAGTCATGCCACCTGCTCATCGGCGTCCCGACCTACGGCGATGAGGGCAGCCTCCGGTCGCACCATGCCTACGCTGAGAACCTGAGGCTCGCGCTCAAGGGTCTGCGCGACGGCTGCGCGGTCCTCCACTCCCGACGCCCTGACCTCCCGCTCCCCGCCGCGGCCGTCTTCGCGAACTGGACCACCGAACCCGAGGAGTGGGCGACGTGGGAGGAGCTGTGGTGAACGGGTCGCGCTGTATCTCCGCTCCCTGCTGAGAGGGACCTCTGTGTGCTGACGGCGGTTCGCCAGCCGCTCATAGCACGATCGTCCGCCACTCGCATCGGCAGGGCTGGCCGCAGTAGTGCACCTCGCGGGCGGTGACGTCGAAGACCACCGAGTACTGCGTGTCGCCGAAGCGCTCGCCGCCGTGCCGGCAGGGCGCGGAGACCGGGTGATCGTCCACGCGCTGGTGGTCGGCGAGCATCCGCTCCATCTGCGCCACCGGGTCGCCGGGCGCGTCCAGGGCCTCCGCCGCCAGCTCCCGCAGGCGCAGCCAGCGGTTGCGCTCCGCCGCGGCGGCCTCCGGCGCCCGGTCGCCCAGGTCCTCCCCGCGCAGGTAGGCCCGATGGCCGGTCGCCACCGCGAACCGGCCCTCCGGCCGCATCATCGCCACCGCCCCACCGCCCTGCTCCAGCCGCAGCATTTCGCCGCTGGGGCAGACCCACACGTTGTTGCTGCCCTTGCCGGCCACCAGGTGCTCGCCGGCTGCGGCGGCCACGTCCGAGGGCGTGACGCAGCGGTAGAAGTACCGCCAGCGCACGAGCGTCGTGGGGACGCCGTTGCCGCCGCGCAGGGGGTTGTCCGGCGGCCCCGATGCGCCGCCATGGGCCAGCCCATGCGCGTTCATCCCGAACATGCACTCCAGGATATGCGGCGGGCAGAAGCGCGCGTAGCCGCCCTCCGGGCCGCGGCCGATCTCCAGCACGTTCTCGCCATGCGGGATCGGCCCTGTGTCCAGGTTCTGGCCCACGATGATGCGCTCGTCCTTCTGCAGAATCACGCCCGAGCAGCCCTCCGGCGGCCGCGACTTGCTGATGGCCACCGCCACGCGATGGTCGAGAAGCCGCTGCATCTCCACGCCCGCCGCCTCGCAGCAGGCCTCCTCCAGCTCCAGCGGCGGCCGCATGGCGTGGAAGTGCGCCAGCATCCGGTCGGCGATCGCGCGGCGGCGCTCGTCGCAGATGACGCGCTCCACGAGGTCGCCCCCCAGCATGCGCTGCAGCGGCTCCCGTACGGCCTCCCCGAACTGCCGCGCCCGCTCGAGCGCGGTGCCCTGCGTCTCAACCACGAGAAGGTCGGAGGTGTTCATGTCGTCATTCGCTCCTGATCTGTTCTTCGGGAGGCCGCCGTTGCGCCCGGAGACACTTGCGCGCCTCTGTCCGCGGCCACAGCCCCGCCGGGAGGTCAATTGTGGTTCGAGCGGGCCCTCGACTGCGGGGCAACGAGTGCGGGCCTTCCGGCCCGCATCGGGCGTAGGCACGCCCGACCTCCGTACGGCACGACGGCGCATGCCGGGGGTGGCGGCCGGCCCTCGACAGACAACCTGAGGACGCACCCGGCGCTCATGTCCTACTGCCACCCCTCCTCGTAGGCGGTCTCATACAGGGCGAGGACGTTCTCGGGTGGGGTGATGGGCTGGATGTTGTGACAGGGGCCGAGGATGTAGCCGCCGCCCGCGCCCAGAATCCGGAAGTTATCCCGTACCTCCTGCCGCACGTCCTCCGTGGTGCCGAAGGGAATCGTCTGCTGGTTGTCCATCGCCCCGTGGAAGCAGATCCGGTCGCCGAAGTCGCGCTTGAGGCCCTCGCGATCCATGCCCTTGCACCGCCACTGTATCGGGTCCAGCACGTCGATGCCCGCCTCGATCATCTGCGGCACGTTGTCGCGCACCGCGCCGTCGGAGTGGTGGAAGACGAAGCTGCCGGCGTCGTGGCAGATGTCGATCATGCGCTTCATGTGTGGGAGGTGGAACTCGCGGATGTGCTCCAGAGACAGCAGCAGGCTCTCCTGGGTGCCGAAGTCCTCCGCCACCCAGCTCCACACCACCCGCCCGGCGGCCTGGTCGAAGATGCGCTCGAAGCGCGCGTAGGCCAGGTCCGCCAGCTTCTGCATGCAGTGCTGCAGGATGTCCGGGTGCTCGATGTGATCCAGGTAGCCCTGGGCGACGCCGCGCAGGTCCTTGTAGGTGGCGAACTCCTCGTAGTGCCCGCCCTGGATGACCCACTCCTCGTGCCCCTCGAGCTGCTCGGGGATGTGATCGTACTCCCACCAGTCCGGCGACGGCCAGGTGTAGTTGGCCTCGATCTCCTCGATGGAGTCGTACTCCGCCAGCGGGAAGTGGACGGCCTCGCGGTAGACGCCCGTGCCGTAGTCCACGTTCTCCCAGCCAACGCCGAAGACGTTCCGATCGGGCGGATACTCGGGGCCGACATAGCGCCCTCCCACGCTCATGACCGGGTCGATGTGCAGCCGCTCGCGCACCTCGGCCATGTTCCTGGCGCCCATGTACTCCACGAGCATCTCATTGACCTCGGGCGTGGCGCGGTAGTCCAGCGGGAAGCGATCGAAGGGCTCGCGGTTCAGCACTGCCAGCCATCGCTCGCGTGGGGTCATCTCGTCCTGCATTCGCGTCACCTCGATTGTGGGGCTGTCCAGGGGGCCGGCTCCCTTTTGCGCACAAACCGGGACGGCCGCCGGCATGTCGTTCGTCGTCGGAGGGGCCATCCTGAGGCTCCAGGGTCGTGTGCTGGAGCCGAAGCCGGCCCGTCCGTTCCGCCGTTCAGGGCAGGTATGCCGACCCTTTCTCGTCACGCCGCGGGCCGACTTCGTGCGCTCCTGCGAAGCGCCCTCAGGCGGCCCCTCCTCCTGCAAGCGATTCGCGCCTCACGCGGCCCCTGTGCCATGCTTAGGGCAACCTCGCGGGCGGCATGCAGGATGCCTGCCCCTCGCACCGGACGGAAGACATGTGCCCCGTTACAGGTCGTAGCGCAGGAACCGGTGCTCGCATGGCGAGCCGTAGGCCGCCCACATCTGCCGCTGGCGCAGGTCGCCCACAAACGACAGCAGCGTGATCGAGGGCTTCTCCCCGCCCGTGTGCACACACACGCCCGTGGACTGACGGGGGAAGTGGGAGCGCTGCGCCCTGTAGATGTCGGCCCGCTCCAGCGGCTGCTCGCGTCGGCTGAGGACCTCCCAGGCCCGGTAGGCCCGCGGGTCCCTCTCCTCCCGCTGGTCCATGGGAATGCCGTTGAACTCCTCGGCATGGTAGGAGTTCGCGTGGGTGATGAAGCTGTTGTCGGGCCGGAGCACTGCCATGTGCTCCGGCATCGTCTCGACGCAGCAGATGTCGCCGCCGGTGTCGCCCAGCGTGTAGTTCAGGCACGCCATGCGGCGCGTGCGCCTCAGCATCGCCAGGGCATCCTCGGTGCTCCCCTGCGCCAGCAGCATACGCGCCAGGAAGCTGTAGGGGACGCCCGCACCGGCCCACTGTGCCCCGCCCGCGGGATACTCGGGCGTGGCGCGGTAGGAGAGGAAGTTCGCGGCGATGGCAATATGCTCCGCGAGGCCCGGACGGCCCACGCTGCCGGCCATTGCGAAGGAGAGGAAGTCCGGACCGTCGTTCGGCCGACCGTGCACCAGCACCATGAACGGCTGCCACTTGATCCGCCAGTCCATGTTCCAGGCCACCAGGCTGGCCCCGTCGGTCTTGGCGGCCATGCTGGTGCAGCCATCGGATACAGTCGCACTGGCTTGGTTGCGCATGCAGCCCTGCCAGGAGTTCATCTCCTGCGAGCAACTGAGGCGGAACACCTCCTCGAACCCCAGGCCGGCCCCGTCGGCGATGCCCTCGACCTCGTCAATCAGCTCCGGAGCTTCACGCTGAACGTGCGGCAGGGCCTCCATCGCCACCTGCCGGCCCTCCTCGAGGTACTCCGGATCGAGCAGCATCCGGTCGAACCGGCCGGAGAGGTCATGGATACGCTCCCGACACTGCTCCCCATACTGCCGGCCCATCTGATATCGCGAACCCGACATCTCGACGACCTCGAAACGTACTGCCTTGCGCATGTGGCATGCCTCCTGTCGCGACGGGAATGAAAGCAGCGGCAGTAACGACAGGCCGGACAGTAGTCCGGCCTCTCCATACGGCGTGCCCTCCACCGGCAGCGGCCCGGCAAGGGCTGAATGGAGGTCGTGGTCGCCGTCGTACTCCGGCGCCATGTCGCTTCAGCGGAGGGGCCGTCCTGAGGCTCCAGCGTCGTCTTCTGGAGCCGAAGCCGGCCCCTCCTTCTCGTCTAGCGGCGGTTCTCAAGCTGCCACTCGTAGATCGACGGGACGGGCGGCTGCGGGCGTGGGGGCAGGCCGCCCTCCGGCAGCGGATGGACCTTGTTGCCCTCCATCACCGCCGGCTCGCCCATGCCCTCGGCCAGCCTCCCGCTTCCGCCGTAGAGAGCGTTGTCGATGAGCTCCACGCCGATGCAGTCGGGCATGCGGAGGCGCAGCATGGGCGCGTTCTCATCCTGGAGCACGAAGACATTGCCGCGGATGATGTGGTCGAAGCTGGCGTCCTTGGCGTCCACGCCCTCGCCCTCGTTCACCACGTAGCGGTTGTAGAGGATCAGCCAGCTTTCGTTCATCCCGCCCATCCACAGGCCGTCCCGCTGGGAGGCCACGTCGCAGCCCCAGACCACGTTGCGAGGGCCGTTGGGGCCGTGTGCAGTGTCCTCGGGCGGTGACGCCCACATGCCGTAGCCGTAAGAGCCATGGCCGCGCGCGGAGGTGATGACGCAGTTCTCGAACAGGTTCTCGTTCGTCCAGCCCGAGTGCCACTGCCCGTCGCTCTCGTGGAAGACCCCGTTGCGGATGACGTTGCCGGAGGCGGCCCACTGGTAGAGCGGCGCGTGGCGGAGCTTGAAGGTCTCCACGCCCTCCATGAGGCAGTCGAAGCAGTTGTCCCAGCCACAGTAGGCCGTCCCGCCCCCGCCCTTGAACCAGGCGTCATCAAAGACGCAGTCGCGGATGGTGCAGAACTTGGCCATGTGCCCGTAGACCGGGTTGCGCCCGCACATGTAGACCGTCACGCCGCGCGCCCAGCAGTCCCAGGCATACAGGAACTCGCTGGCGGTGATCCACAGGTTCTCGGTCTGCTCGATGTAGAGGTCCTCCAGCCCGCAGCCGCGGATGACCTCCAGCTTCTGCACGTAGGAGCCGTCGATGACCGGGAACTCGATGCGCAGAGGCTGGTCGAAGCTGATGGTGCTGCCGTCGATGGCGGCGATCTCGTACATGTTGCGCCGGTAGGTCCCCCACCGGCAGGCGTTGCGGGTGAGCTCCTTCCAGCGCTCGGTGGCTGGCCCGTCGATGACCACCACGTCGCCAACCTCCAGGCCCTCGGCGCTCTCCAGCACCACCTGCATGGCGCCCCGCTGGCCGTCCTCGGCAAGTCTCAGCTTCGGCCCGGCGTATCCTCCGCCCACGAAGCCGATGGCGATGTTCGAGCGCGGGACGTGACGGTGGTCCTCGTAATCACTGTCGAGGACGATGGGCATCTCGAGTCGCTTATCGGCGCCCCCCTTGTACTCGCCGATGCCGATGAGCGTGTGCTCGCCGTCGTCGAGCCGTTCGAAGGCCTCACGGGCGCTGACAGCGACCGCGAAGGTGTTGCCGGAGTGCGTGCTGCGCTCCCAGTCGCGCAGCAGCACCTCGTCGATGGCGATGCGCATCTTCTGCAGACCGGTCGGGGCGCAGTGCAGCTCGACGCGGGTGCCCGGGCCGACCCGGCTCCCCTCCTCGGGCGTGTAGAAACGAATGCCATCCTTACCGAGGCCGTAGCGGAAGATGACGCGGGTGCGGTCCGCGCCCAGGCCGCGGATGACCACGCCATCGTGGCGCACTGTCACCGGCCGGTCCAGGTGCCACGTGCCCTCGCCTATCAGCACCGCGCCGCCGCCCGCTTCGCCCGCTGACCGGCAGGCGGCCTCCAGAGCGGCGGAGTCATCGGCGTCATCGTCGGCCTGGCCGCCGAAGTCCTCGATGCGTGCCGCCACGGGCACGTCCGGGATGTCGCCCTGCACGCCCGCGCGGGTCCAGTCGGGATATACGAGGCCGTCCGGCCCCACGACATCCGCGGGCGTCAGCTTCTCGGTCTCATCAGGGTCGATCTTGTAGGTGCCCTCCCATGGTGGCTTCATGTCCTCTACCCCCAGCCTCACGATCTGCAGGTCGTCGAAGTATCCGATCACCGTGGCGGCGTTGTAGCTGTGGAAGTAAAGCTGCATGGCGGCGGCATCGTCGGGAGCGTAGACGCGGTAGGAGAACGGCCGCCAGCTCTTCTCACTCCCGCTCATGCCCGCCACGTGCGGCTCGGGAACCAGGTTGTTGCCCTCCGCGTCCAGGAAGCCGCAGTAGATGCCCAGCCCCCCGCCGGAGACCGGGAAGTACCGCCCGCGGATCTCGAAGATGCCCGGGCCCTCGATGTCCAGGGGGGTAGCGCGAACGTTGGAGCCCTTTCCGTCGATCTCGTCGGCGATCTTCAGGGAGTACTGGCCGCTTGCAGCCTGCTCGTCGGAGAGGCTGCCCATCGGCGGGTCGCCCCGTATCTTCCAGCCCTCCAGGCCATCCTCGAAGCCGGGGTTGGCCAGCGGCAGAACGGTCTCCTCGGCGGATGCGCCGAACGCAAGCGCGATCAGGATGAGAGTCGCGGGAGCTGCCAGTCGTGCGCGCATGAGCCTCGCCTCCGCCCGGTGACCCTGGCGTTGCTGGGCGCTGGAGCTTTCGCTGTCGATGGCGTGCGCCCCTTCTGAGAGGGGCGCGCTGGTTTAGGCCGTCCCGACGGCGGCTGCGGGGCAGCCGCACGAGGTCGGCCCGGTGGTGTGTCGTTATGCGTGGGCCGACTTCGCGTCCGCCGGTGTGCGGCGGCCGCTCAGGCGGCCCCTCCGTGGTGTGGGCCTTCGCGTGGCGACCGTTGCGGCGCCAGGCCCTCACACCGCAGCGCAGCAGGACCAGACGGACGCGGCGAGAAACCCCTTCACGTTCCGTGCCCGACGAAGGGAGAGGCTCCATGACCGGTCGCGAGGTCGCGCTGGCGACGCTGCATCGGGAGGACGTCGCCCAGCCGTGCATCACCAACTGCTGGATCACGAACTCGGCCTATATGAGCCGGGTGGTGGGGCGCGACTACTGGTCCGACCGGGAGGGCGTGTTCGCGGAGTTCGTCCGGCGGACCGGCGCCAACTTCGTCCCGCAGTGGTACCTGCCCGGCGAGGCGCAGCGGAAGCTGGAGATGGGCGAGATCATGCACGAGCTGCATCGCCACGAGGAGGCCGGCTTCCGCTCGCCGGAGGACGTGCTGCGCTGGATCGAGCAGCTCCCCGACGATGAGGTGGTGCGGCGCGACTTTGACCTGGAGCGGGCCGCTGAGGACTACGCCGCCGCGATTCTCCAGCACTCGGAGCTGATGGGCCCGGACGTGCTGGTCATCGATTCCTTCGGCCAGGCCGACTTCATGGGCGGGTACACTCGCTGGGGCTACGAGAACTATCTGCAGGCCGCAGCGTTGTATCCTGACGCCATGCGGCGGTACTACCACCACTCATCGCTGCTGGGTCGGCTGCGCAATCACGCCATCGTGGAGGCCATCGAGCGCCATCGCCTGGCGCCCTTTGTCTACGGGGGCCAGGACATCTGCACCGCCGGCGGGCCGATCATGTCGCCGCAGATGCTGCGCGAGCTGTACTTCCCGGAGCTGCGCTGGTGCGTGGAGCCGCTGGTCAGCGCGGGCATCGGCATCATCTGGCACTGCGATGGAGACATCCTGCCGATCCTGGATGACATCCTCAGCCTGGGCGTGATGGGTCTGCAGGGATTCGAGGAGGAGCACGGGCCGCGGTGGGAGGACATGTGCGCGCTGACGGATCCCGACGGCCGGCCCATCAGCGTGTGGGGCTGCGTGTCGGTGACCACGACGCTGCCCCACGGGTCGCCGGAGGACGTGCGGCGGGCGGTGGAGCGCTCCTTCACTGTCGCGGGCCGGGGCAGGGGCCACGTGCTGTCCTCAACCAGCAGCATCCTGCCGGACGTCCCGCATGAGAACATCGACGCCCTGTTCGAGCATGCGGTGCGCTTCGGTCGCGAGTTCCTGGGCGGGTAGGCGAAATCCGCCGTGTTGCAGGTCTCAGGCCCCCGCCAGGTGAATACCGTCAATCACTCGACTCGGCAGCGGAAGCGGCGGACGTGAGGCGGACACACGGCAGGCTGAGCACAGGCAGGTTCGCGGCGCGAGGTGATCCGGATGGACTCGCTGGTGCAGGTGCTTCAGGAGACTGCAGCGCGGCGACCCGACCGGCGGGCATTGGTCGCCGGTGAGGTGCAGATGAGTTGGGGGGAGGTGTCTGGTGCTGTGGACGCGGTGGCCCGCGGGCTGCTGAAGCTGGGCATCGAGCCGGGCGACCGGGTGGCCCTGGTGCTGCCCAACTGCCCGCAGTTCGT
>JAYENL010000286.1:0-20491 GCA_034722055.1 Armatimonadota bacterium
AAGACTCCCCCGCGCCTGACGACAGGGGCCGACTTCGTCGGGCCTGACAGCCCTCCTCAGGACGGCCCCTCCGACGCCCCGGTGTCGCGCTGGTTGGAGAGGCGCGCCTCCGTTCCCGCCCGGCCGTTGTTGTTCGGCGCTAATCCGACGGCGAACGACGCACGGACAGGAGTGTCCGTGCCACGGAACGGCAAATGGCAACGGCGACGACGAACGGCCGGCGGGCTTAGAGACGCCGCCGCGCGCGACGACACGTGACCCGCCTTACACGGTCCCTCTCGCGGCCGAGTCGCCGGTCCTGAGCGTTATGAGTGGAAGCTCGCGCGGACAGCCGATCCTGATGGGTATGGCCTCGCCCACCCCGCGGGTCACGTACATGACGGTTCCGTTGCTGCGCACGAGGCCGGCGGTCCGCTCGCGTGGTCTCCGGCAGGACACATGCACCGGCCCCAGGATGGGCACGTGCACCTGCCCGCCGTGCGTGTGGCCGGCCAGGACCAGGTCCAGCTCGCTGATCCGCGGATGGTCCACCACATCCGGATGGTGCGTGATGCCCAGGCAGAACTCCTCGGAGCGCGCGTTGCGCAGAGCGCGGGGGAGATCGTCGTGCTCGCTGTAGGCATCGTCGATGCCGACCAGCCAGAGGCGGGATCCATCGTGCTGGAGCGGTCTGGCCTCGTTGACCAGCAGCTCGATGCCCACCTCGGCGTACATAGCGCGCCACTCATCGATTGACGGGCCGGGCGACCGGCCGAGGTGCCTGGAGATCCACACGAAGCCGTGCTCGTGGTTGCCGAGGCAGGCCCAGACGCCGCGGCGAGCCCGCAGCTCCGACAGCAGCGGTAGGTACTCGCTCGCCCGCCGGGGGTGATGGATCACATCGCCCAGCAGGACGATGAGGTCGGCTTCCAGGCCGTTGGCCAGCTCGACGACACGCCGCACCCCCTCTGCACCGCCTCGTCTGACCCCGGCGTGCAGGTCAGCGATGACGGCCACGGTGGTGCCGTCGAAGCCGGACGGCAGGTTCGCGAATGAGAGCGTGATGTCCTCGACCACGGTGATAGCAACCCCCGATGCTGCGAGCTCTCGGCGGGGCTCACGGCGCCGGCTCGGCCGGCATCGGCTCTCGGCCCATGCGCCGGAGCAGCAGAATGATCTCAATGGTATTGACGGTGATGGACGCGGCGACGATCCAGAAGTAGACCATGTGGATGGTCTGCATGACCGGGCTCTCGCCGACGGCAGGGACTTCGAGGGCCACCAGGAGGAGCAGGTAGGCGTACTGCAGGGCGCCGGTGGGCTTGCCGAAGGTGGTGGTGGCGACCTCCTCGCCGTGGCCCGTCCCCTCCAGGAATATCTGCAGCGTCAGGATGGAGAGCATCGCCAGGTAGAGGAAGGCGAACTGGTAGGTCTCCAGCCTCCCCGCCGCGTAGAAGGCGATGAACAGACCGTAGATGAGAGTGAAGTCGATAGTGCTGTCGAGCGCCTTGCCGAACTTCCCCCCGCCCTGTTTCATCATGCGCGCGACGCGGCCGTCGGCAAGGTCCGTGAGCCACCCGAGGACCATGGCCCCCACGGCCACCCAGTGCAGGTGGGTCACGAGCCCGTAGATGACCACCGGCAGGAGGATCAGGCGCGAGAACGTGAGCAGGTTGGCGGGCGTAGCGAAGCTCTGCATTACGGTCCGGTCCTCAGCCATCATCACCACCTATTGAGGGGCCTCGACGCGCCGTCTCACCGTCACGGATGCCTGCCGGGAGTGACTTCGGCGTACGGGCGCATTCTCCTGCCCGGCGAGAGGGTCCCCGCCGGCCGGAGCTGGCCGTCACAGAGCGTAGAAGTCCACCGGATTGTCGTGCATCATCATGCCGGCGAGGTCGAGGGCGGCGTCGCGGCTGAGGAAGTCGCGCTCGACCTTCTCGGCCAGCACATCGGCGATGCAGGAGCGGGCCATGACCAGGTGCCCACAGATCAGCTCCGGCCAGCCCACGTCGCTGCCGAAGCCCAGCAGGCGGTAGCCGGGGACCAGGTCGATCCACTCATTCAGCGACTGGCGGCTGCCCTCGATGGTGACCAGATAGGTCCACGCCATGTTCAGCCACACGTTTGGCGCGTGCTTGGCGAGCATGCCGATCTGGCGGCTGTAGGGGTAGCCGGCGTGGTAGAGGTTGAAGCGCGTGGACCTGTGGGCGTGGATCAGCGGGATGAGCAGCAGCGGGTCGGACTCGGGCACGCGTCCCCAATTGCCCTGCACGCCGGTGTGGATGTCGAAGATCAGGTCCATCTCGGTGCACAAGGCCGCCAGGAAGAAGATGATATGATCCTCGAACTGCTTCACCTCCGCGGGCGAAAGGCGCCTGCCCTGCAGGGCGCGATCGAAGATCGCCGAGGCCGCCACGGCGCTCACGCGCTCGGAGTGCAGCGTCCGGCGGTAGGCGTGGGCCAGCTTGATGCCCACGGCGCCGCGCTCCCGGTACTCCTCAACGAGCGCGACGAGGGCCTCCTTGCATGACGACAGGTCGGTGATCTCGCGGTCCAGGTGCTGCTGCAGGCGCTGCCGCGCCTCCTCCTGCCACAGCTCCAGGGCCGGCTCCATACGCAGGACGGCGGTGAAGTACTCCGGCTCCCAGTCCTCGAACCAGGGGATGTTGCGAACCTGGGTGCGCAGGTTGCAGACCTCCACGGTCACGTGGTGATACCAGTCGGGGTCGGCGGAGCGCTCGCGGATGGCATCGTTGACTGCGCGCCAGTTGTCGTCAGTGAGGTCGTCATCCGCCAGATCGAAGAGCTCCTGATAGGTCACGATGTGGTGGCGCCAGTAGGAGATGTTGCGGGCCTTCTGCAGGACCGGCTTGAGGCGCTGCCACCGCTGCTCGTCGGTCTCGCAGCCCTCGTAGAGCTCCCCCGAGCCGCCGCCGGTCACGCTGCCGATGGTGCGCTCGAAGTATGACATCAGCGTGAAGAGCGACCGCGGTCCGGCCTGGTAGTACTGGCTGCGGAGCGTGGTGTGTGAATGGCAGTCAACGGTCTGCACAGAACGCATCCGGGCAAGCAGCTCGTCGCGCAAAGCCTCGCTCATAGTTGGTCCTCCCTCACTCGTCGGCGATCGGCGCGATCTTCAGCTCATCCACATAGGCCTCCACCACGGCCGCGTTGTAGCTGTGGATCCACAGGTCCATGGCGGCGGCGTTCTCGGGGATCTCGAATTCGTACTCGAACGACTCCCAGCGGCCGGGCTCACCGGAGAGGCTGCCGACCGGATCGATGTAACCGCGCTCGTCCCTGGGGTTGAGCATGGCGCCGTCCTCGTCATAGATGCGCACGTAGAGGCCGATGCCCTCGCCCGAGACGTGGTAGACCTGGCCGCTGAGCACGTAGCTGCCCGGCGCATCCACGGGCATCCGGGCCGAGGTGACGCTGGAGCCGGCCTCCTCGGACTCGTCGGTGATGCGCAGGGAGCGCTTGCCGCTGGCGGCCATCTCCTCGGAGACCTGGGCGATGCCGTCGTCGGGGATGGACCACGCCCAGGAGCCGTGCTCGAAGCCGCCGTTGGCGAGCATGCCCTCCTCCTCCCCGCCCAGGTCCTCGATGGGAGTGATGATGGCAGTCACCGTCGCCGACCGCACGGGCTCGGTGAGGCGGATGGCGATGCGGGTGGGCTGGGCCCTGGCGTCCTCGTGGATCTCGTCCGCCTCCACGGCGAAGTCGGCGCCCTCCACGCTGATCTGGACCTGGACAGCCCGATCGACCTCCCAGGCCACGACGGTATCCTCATCGCGCTGCAGCCAGTCGCCATCGGTGAGCAGCGGGACCTCGAACTCGCTCGGCTGGGCGAACTCGACGCGATCTGTGACGGTCAGCGAGCAGTCCGCGCCGCGGGAGTACTCGAAGGTCCGCTGCAGCGTCTGCAACTCCGGAACCTCGTATGCGGGCGCGAGGTCCAGCACCAGGCGGTCGCGATCATCAGTGAACTCCGCCTCCAGGACCTGGGCGGCAGCCTCGCGGCCGGTGCGCTGCAACTCCCCGGCAACCACCGGCACCGGGTGGCCGTAGGAGTTGAGGAGCTTGCTCTCGTAGCGGCGGCTGCTGAAGGTGCGGGCGGTGTAGACCTCGGAGCCGGGATCCAGCAGGACAGCGCGGTCCTCGACCACGACCACGTAGGAGCCGACGTCGTTGTGGTTGTGATGCTCGGCGTTATGACCGCCCTTCAGGGCCACTCCCATGCGGCACTCGCCGCCCTCCGCAGGCCGGCCGATCAGCACGCCGGCCTCATCGAACCAGGTGCGGATGCCGGGGCGGGCGTCGGCGGCCTCAAGCTGCGGTCCCTCCGTAGCGCCGTTGGGGAACGAGAAGATCATGGCCGAGGAGAGGCTGCCCAGCGTGCGGGAGAGGGGAAGCTCGTCGTACTCCTCCAGGCCCATGCCGAAGCGGCGGTTGAGGTACCACATGGTGTCGTTGGAGGGGCGGGCGTTGATGCTGCAGTCGGCGAAGGCCGGGGCCACGCCGCCGATGATCTGGATGCGAGCGCCGAAGAGGGCCGGCTGGCGGGCCTGCTCGCGAGCCAGCAGGTCCAGGCCGCCATCCGTCGCCTGCCACACGGTGTCGGCCAGCAGCACATAGTTACCGTAGCCGTAGTTCCAGTAGCCGAGGCCCTCGCTGCAATAGCCGTCCTCGGTGAAGCCGCGGAGGAAGTTCATGGAGTACTTCTCCGCCGCGGCCACGAACTCCGCGCGCCGGTGGCGGTCGTCGATCTGCGCCAGGCCGGCGCCGGTGACGCCCGCCAGGCAGACGGCGTTCCAGTTGTTGGTGGTGTGCATCCACCAGTTGTGCTCGCGCTCGCCGGTGAACATGTCCTCGAAGGGGGTCAGCACGCGGCGCTCCACGTTCTCGGCGATGAGCCGTCGGGTGTCCTCGCTGAGGCGGTTCGCCAGCAGCCAGCTCGCCGTCGCCATGTTCCAGGCCAGGGCCGAGGAGGCGAGGTCGATGTCCACCCGCTCCTGGTTGAAGTTCGCCAGGCTGCGGTCGTGGGCGGGCATCACCCAGGTGCGCTCGGCGCAGATGGCGCCGATGAGCTCCTTGATGGCGGGCAGGAAGCGTCCCTGGTCCTCGACGCACTCAGCCAGCACCAGCGGCGCCAGCCGGCCGCGCCGTTGGCTGGCGACGCGCTGCCACCGGGTGCGGTTGCCGGTGCGCGAGAAGTCCAGGTAGAGGTCGTCCGGCTGCTCGGGCAGGGACTCGCCCAGCAGCCCCTCGGCGCGCTCGACGACCGTCTGATAGGCCTCCGTCTCGCCGAGGCGCTGCCACGCCTCCCGGTCGGTGATGGGCTGGCCGAGGCCCTCCGGCTGCTCGGGCAGCATCTGTGCGATCTCCTCGACGCGCTCCGCGTCGAGTGGGGCGTCATCATCCGCCGCGGCCCAGGCCGCGAACGCCAGTGTCAGCAGTCCGATCTGCAGAGCCAGCAGTGCCGTATCCATTGCCCTCAACTGCGTCCTCCCTGTGCGTCGGATTGCGTCAGTGCTACGTGGCAGAAGCTCGCGCACGCTCACGTGTTAAGTAGCGCAGGCGCCCTCGCCTGCGCGCCGTTCAGACCCTTGGCAGAGCTGCGTCCTGGGCCGGGGTGGAACCCTCGGCCTGTTCGCCCTGCTCACAGGCCTCACCGGGCGTTGCGCGCCCGGCGGCCCCTCCACCGGAATCCGGTCGGTTCCCGGCCAATGAATGGCGCGCACTGCACTCAGGATCAGCATTCAGGCCTTCCGCAAGCGGCCACGAGGCGCGCGCGTATCAGCGCACCGTTACCGTCGATCGTCCCGCGGGAACCGCCACGTAGAGCCAGCGCGCGCCGTGCTGCTCGCGGATCACGAAGCGTGCAGGCTCTCCATTCGCCTCCACCGCCGGCTCGCCCTCCGGAGCCAGCATGTGCACGATGCAGCCGCGGGGGCTGTCGGCGCGGACTTGGAGGCGGGTGAGGCCCTCCTGGCGCTCAACGCGCTCGATGGCGGAGACGTCACGGTCGTGCCACCACTGGCAGAGCTCGTCGGTGCCCATGTGCAGCGCGGTGAGCCCCTGACGGTCGATATGAGCCAGAGCCTCGCGGACGGCCTGTCTCGGATGCTCCTCGGTCAACCGCACCGGGTGGAAGAAGAGGCTCATGGTGAGGTTCCAGAAGCTCGCCAGCTCAATGGCGCGGTGAAGCTGGCTGGGCTCCAGGCCGATGCCGTGGCGATAGCCGACCTCATAGGCCGCGATGGGCAGGCTCAGGAAGTCGATGCGGGCGTTGCCGTGGGCGTGGTCATCATAGTAGTGGAACGGGTAGGAGGTGCCGAAGGCGAAGGCCACCTTATTCATGGGGTTCACCGGCGGGTAGCGCCAGTGGATGCGGTTGTTGTCCCCGCGCAGGCCCAGCTCCGCCAGCCAGCGGGCCGGCTCAGCCCAGCCGGTCCAGCTCACCCAGTGGAAGACGGTGCACACGGGCGTCTCGCCGAAGGCCTCCCGGTAGGCGTCAAGCTGCTTCGCCAGGTCCTGCCTGGTGAAGGCGTAGGGGTGCTCGACGCCCAGGATGAAGTTGAAGTGGATGCTGCGCTCGCAGCCCAGCTCCCGGAGCCTGGCGAAGTCCTCCACCGACAGCCCGAACGCGCCGTCGGCGTCGGGCATGATATTGATGTGGTAGGGCAGGCCAAGGTCGGCCATGAACCGGGCGGCCGAGACCTGCACGTCGGACGCCCCCTCGTCATCGCCACCGAAGTGGAAGACCGCGTCCGGGATAGCGCCATCCTCGGTGGGCGGAAGCTGATGCAGGAAGACCGCGCCGCGCTCGGCGAGGATGCGCCGGAGCGCGAAGAGCATCAGGTCGCCGTAGGGGACGTCGCCGGGCCAGGGGCGGGTGGTGACCTGATCCATGGTGCGGAGCTTGCCGTCGCCGTCGAAGTCCTCGTAGACCGGGCGCCCCTGGTGCATCTTCCAGAGGCACTCGGCGAGGTCGAAGGCCCACCAGCAGGCGGCCCCCTCCCCCACCTGACGCCAGGTGATCGCCGGCCGGTGCAGATCGCGCTCGAAGAAGCTCAGCAGGCGCGCCAGCTCGCGGCACTGCGGCGCCGAGATGAGCTTCACGGGCGCGATGACGGGGAGGGCGCTGGCCCGCTCGTAGTCAGGCAGCAGGCCGGCGGTCCACTCGTCGTCGCAGAGGCTGATGCACGCCGAGGGGGTGAACTCGTCGCCGACGTGGTCGGCCTCGCCCTCAATGGTGATGCCGAAGAGCTCGTCGAGGCCGAGGGTGGCGAAGCCCACCAGCAGCCCGCCTGCGCTCACCCACTCCTCCAGCGCCCCCGGCCAGCCGGCCTCCGGCTCGCCCGGCGGCAGCAGCAGCACGTCGAGGTCGCGCAGGGCGTGAGCGACCAGGTCGTCCGGCGCCAGCAGCTCGAAGGGCAGGCCCATGCGGCCGAGGATCTCCTGGTGGAAGAGCGGCCAGTGGTTCTCGCCGCGCGCGTTGGCCTCCGCGCGGAGTCTGTCGTCGAGCACGAGCGCCGCCCTGAATACTGTCATCGGGCACTCCCTTTCGGACGACCGTGGTGGGCCGGCCTCGCGCCTATGGCGCTCGTGCGGCCCCTCCGACGACGCAAACGACCGCAGCCTGGAAGATTGCGCCGCGACGTGGTGCGCACCCTGGGCGCGGGTGGTCGGTCGCGTCGTACGGAGCGGCGGCGTGCCTACGCCGCCCGCCGTTGTCGTGCGCGATGCGCACCACCATGCACGCCGACCACGGCGCTACGGTCACCGAGCGCGCCGGACGGGCCGTGCGCCTCCGGCGCTCGTGCGCCCCCCCCCACCACGTAGACGTGGGCCAACTGCCGACGGAAGGCGCGGGCGAGGGCGCCCGCGCCCCAGACTTACCTGCGCTCCGTGCGGTCCCTCCAACGACACGAACGACCGCAGCCTGAGAGCCTGCGCCACGGCTCACGGCCATGTCAGAAGCTGTCGATGACCGCTGCGAGGCGCTCGGCATTGGCGACATGGTGCTGCGGGTCGCCGCCGGTGCCGCTGATCATGAGCCTGGGCATGATGTGCTCGGCGACCTCGCAGTAGGGCTCATCGTCCAGGTACTGCCCGATGCACTCGTGCGCGTAGGCCGGCCGCTCGATGTAGCCCACGCTCATGGAGACCTCATGGTCGCGGAGGGCCTGCGTGAACTGCTCGCGTGAGATGCCGTGCTCCTCGCCCTCGAAGACGGCGGCCCAGATGTGGTAGGTGTTCTCGCGCCCGGGCCTTTCGGCCTGGGGCACGATCCACTCGCAGTCGGCGACCGCCTCGTTGTAGACCGCCGCCGCCTCCTGGCACATGCGGACGTACTCCCGGGCGCGCTTGAGCTGCACCCGGCCCACCGCCGCCACCAGTTCGTTGAGGCGGTAGTTCCATCCGAGCCGGGCGGGGACGGTGCCGAAGGTGATCATCTCCTCCATGGTCTGCCGGTGCTCTTCGGTCTTCATAACCGTCATCCCGGCGTCGCCCAGCGCCATCTGCTTGGACTGCTGGAAGGAGTAGACACCCACGTCGCCCAGCGTCCCGGCGTACTTCCCATTGTAGGTGGCGTAGATGGCGTGTGCGCAGTCCTCCGCGACGAGGAGCCCGTGCTCCTGAGCGATGGCGTTGATGGCGCCCATGTCGGCGCACAGGCCCCAGAGCTGGGTGACGATGATGGCCCGGGTGCGATCGGTGATGAGCTCGGGCAGCCGCTCGGGGTCCATGAGGTGCGTGTCCGGCTCCACGTCGCAGTAGACCGGCTTACAGTGGTGGTAGAGCGCGCCCAGGGAGGCGAAGGTCACCAGGGGGTCCACGATGACCTCATCGCCGTGATCGGCGCCCGACGCCACCACGGCGCAGTGCAGCCCCGCCATGGCGTTGCACACCGCCAGGGCCAGCGGCGCACCCATCTCCCGGCGGAACTCCTCCTCGAAGGCGGGCACCTCCGAGCCGCCGATCGAGCACAGGGTACCGCTGTCCAGCACTCGCTTGCACGCCTGCAGGTCCTCGTCATCGAACTGATGCCACTGCATGGCTCTCCCTCCGTCGCTTTCATTGGGCGCGGCTATTGCAGCTTCCGATCCCGGAGCCGCGGGGTCATTCTCCCGCGACCGCTCGATTGCCTCCCGCAGTGTCAGGGCATAGCGGTGGTCATACCGGGCCTGCCGGAGGCCCTCCGTCGTGCTCGGCGCGCGGTTCTTCGTCACGGTCGATGACGACACCTACACGGAGCGCGGAAACGCCACCACAGGAGACAGCTCTTAGACGCGGCCGCCGTGGTCAGTGGAGCAGCAGGAGCAGGTCCGACCTGATGATCGACGAAGGGCATCGGTGATGCGACTACGCGAGCGAAGGCGGGTGCCGATAGCATGGCGGATCAGCGACCGAATGTCCTTATCTACATGACCGATCAGCAGCGGGGGGACGTCATCCGCCCCGATCATCCCTGCCAGACGCCCAACATCCAGGAGATCATCGACGATGGCGTGCTGTTCACCTCCCACTACACGCAGACCGCGCACTGCTGCCCCTCGCGGGCCAGCTTCCACACCGGCCATTACCCCTCCCAGCACGGCGTGTGGAACAACATCCTGACCAACACGCGGCTCAGCGACGGCCTCAACGACGGAATACGGTGCTTCTCCGAGGACCTCGTGGACAGCGGCTACAACCTCTCCTTCGCCGGGAAGTGGCATGTATCGGGCGTGGAGAACCCCGCCGACCGCGGCTGGAAGGAGCTGCGCGTGACGGCCCGGGCCAGCGACCGCCACGAGCTGAGACTGCAGCGGATCCTGGATGGCGTGGCAGAGGAGGATCACTCCCGGCCGCGCGGGGACGGCCAGATCCTGCGGTCGGGGTGGATCAACCGACACATCTACGGCAGCCGCCCCGATGGCGGGCCGAAGGGCTACGAGGACGTGGGCGATTACACGATCGTGCAATCGGCCATGGAGGAGCTGCCCCGCCTCGCGGAACAGGACGCGCCGTGGATGCTCTACTGCGGCCCATCCGGCCCCCACGATCCCTTCATCATCCCGGAGCGCTTCGCGACCATGTACGATCCCGACGAGATCGAGCTGCCGGCGAGTTTCCGGGACACCCTCGAGGACAAGCCGCGCATCTACCAGCGGATGCGGCATCAGTGGTGGGGGCAGATGTCCGAGCGCGAGGTGCGGGAGTCCATCGCCCACTACTGGGGCTACTGCACCATGCTGGACGCCATGTTCGGCGAGCTGCTGGAGACTCTGGAGGCGGCGGGGCAGCTCGAGAACACCATCGTCATCTACACCTCAGACCACGGCGACTACTGCGGCGACCACGGGCTCTACTGCAAGGGCGTGCCGGCCTTCCGGGGCGCGTATCACATCCCGCTGGCGATCCGCTGGCCGGCGGGGATGGCCAATCCCGGGCGCGTCTGCGATGAGTTCACCACGCAGGCGGACATGGCGAACACCTTCCGGGAGCTGGCGGGCTGCGAGGAGCCGGACGAGAACATGCCGGGCCGCAGCATCGTGCCGCTGCTGGAGGACAATACGCCGGAGGACTGGCGGGATGAGATGCACCTGCAGTTCAACGGCGTGGAGGTCTACTACACCCAGCGGGCGGTCTTCACCAAGGACTGGAAGTATGTCTACAACGCATTCGACTTCGACGAGCTGTACGACCTGCGCAACGATCCGCACGAGATGCACAACCTGGCGGCACCCTGCCGGAACCCGATAGGCCACGATAACGTCCCGGAGCGGCGCTCGCCCGACCAGTTCCAGCCCTGGCCGGAGCTGCCGGAGGAGCTGGACGCTGTGCGCAAGGAGATGCTGGGGCGGATGTGGCGCTTCGCGGCCGAGCGCGAGGACACCATCTTCAACCCCTACTTCACGGTGGCGCTGGCGCCCTATGGGCCGGCGGAGGGCTTCCCGGGCTGAGCGTGTGCATCGAGGGACCGTTGCGGGGTCAGCAGCCGATTTGCGTTGCGCATAGGGGTGGCGTGTGATGACGATGATCCTGACCGAGATACTGATTCTCCTGGCGCTCATCGTTGCCAACGGGATCTTCGCGATGTCCGAGATCGCGCTGGTATCAGCGCGGGAGACCAGACTCAGCCAGCTCGCAGACCGCGGCAGTCGCGGAGCGCAGGCGGCACTGGATCTGATGGAATCGCCGGAGCGCTTCCTGGCGACGATCCAGATCGGGATCTCGCTGATCGCCATCGCCTCCGGCGCCTACGGGAAGGCGACGCTCTCGGAGCGTCTGGAGCCGGTGCTCGCCGACGTGCCGGCCTTGGCGGCGCACAGCGACGGGTTCGCAGCGGCCATCGTTGTGCTGGGCATCACCTATCTATCGCTGGTCGTCGGTGAGCTGGCGCCCAAGGAGCTTGGGCTGGGCTTCAGCGAGGCCCTCGCGGCGGTCGTGGGGCTCCCGATGAAGGCGCTGAGCATCATCGCTGCGCCGGCCGTGGCCTTCCTCAACGCCTCCACTACCGGATTTCTGCGCCTGTTCGGCATCCGGGCATCGGATGGGGAGACGGTGACTCGTTCAGAGCTGCGGCTGCTGATTGAGGACTGGGCCGAAGAGGGCGTCATCAGCGACACGGAGGAGGAGATGGGAAGGCGCCTGCTGGCGCTGGTCGAACGCGATGCGCTGAGCGTGGGAACGCCGCGCCCACGCATCCGCTGGCTGGACGCCAACGCATCACAGGAGGAGATCGCAGCCACGGTGCTCGAGACCGGCTACGACATGCTGCCGGTCTGTGACGGAACTCTGGAGCGCCCCCTGGGCGTGGTGCGCTCGAACGAGGTGCTCACGCCCCTGGTGTCCGGCGCGGAGTACGACATTCGCGACGCCATGCAGGAGCCGCTGTTCGTTCCCGCATCCAGCTCCGCACTGAGCCTGCTGGAGGCGTTCCAGGAGGGGCGGCCGGAGATGGCCCTGCTTGTGGATGACTACGGGGACATCGAGGGGCTGGCGACGCCGCTGGACCTGGTTCAGGCGGTGTTGGGCAGCCTTGCGGAGCTGGGCTCACCGGCTGGAGCGCAGATGAGCCGCCGGGATGACGGAACGTGGCTGGTCGATGGAATGACCCCGCTGGAGGAGTTCGAGGCCACCTTCGAGGTCGAGGCGCCCCCGGAGATCAAGCGTAGCTACAGCACTGTGGCGGGGCTGCTGATCGGGCTGCTGAAGCGCTTCCCCACAACCGGCTCGCGCGTCCGGTGCGGGAGCCTGGAGCTGGAGGTCATGGACATGGACGGGCGCCGCATCGACAAGGTGCTGGTCAGCCCAGCGCCACAGGATACCCCTGAACCGGATACGGGAGGCCCCGAAGGTTGACAGGCGTTGACAATCCCGGCCCTGCCCGACCGTCCACGGCATGGCTCTCAGCGATCGGCACATCAGCCGCCCTCGGCACCGGTATGCTGCTCCCAGTCCACGTCGTACCAGTCGGGCTCGGGATACGCCGAGCGCTCCAGGTCGCCGTTGCCGCGGTAGATGGGCTCAAGCTCACCCATGGCGATGCGGGCGCGCTCGATGTAGCGCAGCAGGAGGAGCACTCGCGGGCTGTAGGCCGCAAAGCCGGCGCCAATCGAGCCCATGAAGCTGGCGACCTTCTCGCTGACCCACACCCCGGCCTCGTTCTGGGTGTCCAGAGCATGCCGGGCCGACTCGCGGGCGCCCGGCAGGGCCTCCAGCGCCGCCTCCACCGTCATCTCCGGCGGGCTCCACGTCTCAGACTCCGCCTGCTCCAGCACCTTCTCGACGTAGGGCAGCATCTCCGTCTGCTGCAAATACCACACGCCGGTGGGCTGGTCCTGCATGAAGGCGAGCTGCTCGGGGTCGTCGAGGTAGTAGATCTCCCGGTTCCAGGACGCGACGGGCCGGCCGGTGCCCGGCTCCACGTGGTTCCACATCTTCCCGTCCGGCAGGTTCTCGCGCATCCACTCGGCGGTGCGGCGGATCGCCTCAAGGTAGCGCTCATCGCCCGACAGCCAGTAGACCGTGCGCAGGCCCTTCACGGCCAGCTTCGTGGCGGCGACGTTCCACGCCGGGGGCTCGAAGTGCCGCGCCCAGGCGGGGTTGTTCTCAGCGTCATACTGCAGCGCCCACAGCGGCACCTCATCACCCTGAGCCTCGACCAGCCAGTCGCCGGCGCGCTTGATGGCCTGCACGTACTTCCCCTCGGCGGTCATGTGATACATGAAGGTCATCACGTCGATGGCGGCGTTCACGGCCGCGTCGTTGATCTCGCCGCCGCCCACGATGCCCCGCGCCGTCTTCCCCACGCCCTCCTCCGCGTCATAGTGGTGCGACCAGCTTCCATTGGGATTCTGGGCCTGCAGGTACCACTCGCCGGCGCGCTTCACGGCGTCGAGATAGCGCTCATCGCCGGTGAGGCGATGGACGTAAGCCAGGTAGAACATGGGGTGCGCCTGCACCAGGTCCTGGAGCTTGATATGCCTGTCGCTCGCTGCCGGCTGAATGCCGTTGACCGTCATGCGGTAGCCGTGCACCCAGAAGCCGCGCTCGTCCTGGGCGGCGAGCAGGAACTCGGCCGTGCGCATGCCCACGTCCAGGAAGCGATAGTCGCCAAGGACCTGGTAGCCGTAGAGGAAGTTGATGGCCGTCCGGGGGCTGGCATTGCCCTTGTCGTTGTCGATGTAGTCGTCGCGAGTCACGTGCTCCCGGCCCTGGGCGGAGGAGCCGATGAGCGTCGGCCAGGTGTAGAGGCACTGCCACCCGCCCCAGCGCTGCAGATCGGCCAGGAAGTAGAGGGTCCGCCGCGCGCCCTCCTCCGCCTCCGGCAGCAGCGCCAGGTCCTCCTCCGGGATGGGGCCGTCCTCGGCCTCCAGCAGCGGGAGGGCCTGGTCGTACACCACCAGGTCGTCGATCGTCAGCCCCGGCAGGTTCATCCCGCCCCCCCGCCCGCCGAAGCCGCCGGCGACGTAGAGGGCGTAGGCCGGCCGATGATCGGCCGAGAACTCCATGGAGCCCGTCACGCCCCGGCCGTCGAGCGCGATCCAGCCGCGGCCCGAGTCCCGATCCCAGGAGGCCACCACGCTGTGCCACTGGTCAGCGCCGACCTCCCCGATCTCCAGGTCCAGCCGGGCGATGGGCTCATCCGTCCGGCGACCGCGGCTGAACACCAGCGACAGGAGCCCCGGCTCCCGCAGCACGCCGATGCGATCCGTCGCCCGGGCCTCCACCAGCCACCGGGGCGTCTCATCCGCCCAGACGTCGCCCCGCACCAGCATCCGGAGCGTCCCACGGGAGATGCTGACATTGCTGCCGCCGCGGAAGTGCAGATGCCCGCCCTTCTCCGCCACCTGCGTGGCCAGCCCGTGCGCGCCCTCCACATCCGCCGCCATGCCGAAGCCGCCCGCCAGCGGCAGCTCCCGCGCGTAGTCCGCATCGTGGCTCTCCGCGTCATCGAAGCTGCACACCAGCGTGGTGTGCCGCGTGCGCTCGGCCGGCTGGCGCCACCAGTCGGCCTGCAGCTCGAACGGCTCCGCGGCCAGCGACCCGGCCGCTGCGGCCGTCATCACTATCATCGCCACCGTCCTGAGCATCGCAGACAGCTCCTCACGAAAGCGTACCTCATTCGGAAAGCTCCTGTCGGGCAGGCATCCTGCCTGCCAAGGACCGCCTGGAAGCCTGCGCCACGATACCTCCAGCCGTGCGGCAGGCATCCTGCCTGCCAACGACCGCAGCCTGGAAGCCCCTCCGGCGGGCAACGCGGGGCCGTAGCCGTAGGCTTGCAGCTTGTGGCTTGAAGCTGGCAGCTTCCAGTCTTGGGCCGGCCTCGCGCCTCTGGCGCTCGTGCGGCCCCTCCGACAGCCGCGGCAATTGGGCGCACACAGGCATCCGTGGAGGGGCCGCACGAGGAGGGGCCGAAGGCCCCGACGAGGTCGGCCCCCCAACGGCCGTTGTCCGCGGCCGCAGCCCGAGGGCATGGCCGCCTCTGCACCATCACAGCTCCTCGAAGCGCGCCCCCACAGGATCAACCATCTCGAGCTTCTTCGCCTCCAGCGCCCGGTAGACGTCCGGCAGGTCGAAGTGCTCCAGCACGTTCGGGATCAGCGCCGACAGCGGCCAGTCGTACAGCTCCCTCTCGGCGATCTCCGCGTACGAGCGCAGCGGATGGATCAGCGTCACCCGCGTGACGCTGTCATGCAGCAGGGCCGCGAGGGCCCCGGGGATCGCGCCGTAGCCGCGCGCCACCAGGTGGACCTCGTCGTAACCGAAGGAGGCCATCCAGTCGAGCGTGCAGAGGACGTCATGCACGCGCCAGGCCACGTAGCTCTCGCCGAACATGGTGGCGTGCGCGGCGTAGAAGTAGTCGCTGCCGTAGTAGCCATGGAAGCTGTCGGGCTTGACCGCGTCGGGCATGGACTCGCCGATGCCGCGGTAGTCGCAGGCGAAGAACGCGGGGGTCTGCTCCTCCAGCTCGCGGAGGCGCTCATCCTCGCGCAGCTCTGCGTCGGAGGACAGATGCGGCAGATACAGCACCGCCGTCCCGTCAAGGCCGGCCGCCTCGGCGCTGAGCGGTCGGGAGTGCCGGGGCTCGTCCTCCAGCTTCGTGACCACTGCCTGGGCACCGAACTCCGGATCGGTCTCCAGCACGAAGTGCGAGGCGTAGGGCCGCGCGTGGTCGCGCTGCGCCCACAGCCGCAGGACGCGGTAGTCCGGCGGGCCGTCGCGCTCGGGCAGCTCCAACAGCTCCCGCACGCGCCGGACCAGCTCCTCGCCGGAGGGCTCGCCGCGCTCAGCCGCCAGCGCCCGGCTGCGCTGTGCGGTCATCTGCCACGCCCAGGTGGGATCACGCTCCGCCACCTGCCCCGACTCGGTGCACCACAGCTCCTCCTCGGGCTCCTCGACGAAGGCCTCATCGCCGACGCGGAACTCCAGGCCTGCGGCGGCGCAGAAGTGCGCCGCCATGGCCTCCCGCATCTCCGGCGGGTAGCCGTGTCCGCCCGGGCCGACGTAGTAGTCCAGCACCTCCTGCGCGCCCAGAACCTCGTAGACCTGCTCGATGCGCTCGTAGCTTTCCAGGGAGCCGCGCTGGTCGAAGAAGTCCTGCTCCTGGGTGAGCAGGATGAGCGCCTCGGGGGCGTTCATCAGCAGCAGGTCGTGCTGGCCGACGCCCAGGGCATGGGCGTTCGGCGGCATCTGCTCGGCGTCGGCGGCCAGCTCGTTCCCGATGTCACGCCGCCATGAGGTCACGTAGCAGGAGGGCGCGGACATGGTGATCCGCCGCTCCAGCGCGGTCAGCAGCGTGCTCATCGTCCCGCCGCCGGAGCAGCCGGTGACGCCGATGCGCGAGGGATCGACCTCCTCGCGCGTCAGGAGGTAGTCGATGGCCCGAATGCCGTCCCAGGCCCGCCAGGTGCCGAAGAACTCGCCGACCAGGAGCTGCGGGTTCCCGATGTAGTTGTGCTGGTGGGTGCCCCAGCGGACCTTCTGACCGTCCTCGCCGTCGCCGCCGGGGTACTGGAGGCGCTCGCCCTGGCTGATGGGATCGTAGGCCAGCGCCACGAAGCCGTTGCGGGCGAGGATCTGACACGCCGCCTGGTTGTAGCCGGCGGCCTTGCCCTCGTGGCTGTGGCCGGAGGGGACGATCACCGCCGGCGCCGGCAGCTCGGCCTCCCGCGGCAGATACAGGTTCGCGGTGACCGGAAAGTCCGGGCGGCTGTGGAAGATGATCTTCTCGACGATGAAGTCGTCGCGCTCGAGCGTGCCGACCGTACGGGAATCCAGCGGCGTGCGCTCCGGCAGCTCCCCGAATATCAGCGGCAGCTTCGCCTGGAGCTCGGCCACATACTGCTGCGCCTGGCTGGCATCCTCAAGCGCCATGATGCGCGCGCGGTTCGCGGCATCGACGGCGCGGATTCGTGCGACAAGATACTCCTGCATCATGCGGGGAAAGCGATTCAGTGGCTCCATACGCGGTGATTCCTCCTGTGCGTCAGCCGACGCCGCAAGCAGCAGTAGCGCCAGCAAGACGAGTGTGCGCAAGTATCCGGACATCGCTGCGACTCCGTTGACGTTCGTTGTTGTCCCTGGTCCGGCTATCTGGCGGGGCTCCTCTCCGGCCCGGCCGAATGGTCGCTACGAGCTACCAGCAGTCAGCTATCAGCAACAGCCGACGGCGGCGTTGCCCAGCCGTCTGGAGGGGCCGGTCTCCGGCCCGGCCGTTGCCCCGCCCGCGTCTCCGCGGGAGAATCCCATGCTTTGGTTACTGCCGTTACCTCCACGGCCAGCTAAAGCCGTAGCCCACGCTCAGGTCCACCTCGCCGTCCCAGTCGGGTGTGGCGCGGTAGGACGCCTCCAGGATGACCTCGCGGGAGAGGTGCGTGCCCACGATGGCGCCGCCGCCCCAGTCGTTGTCATACCAGAAGAGCGTGGGGCCGCCGTAGATGTCCCGCTGCAGCTCCGCGCGCCTGCCCAGTAGCATATAGCGCACGCCCACCAGCAGCTTGTCATCATACAGCCCCAGGTCCGGCGCGATCCTGCGCCTGCCCGATCCCGCGACGCTGACCGACAGCTCCGTCTCATCATTCTCGAGGTCCTGCTCGATGCCCACGCCCAGGTAGAAGTCGGGCGCCTCCTCCCTCTCACCATCCACCGCCAGCGCCGACGCGGCGCTCAGGGCAATCAGCCCTGCGGCAAGTGCGATCGTCGATCGCATGACCCCACATCCTCTTCATTGCCAATACTGCAGCGCCACGAAGGCACGTCCGTACCTCGCAGCCTTTGACAGCGCAAAACCCCGTGGTGCGGAGGAGGGCCTCCGCACCACGGAACGACGGTGGCGGACGAAAGCGTCCGCACCACGGAACTGAGTGGTGTGCTGAGTGGCAACATGCAGCCGACACAGCTCCTGCGCATTGCAGCGATGTCCATAGCTACCCCAGCAGCCCCTCGTCCAGCCCCACCGCCGCGAGCTTCGCCAGTACCGTCTTCTTCTGCATCCGCTTACCCTCCGCGCTCCGGGGCTGGGTGAGCGTGAGGTCCTTGTCCGCCAGCGCACGGTAGACGTCGGGGAGATCGAAGTGCTCCAGCACATACGGCAGCATGGCCGACAGCGGCCACTGCTGCATCGCGGTCTCCGCCATCTCCCGATATGAGATCGGCGCGTGCCGCAGCGTCACCTGCACCACACGCTCATCCAGCAGCGCCGCAAAGGCCGCCGGGATGGCGCCCCACTCCCGACCCACCAGGTGCACCTGGTCGTAGCCGTAGTGGGCCATGAAGTCCAGCGTCCGCAGCACGTCGTGCACCCGCCAGCTCACGTAGGGCTCGCCCAGCATCAGCCCGTAGCTGGCGTAGAAGTAATCGCTCCCATAGAGGTGCTCGAAGGAGCCCAGGTTGCAGGTCTCGGGCCGCAGCTCCCCGATGCCCCGGTAGTCGCAGGTGAAGAAGGCGTCGGAGCGCTTGGCAAGCTTCTTGCACAGCGCGTCCTCGCGCAGGTCCTCGTCGGAGGACTGGTGCGGCAGCCACAGCACCGCCGGACCGTCGCCCGGCTGCGGGCGGGAGGCCTGGGGGCTATCCAGCACCTGATACACCAGCGCGTGGGCGCCCCACTCGGGGTCGGTCTCCAGCAGATAGACCGCTGCCGCGCCCTTGGGCCAGTCCCGGCCGGTCAGCGGGCGCAGGATGCGGTAGTGCGGCGGGTCGGGCGGGCGCCTGGGCAGGTTCAGCAGCTTCTCGACGGCGCGCAGGAGGTCGTCGCCAGAGACCTCGCCACGCTTCTCCGCCAGCTCCTCGGACCGCTCGCGGGTGAAGTCGAAGACCGTGGCCGGCTTCAGCTCATCGACCTGCCCGCTCTCGGTGGACCACAGCGTCTCCTCGTCCTCCAACTCAAGCTCCGGCTCCGTGGCCGGGGCGTCCACGCCGGCGTGCTTGTTGAAGAACCCGTACATGGCCTCCCGGTTCTCGACGTGGTAGCCGTGGGGGCGGGGGCCGATGAACAGCTCCACATTGTCCTCGGCCCCGAAAAGCCCCCAGAAGTGCCGCAGCCGCTCGTAGGTGTCCTCCAGGCCGCGCGCATCGAAGTAGTCCAGCTCCTGGCCCAGCACCAGCAGCGGCCTGGGAGCATGCAGCATCAGCAGATCGCCCATCTCCATCCCCAGCGACAGCGAGAAGGGTGGCTGCTGCTCGGCATCCGCGGGCAGCTCGTTCTCGGTGTTGCACCGCCAGGTGGTGATGTAGCAGCTCGGCGCGGCCATGGTGAAGCGGTCCTCGCCCGACCACCCGCCCGTCGCCGCCAGCAGCAGCGTGGTCATCGTCCCGCCCCCGGAGTTGCCGGTCAGCCCCACGCGCTCGGGGTCCACCTCCTCCCGCTCCAGCAGATAGTCCAGTGCCCGGATGCCGTCCCACACGCGCCAGGAGCCGAAGAACTCGCCGCACAGGATCTGCTGGCGGCCCATCCAGTTGTGCTCGCGCGTGCAGGGGCCGATGACCGAGCCGCCCTCGCCGTCGGGGTACTGCATGCGCTCGCCCTGGCTGAGGGGATCGAAGATCAGCACCACGTAGCCCTTGCGCACCAGGCCCTGGCTGAAGGACTGGTAGAGGTCGCAGGCCTTGCCGTCCACGGAGTGCCCGCAGACGCCCAACACCGCCGGCGCGGGCGCGTCAAGGCCGTCGGGCACATACAGGTTCGCGGTCACGGGGAGGTTCGGCCGGCTCTCGAAGATGATCTTCTCGACCCGGTAGCCCTCGCGCTCCAGGCTGCCCACGATGCGGGATTCCAGCGGGGTTCTCCGCGGCTTCCTCCCGAAGACCTTGCGCATGCCCGTGCGCAGCTTCTCCTGATACTCCAGCGCGGCTTTCTCCGAGCGCATGGCCATAATGCGCTCGCGGTTGGCGTCACTGACGGCGCGCACCCGGCGCACCAGAAACTCCTGCATCACACGCGGGAAGCGGCTCAGGCTCTCCATGGCGGCACCTCGCAGACGGCGGCGATCAACGGTCAGCGGTCAGCTATCAGCAGCCAGCTATCAGCTTTCAGCTAACGGCTGTCGGCGGACGGCGCCACGTCCGGTGGATGGTTCGGCAGGAGACGGGGAGGGACCTTTCGGGCCGTTGTTGTAGGGCGCGGACCTGTGCCGCGCCGGTCGTTGCCGCCGTTCGCAGCGCCGGTGTCTTCGGACCCGCCGGCCATTTGTCGCTGGCGGCTATCGTTGTCGCCTGCCCCCAGCAGTGTTTAGACGACCCATTCGACCTTTTGCGCCAGGCGCTGGAGGAGCAGAGGATTCCATGGTCGCATGTGGCCGGGGACGAGGACTGGGAGCACCTGCGAGATGATCCTCGCTACCGCGAGCTTGAGGAGGAGTTCGGCCAGGCCGGCCACAGCGCCGAAGATTGACATAGGTAGGCCCTCACGGGCTGTCCCTGTCACACCACCGTGCGTACGGGTCCGTACACGGCGGTTCGATCAGATTGAGGCTGCGTCCCTGACGCGCAGTTGTGGCAGGCCCAGTTCGGC
>JAYENL010000287.1:0-4337 GCA_034722055.1 Armatimonadota bacterium
AGGCGAAAAGGAGCTGACGCGGAGGCGGAGATGACCTCCGGCGGGCCATGGTGCCTGCCCGCCGGCGAAAACGGGGCGGAGACGGGCACATGAGCGGCATTCGGGTGGGGCTGCGGCCCTGCTGGGGAGCCATCAGGCCACTCACCGCCCATGTTTTTTCCGATGCTCAGCCAAAGCCGCATACAAACTCCCTCACACCAACAAGCGCATAATGTAGGGTCTATCCTGCCCTCAACGTCCGACACGCCCACCCCTTCTGCGCACTCCTTGCAGACCAGACGCGGAATCTTGCGGCCTGTCGCTCTCACCTGAGCGGCCATTCCTGATGGGACGTGTTCGTAGACCGTCCTCTCCTGTCGGACCATGTGCTCGCGGCAGAGACCCTTGCCGCACAGCACGCACACGGCGACAGCAACGCTCGAGGTTGGCAGACAATCGTAGCACTGCATAGGTAGTCCTCCGGGGAATAGCGTGTTCGCGCGTTTCAGCCCAGTCTCCTATCGGTGGGGGAACATGAGCACCGGCACAGGTGACGTGCGCGCGACCTTCAGCGCCACGCTGCCGAGGACCATATCTTCGTACGCGCCGCGACCGTGCGTGGACATGGCGATCAGCGAGGCCTGCGCGTCGGCGGCCACCTCGACGATAACTTGCGCGGGCATGCCCAGCCGCAGCTCGTGGGCCACCTCCCGCGCCCCCGCCGCGCGCAGTTCCTCGGCGATCCGCTCCAGCCGCTCGGTATCCTCGCGATTGAACTCCTCCAGACGCTCCATCTGGTGCTTCATCACCACGCGCTCCTGCACATGCAGCAGCGTGACCGGCGCGCCGGTCTGCGCCACTGCGCGCTTCAGCCACGCCACAGCCTGATCGGCCGCCTCGGAGAAATCCGTGGGGAACAGAATGTGCGCAAACGGCTCCGCGCACTGCAATTCGCAGGAGACGCCCTCGTCGGTGTTGCACAGCTCCATCCGCACCAGCAGCACCGGCACTGTCGCGTGGTGCAGCAGCGACATCGACACGCTGCCGAGGAAGATGCGGCTGAGCATCGAGCGGCCGTGGGAGCCGACGACGATCGCCGACGCGCCTCTCTCCTCCGCCAGGTCGGCCAGTTCCACCGCGGGCACTCCCACCGGCAGGGCGGTTTCGACTTCCACGCCAACCTCACGCAGCCTGTCTGCCTGTCCCTCAAGCAGAGGTCGGGCTTCGTTGATGATGGCCTCCTCCAGGCCCGGGGTGTTCACCACGTGCGCAACGTGCGCCAGTATTACCCGCTCAACACCGGCGGCTTTCAGCCTGGGTACGCAGTCGAGAACTGCCAGCGAGGGTTTGGAGAAGTCCGTTCCGACGACAATCGTGTTCAGCATCTCATGGTCCTTTCACTCCGACGCCGCAGCCTGCGTTGCACGCGGGAAGTACCTGCGCCGGAATCCCAGCGCCACGTTGACCAGCCCGATCAGCACCGGCACCTCCACCAGCGGACCGATTACGGCCGCGAAAGCTTCTCCCGACTGGATACCGAAGACCGCCACGGCCACCGCGATCGCCAGTTCGAAGTTGTTGCTCGCCGCGGTGAAAGACAGCGTGGCCGTCTGCTCATACGTGGCGCCGACCTTCATGCTCATGAAGAACGAGACTACGAACATGACCACGAAGTAGATCAGCAGCGGTATGGCGATGCGAACCACGTCCATCGGAAGCTGCACGATGTACTCGCCCTTGAGCGAGAACATGACGATAATCGTGAACAGCAGCGCGATGAGCGTGATCGGGCTGATACGTGGAATGAAGCTGTGCTCGCACCAGTCGCGGTCCTTCAGAGCAATCAGCGAGTAGCGGGTGATGATCCCCGCGAGGAACGGGATACCGAGGTAGATGGAGACGCTGTGGGCGATCTGACCGATCGTGACATCGACAGTCGTGCCCTCAAGCCCGAACACCGGCGGGAGCAGTGTGATGAAGACCCAGGCGTAGACCGAGTAGAAGAGCACTTGAAAGACGCTGTTGAAGGCCACCAGCCCCGCGCAGTACTCCGTGTCGCCATCGGCCAACTCGTTCCAGACGATCACCATCGCGATGCAGCGGGCCAGGCCGATCATGATCAGGCCGTACATATACTCGGGATAGCCGCGCAGGAAGACGATGGCCAGCACGAACATCAGCACCGGCCCGACCAGCCAGTTCTGGACCAGCGAGAGGCCCAGCACCCGCCAGTTGCGGAAGACCTCACCAAGCTCCTCGTAGCGGACCTTCGCCAGGGGCGGATACATCATCAGAATCAGGCCGATGGCGAGCGGCAGGGAGGTCGTGCCGATCTGCGAGGCCTCGTTAAGCGCCTCTATGGCGCGGGGAAACAGGTAGCCCATCCCGACCCCAAGCGCCATCGCCAGGAAGATCCACAGGGTGAGGTAGCGGTCGAGAATGGACAGCTTCTGGATCACGGAACGCTGCACGGTGAATCAGCTCCAGACGGACCGGGTGCAGGAGTTGTGCAATCAGGCCTCACAGGGGCTTGCGGGCGCTCACCGTGATCGAGGCGGCGAGCCCCTCCAGCGCCTCCTGCGACGTGGCGCAGCCACATCCGCCGCTCGCGGCCTCGCAGCAGCCCTGCAGCAACCGCGACGCGTCCTGCTCGTCCACGACCTCGATGTCACCAAAGCCCGCCCCGCGCATGGCGGCCAGGTAGTCCTCCTTCGGCACGGCCCCGGCAACGCAGCCTACGTAGGCCTCGACACTCTCGAGCACAGAGTTCGGCAGCTCGCCGAGGGTGACAATGTCAGACAGATGCAGTCGCCCTCCCGGCTTCAGGACGCGGTACGCCTCGGCGAACGCCCGCGCCTTATCAGGGACCAGATTGATCACGCAGTTGCTGATGACCACATCCACCGAAGCGTCCTCAACGGGCAGAGCCTCGATCTCCCCGAGGCGAAACTCCACGTTCGCGTAACCGGCCTTCTCCGCATTCGCGCGGACGGTGGCAACCATCTCCTCGGTCATGTCCACGCCGATGACGGAGCCTTCGGGGCCGACGGCGTTGGCGGCGAGGAAGCAGTCAAAGCCTCCTCCCGAGCCGAGGTCCAGCACCGTTTCTCCGGGCTTGAGGTCGGCGATGGCGGTGGGGTTGCCGCAGCCCAGGCCCATGTCGGAGCCCTGAGGGGCAGCCTCCATCTCGGCGCGGGAGTAGCCGATGGCCTCAGCAGACGAGTCTCCGCAGCAACTGCTCCCACAGCAACTCGAACCGGCCCTGCGAGCGATCTCTCCATATCCCTCGCGAACACGTCGCTTGATGTCGTCCACGGCTATCACTCCGCTTCGACTGTCCGACTGAATCTCAGCATCATTCACGCAGTGTAAAGCATGTACAGTCCGCCGAGGATCACCAGCGCCCCGCAGATTCGCTTGAGGATGACGGCGCCGCGCGATTCCTCGGTCCAGTCCAGGTAGCCCTGGACCGCCTCGGTGGAGGTCCCTGCCGCCACGATCACCGAGCAGTGACCCACTCCGAAGACGAGCAACAGTAGCGCACCATAGACGAAGCTCTCCGTCGCCACGCGCAGCGTCACCGCTAGCATCGGGGCCATGTACGCGAAGGTGCACGGACCCAGCGCGATGCCGAAGATCAGCCCCAGTACCAGCGCCGCCAGCAGGCTCTTTCGCTGAGTCTGACCGGGAGTGGCTCCTTCGAAGTTGAGCGGGATTATGTCCATCAGGTGCAGCCCGACCACGAAGAAGACCACCGCGACGAAGTAGTCTCCCCACGGGCCCACGTCCCCGATGAGCCGGCCCAGGCCGGCGGTGATCACGCCGATGAGCGCGATGGTGACCAGGATGCCGGACGCGAAGACTGCCGACAGCCAGAAGGCCCGTCGTGTTGTGACAAGCCCCTGACCGTCGATAAACCCCACGATCAGCGGAATGCTTGCCAGGTGGCAGGGACTGAGCAGAATACTCAGAATCCCCCACACCAACGACGCGCCCAGCGCGATCCCTGCGGTTCCCTCGACCGCCTGAGTGAGGGCTGTGAAGAGCTGCTCCACGCTCACTCACCCCCCAGTTCAGCCAGTTCCTTCAGGATCGCTTCCTTGCTGAGGAATCCCAGGTGGTCGAAGACCTCCCGGCCGTCCTCGTCGTAGATATACTGCACGGGGATGGAGCGGATACCGTACCGGGCGCTGAGGTACTGCTCCTTCCGTCGATGTGTCTGCCGCGACTGCCGCCTGCGTCTCGGCGGCGCGACAGCCGGCCGTGAAGCAGCTCGCCATTCCGGCCAGCACGAGCGCAGTCACGAAGAGCGCTGCGGGTCTGCTACTCAACGATACCAAGCTCCTTCAGCTTCGCGT
>JAYENL010000288.1:0-7231 GCA_034722055.1 Armatimonadota bacterium
CCCAGCCGTCACCGACTGGGACACCGACGGCGACCTGGACCTGCTGCTGGGCGGAGCGGGGGGCGAGGTGCATCTGTGGCGCAACTCCGGAGGCCTGCGCGCGGCGGGGCCGCTTCTGGTCAGCGGGGCCACCCTGCGCCTGGCGGACATCACCATGCCGACGCCCTTCGACTACAACGGCGACGGCGATATGGACCTGTTCGTGGGCGCGCGGCCCGATCCCGCCCGCGAGGTCGCGGCTGGCGTTGTCCTGCCGGAGCTCGCGCCCGGCTGCGCCTATTACGAAAATGTGACAGACCGCCGGGGAGCCCTGCCCGTTTTCGCCAAGGGCGTGCCACTCGCGATCACGATCGTGGCGCCCGATGAGCCGCTTCGCCGCGACGCCGGCTTTCTGGCTCCGTACGCAACATATCCGACCCGATGGAGCGGCCAGCAGATCGACTTCCTGACCGTGACCCTCCACGGGACATTCATCTGCCGCAATACGTCGCGTCGCGGCTCCTACGCCGCCCTGCAGGCTAAGGCGCGGGCCAGGTCCCTGCCGCCTGCGCTGCTGCCGCCGCTCTACTCTGCCCTGCCGGCCACGCTGGACGGCCGGCGAGGCCTGCTGGCGGGCGGCTGCGAATACGGCTTCGTCACCTGGTATCCGCGCGAGGCCCTGGAGGGCTGAGCGGCGAGGACCTGTGGGTGCGGGGTTGGGCAGGCGCCTCCCGCTCGCTTCGCGCCGAAACCGCCTTATACACGCGCGAACGGATCCGGGGGGCTGGAAGCCTGGCCCACGGTTCCGAACGAATGTTTCACGTGAAACATTCTGGCGGGACGCGGCCTCTCACTCAGTGGTATGCAGGTTGCTCTCGCTCACGTGAAACACATCAGTAGTTGGTCAGTTAACCTCTGAGCCTCGAGAGCGGCGGGATGCGATTCCTGCCTTCGAGGCGCGCGAGGGTCACCCTGAGTTCACTGTGGAGGGACACATGGGACTGTGGGAGCATAAGGTCGGCTGGCCAGGCGCTGATGGCGGCTTCATCGGTCGCACCGTGGGCCCCGCGGCCGGCTCTGAGGCACCCGACCCGGTGCAGGAGGCCATGGCTGACCTCGGCGCGGAGGCGCTCGTGGAGGCCCAGCAGGTCCACGGCGGCGAGGTCGTCAGAGTGCGCGCCAGGGACCTGGCGGGAAAGGGGACGCTGCTCGTGCCCGACGCCGACGGCCTGCTGACGGACGTTCCCGGGGTGGCCTTGGCGATCTACGTGGCCGACTGCCTGGCGATCTTCCTGCACCATCCCGGGGCTCCCGCCGTGGGTCTGGCGCACGCGGGATGGCGGGGGCTGGCGGCGGGGATTCCGGGCACGCTGGTGGAGAGGGCTTTGGCCGAGCATGGCGGACGAGCCGGAGATCTGCGCCTGGCGCTCAGCCCCTGCATTCGTCGCTGCTGCTTCGAGGTCGGGGAGGAGGTCGCAGAGCTCTTCGAGGGCGTGCCGGGCGCCGTGGATCGCTCCCGCACCATGGCGCACGTGGACATGGTGGCGGTGGCGCGGGCGCAGATCACCGCCGCCGGCGTGCCGGAGGCGGCCGTCGAGGTGATGCCCGGCTGCACGCATTGTGAGCCGGAGCGCTTTGCGTCCTATCGCTGGGACTCGGAGCGCTGCGGCCGGAACGTGGCCCTCATCGCGCTGGCGCGGTGACGCAGACGCAAGGGGACGACGGGCGGACGCGGGTCCGATCCCTCCATACGGCACGCCGTCAACCGCGCGGGCGGGCAAGGGAGCGCGCCCCTCCTGACGGCACGGGAAACCCTGCCGTTCCGTGGTGCGGAGGCCCTCCTCCGCACGCCGCTTGCCGTTGTCGGGCTTGGAAGCCCGACACCGTTTCTGCGACTCAGAACCACACGGGGTACTTGTTGAAGCCCTCGCCGCCGTAGCTGGCGATAAGGCTCCAGACGGTCCCGGCCGCGAAGAAGTGCCCCACGATCATCCCCAGGAAGAACGGGATGAGGCGGTTATAGGTGCCCATGCCGCCGATGCCAAGGGCGATGGACTTGATGATGGTGGAGGTCAGCAGCGCCGCCCAGCCGTTCTCAGCCGCGCCGGTGAAGGCGAACACAAAGCCCATGGGGTGCAGGGGGAACTGGATGAACAGTCGCCGCAGGATCGCCAGCAGGATGGTGATGCCAAAGGACGCCAGCACCGCCATCTGGTGCGACCGGTTCGGCTCCTCGTGGCCGCGCATCCATCCCGCCAGCGCCTCGTAGGAGCGCCTCATCAGGTCCACGCGCTGGCCGCCGGAGGTGGTGCCGCCCTCCAGGACGTTGGAGCCGAACTGGTAGGCGGTGTCGATGTGCATCCACCAGCTCACCACCGACCCCAGCACCACCGCCCAGATCATCAGATGCAGCATTTGCCGGACGTCGATCTTGATCTCGCGAGCCATCTTGAAGGACTCCATGGGGAAGGCCGCGAGCTGCGGGATGTAGCCGCGCGAGAGGAAGTGCTGCACGCTCAGCAGCGTCAGGGAGCGGAAGCTCTCGCCCGGCACCATGCGGTGGGTGCCGAGGAAGTCGATGATGACGTCGCGCTCCTGGTCCAGGGGCTTGATCCAGTGGTGGGGGTAGCCGGTGAGGGCCCGGCCGCGCATGTAGCCGATCGCCGACGAGAGCAGCAGACCGTAGTAGACCAGGATCAGCCACCAGTCCATCCCCGCCAGCCACCAGAAGCCGAAGACCACCGCCGCGGAGAGGATGAAGCCCACCGGGAGCCACAGCGGCACGTCATTGCGCCGGGTGAGGCGGGCGAAGACCTGGCGGATGCGGTGCCGCGCGGCGTAGAGCAGCACCACCGTGATCCCCACCATCGAGCCCATGGAGTGCTTGCGCCAGAAGGGGAAGTTCGGCGCCTGCACGCCGGTGAGAGCGCCGTAGAGGCTGAGGCCCTTGAGGTACACGAAGTAGAACAGGAGCGTGGAGATGACGATGTCGCTGGGCATCAGGTAGGAGATGCCGAAGATCAGGGGGCGGTAGCGGAAGACCAGCGGCCGCAGGGCCGTGAGGGGGTGCTCGCTGAGGAGGTTGTTGAGGTTCGTCTGCAGCCCCAGGGCGGTGACCGCCGGGTTGAAGGCATTCATGATGTTGAAGCCGTTATGCAGGCAGATGAGGACGAAGCCCACCCAGAACAGCCCGTTGGTCCACAGCCCACGCAGGATCTCGCGGCGGTAGCCCGCCAGCATCAGCGGCAGCTCGGCCATGGGGTAGGCCAGGTGCTCGTCCTGCTCCCACACCGGGCGGAAGATCAGCGCGATGCACATCAGCAGCCCGTAGAAGGCCACGAAGAACAGCAGCCAGATCCCCAGGGGCTGCAGCCACGCGTCCCAGGGAACCCCGCCGGCCTCGATGCCCTCGAAGTACTGGCGGATGACCTCACCGCGCTCCGGTACCAGCCACTCGGGGATGTAGTCGTGGAACTGCTCCCAGCGGTTCTCGGGGGAGGCGAAGTAGAACGGGGTAGGCAGCGCCGGGAGGAAGAAGCGCATGGCAGCGCCGGAGGTCAGCGCCACCGCCAGGGTCAGGAAGGCGTAGACGCCGATGACGTCGGTGCGTCGGAAGCCGATCTTCCTGACGATGGGCAGGGCCGCCAGCAGAAGCAGCAGCGCCGCGAGGGCGGGAACCGGGGGGACGGCCATGGCCACCTGGGCGGCCAGCGTAATGAGCGCGCCCTGGCGAACCCAGAGGTTGGCCAGGACGAGGAACACCAGTCCCATCAGGAGGATTCTTCCGGTACGCAGACAGCCTCCTCCTTCAGCGCGCTGCGACGGCTCAGCTCAACATTTGAGTCTCGGTCTGTGTCGGCGGCCGGAGTCAGTCCCCCGAGAAGGGTGGTGTCGGAGGCTGAGGGGCCGGCCTCCGCTGCAGGTCGGGCGGGGGCGGTGGGGCCTCGTCGCCATCGCCACCGTCATCGGATCCGGGGGGCGGCGGTGGCAGCTCCACGTCCCACGGCTCAAGCTCGAAGTTCCTGACCAGCGTCTCGCCGGCCTCAATGACGATCTCCGCTACGGCCGGCTCCCAGCCGGGCAGGTAGACCTCGATCACAGCCCGGCCGGCGGGCGCGTTCAGGGAGTAGCGGCCCTGCTCGTCGGTGATGGTGCTCACCGCGGTGAAGTCTGGCCGAGGGATCGCGGTGGCGTCGGGGATATCGCCATCGTCGCCCTCGCGGGGCTCCAGCTCCGGAGGAGGCGGCGGCTCCACGATCTCGCCCGGGGGCTCCCACGGGATCTCGGTGCTGATGGTCACCCGCGCTCGGGCCAGTGGGACCTCACCATCCTCGCTGATGCCTATCACCTGGCCCTGCACCGTCCCCACGCCCGTGACAGGGGTGGGGCGGAGGAGGAAGTCGGCGGCCGCGGTGCGCCCCAGGCCGACCTCCACCCAGCGCCAGCCCTGCTCCATGCCGGGCGCCACCACGGTGACGATGTACTCGCCCGGCGGGACGGCGCGGATGCGGTAGGAGCCGTCCTCCTCGGTGAAGGCGCTGAAGCTGGGCAGCTCCGGAGGCGGGTAGACGGCAGTCTCGTCCTCCTCCATGATCACCGGGCCGCTCGGCTGCGCGGTGACCTCCACGCCCTCCAGCGCGCGGAGGCCCTGATCGTCCTTAACGGTCACCATGCCCACGATCTGCCCGCCGACCTCGGGGACGATGTCCGGCGCTCGCGCGCGCTCCGCCTCCCCCAACTCCACAGTGACGTACCCACCGCTCATGCCGTCGCGGGCGATGGCCGCCACGCGATGGCGGCCGGGCGGCACGCCCTCGATGAGGTATCTGCCGTCGGCCTGCAGCGCCCCGGGCACGGGCTGGCCGTCGAGGGTCAGCTCGTAGTCGCTGGCGGCCCCGGTGGTCTGCACCTGGCCCTCGATAGCCGATGTCTGGGGTGAGGTGGGCGGGGCCGGGGTTGCCGGCCTCTCGCCCCCTCCGCCACAGCCAGCCAGTCCGGCAATGAGTGCAATAGATAGAGCGATCGGGATGGTCCAGGTCCGCATCGTCAGCCCTCCTCACACGTCTCGAAGCACGTCACGCCTGCTTCAGTCCTGCCAGCGGCTCCGTCTGGTCCTCGCCGCGCTCCAGCAGCTCCACCGCGTCGCCCGGCCGCGCGCGGGCCTCCACGGGTATCCAGACCTTCTGCGACGCCTTCCCCCGCATAACCTTCTCGCGCATGAACTCCATGGCCTCGACCCGCTGCCGGAAGTCCGTGCTCGGTCCTACGATGTGCACCAGGTCGCCCACGCGCATGGAGACGTCCAGCTTGATCAGCGCCCGCATGAAGCGCCAGTCGAACTCGATGACGTTGCCGATCTTCCACGCCTGCACCACGAACTCGGTCACGAGCTAACCGCCCTCCCCCTCCCGCAGTCGCTCCTCATAGCATTCCCGATACAGCCCCACGGATATCCCCAGCTCGCGAGCCCGCTCGATCAGCGTTTGCACCACGACCATCTCCGGATCCCACCGCACCGTGGTGGTGTCATGCTGATTATACACGAATACCCAATCCTTCGCAGCCACCTGCTCAAGTTGGTCGGCCACGAACCGCGCGTAGGGCTCCACTGAATCGTATCGACGTGGCTCGAACCCCAAATGGTTCCCCCAGTCGCAGTCGTGCCGGACGGTCAGCGGCAGCTCCAGCAGCTCCGGGAAGCCCTGGGCGGCGTAGAAGAACGGCTGCCGGTCCAGCGGCACGGGCACCCAGTCGCGCTCATTGCGCATCCAGCTTCGGACGTAGCGGATTCCGGCCAGGTGCAGGATCGCCAGCAGATCGGGGCGGTCGCCCAGGCCCCGGTAGTAGCCCCACGGCGTGGTCAGCCCCTCGACCTCAACGCCCAGCAGCTCCCGGATGACGGTGCTGGCGCGGTCCACCTCCCGCGCGATCTCCGCCACCGAGCCGCCCTCGTGGACGGTCTCGCCCTCCTCGTTGACCTGCCAGAGGGTCTTGAAGCGCACGTGCGAGTAGGTGTGCTGGCCGGCGTCGAAAAGCCCGGTGTTTAGGGCGGCGCGGATGGCGTCAACGTTGCTCTCGACCGTGCGACCGCACAGAAAGAACGTCCCGGGCGCCTCCAGCTCCCGGTGCACCCGCGTGGCGACCCGCATGAACCGTTCCGTTACCGGCGAATCCGGGTCGGGATTCTCGACATCGTAGCCCAGCAGCAGCCAGGCCATGCTTTGACCTCCCGGTCAAGCTGTCAGCTATGAGCTGTCAGGTATCAGCAACGAGCTACGGCAAACGACACCATGGCGCGCCTGGAGATGTCGTCTGCTGATAGCTGGTAGCTGACCGCTGATAGCTAACTCATCAGCCTCTCCGCGGCGCCGCGGTAGACGCTCTGGCGCAGGTCGTCGTCGGCGCCCATGGCATCCAGGATCTCCTCGTAGCGGTCGCGCATCATCACCGGATCGGAGGTGTCGGAGGCATAGCAGAGCCTGCGCGAGGCGCTCTCCCACACCTCCTCGCCCAGGCTCAGGAACAGGTCCGCCAGGAACTCGGTGGAGCGCTTGAGGCAGACGCTGGAGAGGTCCCAGAAGAGGTTCTCGTAGGTGGCGATCATCATCCACGCCTCGTCGTACCAGGGCTGGCCGAGGTGGGGCATGAGAACCTTCAGGTCCGGGCAGGAGCGCAGGGCCATGTCCAGGCACACCGGCCTCATGCGCCTGCAGGCGATGTCGTGACCGCGCTCGTTGCGCAGCCTGCCGAGAATCCCGCAGTGGATGTTGCAGGGCATCCCCAGCGCCTCCGCGCGCTCGTAGATGGGCAGCAGCGAGCGGTCGTCGTAGGGGACCGTCGGCACGATCATCTTGAGGGCCTCAAAGCCGAGGGTGTGCAGGTGATCCACCTTCTCAACGCCGTCGATGCCCAGCTTCACGTAGCCGAAGCTGATGATCATGCCCGGGTACTGCTCCCGGGCGCGCACCACGCCCTCGTTGTCGTACTGGTTGAAGAGCGGCCCGCAGGTGGACATGCCGACCTTCTCGACGCCGATGGACCGGGCGCGCTGCATGTACTCCTCAAGCTCCCCCTCAACGCGATGGTAGTGGCGGTGGATGTCGATGAGCATGTGCATTACCGGCTCCTCTCACAACGACCTGTGTATGCGTCGGTTCGGCTCCGCCGCAGCGGTGTCCTGCAGGCACGTCCATCGGATGGCACCCTTTCTCAGGGCGGGGGGGGGGGGGAGCCCCACCAAACCCGCCCCGCG
>JAYENL010000288.1:7241-58489 GCA_034722055.1 Armatimonadota bacterium
TGCCCGACCTACGCGGACGCGAGTACGCGGACGCGAGTGGCTTGAGCCCCACCTACGCGGAAGGGAGGGCGTTGAGGCCTGGAGACCTGTCCTACGGGATGGCAAATCACCCACGTTCCCCCTTCCCCGTGGTGGCCGACAGACCTGCCGCCGGCAGGTGTCGGGGGCGGTGGAATCGAAGGGGGCTCACGCACTGAAGCGCTCCGTGGAGGTGGTCTCGATGACGCGTGCGATCCGCGTGGTGATGGTCGTGGCAGCGTTCGCGCTGGCGGCCCCGCTGGGGGCCCAGGAGCTGCTGGCGAACCCAGGGTTCGAGGAGTTCGGCGAGGACGGGGTGCCCGAGGGGTGGGGCCGGTACGGCGGTGGGGTCCCGGAGAGCAGGCTGGAGGCGAGTGAGGACGCGCACTCGGGGGAGCGGGCCGTGAGGCTGATCGATACCGGCCCCGAGGAGCGCGATAACCGCTACGCCACCGGCGTGGTGCAGACGGTGGAGGCCGAGCCGGGCGCCATCTACATGCTCAGCGTGTGGCTCAAGCAGCTCCAGCGCAACAATGACGGGGCCATGAACCTGCAGCTCCGATTCCTGCCCGGTGACGAGATCCACAACATCCGCATGGCCCCGGAGCTGGGCACCTGGCGCAAGTTCACCATCGCCGGCAGGGCCCCGGAGGGCACGGAGCAGGCCAGAGTCTACATCTACACCATGCACTACTGGACCACCGAGGCCATCATCGATGACGCCTCGCTGGAGTCGGTCGATGCCGAGACGCTCGGAGCGCGCTACCCCCTGGCGGCGCATGGAGCATCCGGCATCGAGCAGGTCCGTGAGCTGAACCTGCGCACGCCGGTGGTCGCGGATGGGGAGGCCGTTGCCACCATCGCGGTGCCGAAGGGCGACGAGTACGCGGCCCTGGGCGATAACCTGGCGTCGCAGATCGAGGCGAAGACCGGCGCGCGGCCGGAGGTGACCAGCGACTGCCGCTCGTTGGTGGGCTCGGATGGCACCATCATCGCGCTGGGCAACCTCAACAACAACTTCATCATCGAGCGTCTCTACTGGAATAAATACCTGCAGATCGATGCCCTCGCGCCCGGCCCGGGCCGCTACGTGCTGCAGACGGTGCACGAGCCCTACAACTGGCCGCGGGGGATGAACATCCTGGTGGTGGGCGCCTCCGACCTCGACGGCCTGACGGCCGGCGTCGAGGACCTGGTTGGCCGCATCCCAGAGGGTGACTGGGTGCTGGCGGAGCCGCTGCTGGTCGTCTCCGGCGCCGAGGCGATGGGCGAGGAGGCGGCGCAGGAGTACATCGAGTCCGACGTGGACCTGCACATCCTGCGCCGGTTCTGGGAGGCGGTGCAGCGCTACCGCGACACAGGCGACCTGGCGCACCCCCGGCGGGCCAAGCACCTGCTGATGCTGGCCGGGGAGCGGTTCATGGAGGACCCGCACCATCACTACACCTGGCCGGAGGAGACCACCTCGAACATGATCGGCGCCATGTGGGATGTGCTGGAGGAGGCGCCGATCTTCACCGACGAGGAGCGGCTGCACTGCACGAACGTCATCCTCAATGCCCTCTACGTGCTGCCCTCGCACACCTCCTACTACGGCTCGCTTGAGGACAATGACGGCATCATCTGGAACCACACCACCTTCCCGCTGCTGGGCATCTACTGGATGGCCCGCTACTTCGACCGCTACTACGGGGACGTGGATGGGAAGATCGCGCTGATGCTGGAGAAGTGCGCCGCGGCCTTCACCGGGCAGGTGAAGTCCTGGAAGCCGCAGGAGGACTCGGCGGGTTACGTCTCCATCGTCCCCCGCCACACCATCGAGTACACGCTTGCCGAGAACGACTACAGCTACTTCGAGAACGGGAATGTGCTGCGGCACGCTGAGTACGAGGTGGGCTTCTGCGACAATACCGGGGACGCCGCCGGCTTCGGGGACTCCGGATACGGGCACGGAGTCTACGCGCGGAACCTGCACTGGGCGCTGTGGTACTACAGGGATGGCCGCTTCCTGTGGTGGCTGGATCGCGTCATGGAGGGCGGCTATGAGAGCCCCTACGACCCGTCGGTGGAGCCGGTGGAGTGGCTGGACCTGGCCGGCGCGACGGTCTTCGAGCTGCACCCGGAGGTCTATCGCTACACCACCGAGCGAGCCGACTATGGCGGTGAGCCCACGCCGCCCAACATCCCGCAGGAGGAGTGCTTCGACAAGATCGCCTTCCGTGAGAGCCTGGACATGGACGCGGAGTACTTCCTGCTGGACGGCTACTCGCGCGGCAAGCACCTGCAGTACGACGGGAACAGCATCATCAAGTACTACGCCGACGGGCAGGACTGGCTGATCGACGGCGACTACCTGGTGCGCAACACCACCGACCACAACGGCGTCAGCGTCATCCGGGGCGGCCGGGTGGCGGAGCTGATCCCCTCCTGCGCGGCGCTTCAGACCATCGCCGACCTGCCCTCGGCCACGCTGGTGGAGACGGCCGTCTACGACTACAACGGCGTGGACTGGCTGCGCAACATCTTCTGGCTGAAGGGCGAGTTCGTGCTGGTCACTGACCGGATGCGGGCCAATGAGGCCGATGACTATACGTTTGTGGGCAACTGGAAGACGCTGGCGGAGGGCCAGCAGGAGCTGACCGACGGCCGGGTCTTCAGCACCGTCCGGAGGGGCGTCGGGGGCGTGGGGAGCCGGGAGCTGATCACGGTCACCGAGCCCGCGGAGGGCGTGGAGCGGGCGGAGAAGTTCGGCACCAGCGTCTCGCAGCTCGACACCGTGCTGGAGCTGCCGGCGGGGGAGCTGGAGATGACGCTGTTCGCCTCCGGGGTCAGCACCGGCGCGGACAGCTTCTACGTGTCCATCGACGGCGGAGAGCGAACCGCCTTTCACATTCCCATCGACAGCTTCGGCCCGTCCTCGCGCACCTGGACCAAGGACGAGCCCACGCCCAACATCGAGATCGCCGAGGCCGGAGCGCACCGGGTGACGATCACCCTTCGCGAGGGCCCGGGGCCGATGCTGGACCGCATCCTGGTGCGGGATGCGGAGGGCACGGTGGTGGCGGAGGTGGAGGCCGAGGAGGCGCCCCCGCTGCCCGAGGAGATGGTGGAGCAGGCGCCGGAGAAGCGGTTCTTCGTGAAGGCCGACGGGGTGGCGCAGAGCAAGCTGACGGGGCGGATCAACCACGTTGGCCGGCACATCACCTACATGCGCCAGCGGCTGGGGGGCGAGATGGAGCCCGGCGAGATGCGGGCCTTCCACACGCTCTTCTACAACGATGCTACCGATGAGCCGAAGGCCTATGACCTGCGGCGGATCAGCGACGAGGCCGTGATGGTGACGCGGGAGGGCGAGCCGTGGCTGGTGGTGCTGGTGGGGGATGAGGCCATGATTGGCGGACAGGCGGAGATGAAGATGATGGCCTTCACCCGGGACACTGTGTGGGGCGCCGACGTCACCGACTTCCGCGGCGAGATCTACGCCGAGCAGCCCTTCAGCGGTGAGCTTCGCGCCGACCCGCCGCACATCACCATCGTGGGCCCGCCGGAGCTGACGTCGGTGGTGCTGGGCGGGATGCCCTTTGCCCTCTACGAGGGCCGGCTGGACATGGACCTGGCCGAGTTCGGCGACGCCGCAGCGGGCATCGTGGAGCTTGAGCGGCTCTTCGACACCTTCGTGGCGCGGGCGGCGGCGGCCGAAGGCGGGGCCCCGCCGGAGGAGGGCCTGGAGGCGCCGGAGCTGCGGACGGAGCGGGCGCTGGAGGTGCCGGTGGAGCCGGGCACCGAGAGGCAGCCGGTGGAGAGGCTTTATCCCGTGGACCTGGATGGCGATGGCGCCGAGGAGCTGATCGTGCTGCGGGCGCGCGTGGCGCGCGCTGTCACCGCCACCGGGGAGGAGCTGTGGAGCGTTGCGGCCGGGGGCACCGCCCGCTCGCTGGCCCACGCCGACATCGACGGCGACGGGGCGCTGGAGGTGCTGCTGGGGGCCGATGACGAGATGATCCACGTCATCGACGCCGCCACCGGCCAGGTGGAGCGGCGGCATCACTGCGACATCCCGCTGCGCGTGGGGCGCTCCAGCGTCCGCCAGCCCCGCGTGGGAGCGCTGGCGGTCGATGACCTTGACGGCGACGGGCAGCTCGACATCATCGCCGGCCTCATGAACGCCAACCTGGTGCGCTACGACACCGACTTCAACCTCCTGTGGCGCTTCGACTCCATCGAGCACGGCATGCTCGACATGGCGCTGCACGACTTCGAGGGCGACGGCGCGCTGGAGATCGCGGTCGCCAACCGCTACGGCTCCGTCGAGATCTTCGACGCCGAGGGCCGGCAGACGGCCAACGTCCGCTCGGAGCTGGGCGATGTGCAGATGGCCATCGGGGACCTGGACGGTGACGGCACCGACGAGGTCGCCAACGGCTCATCGACGGGGGCCTTCACCTGCTCCACCTACGACGGCCCGCAGCGCTTCGAATTCCCCAACTACGGCTTCGCCTTCACGGAGCTGATCGCCGCGGACCTGCACCAGGCGGCGGGGCAGGAGCTTGCGGCGGCGTCGGAGACCGGCTACGTCTACGTGCTGGACGCCGACGGCGAGGTGCTGGCCCAGCGGGACTTCGGCGACGCCGTGAACGACATCGCGCTGGTGCAGGCCGCACAGGGGGCGCCTCGCGTGGCGGTCGCCTGCGATGACGGCTCCGTCTACCTCGTCAACGCCGGGATGGAGCTGGTAGGCGCAGTTGCGCTGGAGGGCCGGCCGCTGCGGCTGGGCGTCATCGGAGCCGGGGATGGCACGCGGCTGCTGGCGGCCACGACGGACACGGTGCACGTCATCGTGCCGTAGACGTCCGGGGTCGTGCTACCCGACTGGATGCGCGACGGGCGCGAACTCCGTGGCCGGGGCTCCAGAGGGGTCCGCGCGCAGGACGAGGTGGCGCTGCCAGGCGTCGTCGCGGTCGGGGAAGTCGCTGCGGAAGTGGGCGCCGCGGCTCTCGGTGCGGGCCAGCGCGGCGGTGAGGATGAGGCGGGCGATGGTGACCAGGCTGGCGGCCTCCGCCTCCTCGCGGGAGGCCACGGGGACGGTGGATATCTGCCGGGCCCAGGCCTCGACCTGCTCCTGGGCCTCGCGGAGGCCCTCCTCATCGCGCTCCATGCCGGCGTGCTGCTGCATGAGCCGCTGCAGCTCGCCGCGGAGAGCGGGGGCGGCCACGCGTACCGGTGGCGGAGCCAGCTCCGCGGCCACGCCGAGCTGCTCGTAGGAGAGGCGTGGGAGGGCCGGGGCCAGGTCGGTGGCACGGAGGCTGAAGACGAGGGCCTCCAGGATGGAGTTGGAGGCCAGGCGGTTGGCGCCGTGCAGCCCCATGCAGGAGCACTCGCCGATGGCCAGCAGGGCCGGGACGTCGGTGCGGCAGCGGAGATCGGTGCAGACGCCGGACATGGCGTAGTGCGCGGCGGGAGCCACGGGCACTCGCTCGCGGTAGATGTCGAAGCCCTGGCGGCGCAGCTCCGCCACGATGCCCGGGAAGCGTGACAGGAAGCGCTCCAGGGGGATTGACGAGAAGTCCAGCTCCACGAACTCCCGGCCGTCCTTGCCCATCTCCCTGAACACGCTGCGGGCCACCACGTCGCGGGGCGCCAGGTCGCCCTCCGGGTCGTACTCGGGCATGAAGCGCTCCCCGGCGGCGTTGCGCAGCACCGCGCCCTCGCCGCGGACGGCCTCGGAGATGAGGAACTTCGGCGAGCCCTCATGGTAGAGGGCGGTGGGATGGAACTGGACGAACTCCATGTCCATCAGCCGGCAGCCGGCGCGCCAGGCGGCGGCCATCCCGTCGCCGGTGGTCACCAGCGGGTTGGTGGTGACGTCGAAGACCTGGCCGAGGCCGCCGGTGGCGAGGATGGTGACCGAGGCCACGAAGCGCACCCGCTCCCCGTCGGCCAGGGCCAGGGCGTCACAGCCCACGCAGCGGCCCTCCACCAGGAGCAGATCGGTCATGAGCGTATGATCGAAGATCTCGATGGCGGGATGCACGGAGGCGCGGCGTGACAGGGCGCGCTCCACCTCATGGCCGGTCTCGTCGCCGGAGGCGTGGAGGATGCGGCGCCTGCTGTGAGCGGCCTCCCGCCCCAGGAGCAGGTCCCCGCCCTCACGGTCGAAGCGCATGCCCAGCCGCATGAGCTCCTCCACCGCCGCCGGGCCCTCGCCGGTGAGCACCTCCACCGCGTCCGGATTGCACAGGCCCGCGCCGGCCTCCAGGGTGTCCTCCGCGTGGCGCTCGGGGGCGTCGTCGCGCCCTATGGCCACGGCCACGCCGCCCTGGGCGTACTCGGTGTTGCACTCGGTGAGCTCGTCCTTGGTGAGGAGGGCGACGGTGCCCCGGTCGGCCAGGTGCAGGGCGGTGAACAGGCCCGCCACGCCGGAGCCGACGACGAGGAAGTCGAACTCGTGGATGTTGGGCCGAGGAATCCTGGGTGTGATCATGGCGATGAGTGCGCGCGCTCGGAGGCGCCGTCCGGGCGGATGAAGCCGATGCGAAGCCTGTGCACGACTGCACCTCCGCAGCGCGAGGACGATATGCGGTCAAGCGAAAGCGGCGCGACGGCGCTGGGGACTCTGGCGGCCACGCGGGCGCGCCGGCGGGACCCGGCGGCTACGAGATCACCGGCCAGGCGAAAAGCAGCAGTGACAGCAGGATGCCCAGCAGAGCCCCCACCGCCACCTCCGAGAGCCTGTGGATGCCCGCCTGCAGCCGGCTCTGGGCCAGCAGCAGGGCCAGAGCCAGGGCGAGGGCGCTGACCGAGGGGCTGTGAGTGACCAGGGCGATGGAGGCGGCGATCAGAAAGCCCAGGGCGGTGTGGCCGGAGATGACGCCGCCGGTCAGGAAGGACCGCCAGCCCGTGGCGCGCTTGATCCAGACGATCAGCACCGCCAGCAGCAGCATGCCCACCAGGACGATCTGCAGCGGGCCCAGGTGCGGACGGGCGGGCAGCTCGGGCGGCCACTGCAGGAGCCGCAGCACGTTCTCGTTGGTGGCGAAGATCATGGCGCCCGCCAGCAGAGCGTAGATGGAGCAGATGAGCACAGCGGCGGCGGCCACGTCCTTGACGACCTTGGCGACCTCGTTCCAGTGCTCGATCTCCAGGTCGATGAGGCCCTCAATGGCCGTGTTGAAGACCTCGGCGGTGAGGACCAGGACCATGGCCACCAGCAGGTGCAGCAGCTCCGCGTTGGTGACGCCGAATCCCCATGCCGCCAGCAGCACCATGGCGGCCATGATTGACTGGGTGCGCAGATTGTGCTGGGTCTTGAAGACGTAGTAGAGGCCCTCGAAGGCGTGGTGGAAGCTATCCAGGGTCGAGCGGCGCTTCCACGGCCTCTGTGGCTGCTGCTGGTCGTCCTGGGGCCGATCACTCATCGTCGCTGAGCAGCTCCCTCATGTGCTGGAGGACGCCCTCCTGCAGCTCGGTCATCTCAGCGCGGGCCTCCGGAGAGTGGTCCTCGTAGCCGAGAACGTGCAGCACGCCGTGGGCCACGAGCAGGCACAGCTCAGTCTGCAGCGAGTGCCCGGCCTCGTGCGCCTGCCTGCGGGCGGTCTGTGCCGAGACGATGACCTCGCCGGCCAGCCGTCCAGCCTCCTCCTCGGCCTCGAAGGCGATAACGTCGGTGGCGGCATCGGTGTTCCGGAACCGGCGGTTGACCTCCCGGATGCGAGTGTCGTCCACAACGGCGATGGAGACCGCGTCGAGGGGGCGGTCGCCGGCAGCTCGCGCCCCCCGGGCCGCCTCGGCCAGGACCCGGTTATCGACGGGCAGCTCCTCCAGATTGCGGATCTCGACCTCCATCGTGGCTCAGGCGCGGGCGGCGCGCTCGAGATCGGCCTCGTCCAGCGCCTCCTCTTCCTCCTCCTGCTCCGGGTATTTCAGCCGCTGATGGAAGATGCCGTGCAGCGTGGCGACGAAGCTGTCGCGAATGGTGTGCAGGTCGGAAAAGGTGAGGGGGGACTCGTCGAGCTGGCCGTCATCCACCTTCTGTTCGATGATGCTGTCCACGAGCTCCTCGATCTGGTCATGCGTGGGGTTGACGAGGGTGCGGGCGGCGGCCTCCACGGAGTCGGCGAGCATCACCAGCGCGGCCTCCCGGGTCTGCGGCTTGGGCCCGGGGTAGCGGAAGTCAGTCTCGTTGACGTTCTCCTCGCCATCCTGCTCCAGGGCCAGGTGATAGGGGTAGGAGGCCAGGGAGGTGCCGTGGTGCTGGCGCACGATGTCGGCCACCTGCTGTGGGAGGCCGATCTCGCGGGCCAGCTCGTAGCCGTCCCGGACGTGAGCCATGAGGGTGAGGGCCGACAGGTGCGGCTTGAGCTTCTCGTGCGGGTTCTCCTCGCCGAACTGGTTCTCGATGAAGAAGTAAGGGCGCGTGAGCTTCCCGATATCGTGATACATGGCGGCGGTGCGGACCAAAAGGGAGTTGGCGCCGATCTCCTCCGCGGCCGGCTCGGCGAGGTTGGCGACCATTACGGAGGAGTGATAGGAGCCGGGCGCCTCGGTGAGCAGCCGGTGCAGGATGGGCTCATTGGGGTTCGCCAGCTCCATCAGCCGCAGGTCGGTGACCGCGCCCACGACGCGCTCGAGGGCCATGACTGCGACCACGGCCACGCTGGCGGAGATGAGGCCGGCCAGGACGGCGGCCAGGACCTGGCTGCTGGCCACCGAGAGGCCGAAGACGTCGCTGGCGATCGCGAAGAGGACGGCGTTGCCGACTCCGACCAGGCCGGCCGCACGCGCGACGGTGAGGCTTCTCCCGCCGGCGGCGGTGATGACGTAGGCCGCGAAGGTGGAGCAGATGATGGTGGCTATCACCAGGCGGGCGTCGCTGCCGGTGGCCACCAGACCGGCCAGCAGCCCTGCGGCCACGCTGAAGACGATGGCCAGCCGGGTGCCCAGCAGCATGGCGACCATCATGGTCAGGGCGGTGGCCACGCCGAGGGTGATGGCGCCATAGACCGACCATTGAAGGGCGATGCGGAAGCCCGCCGCGGCCAGCAGCAGGGCCGCGCACAGCAGCAGCATCTGGCGGTCGTCGGTCCACACCTGGGGCGCGAAGCGCGCCACATAGGCGCCGAAGACCAGGACGATGGCGGTCAGCAATGCCAGCAGACTCAACGCCTGGCTGGGATCGACGCTGGGCGTCATAAGTCCGAGGGCCTTGAGCATGTCGATGTGTCGCTGGGTGACGGTCTCGTCGGCGGCCACCACAACGTCGCCGGCCTGGATCTGGCGGCGAACTGGATCGACCTTGGCCGCGGCCCGCTTGCGGAGCTCGGCCGTCCTCTCCTCATCGAAGCTCTGATTGGGGCGCAGGGAGTTGGCGGCAACGTCAGCGACCAGCCGCTGATAGGGAGGCGTAAGCGGCAGTTCGGCGGCGGCCTCTCGAACATCCTTGCGGGCCTCGGCGAGGTCGTCCGTGTTGTCCGTGATGGGGTCCTGCATCTCCTGGGTGGCAAGGGCCTGGGCATCGCGGCGCAACCGTTCCAGGACGCCCTCGCCGGCCGTCACCAGGAGGCGGAGGGTCTCGTCACTGAGCGCCACCTCGATGACCTGCTGGAGGTCGCGGACCATCTGCTCGACGTCCTCACGGGGCGCCTGAGCCTCACCCTCAGCGGGCTCGCCCGGAGGCTCGGGCGCCTCCTCGGGCGGCACGGGTGTGGCCGGCTGCTCCCTGACCTGCAGAGCAGCATCGAAGATGTCGTTGACGGTCTGCTTTACCAGCGCCTCGGCCTCGGGAACTGCCCTGTAGAGGTCGAGCACCTCCTCGCGCGCCCGCAGCTGCTCGTCCTTGGTGGCCTGGGTGTCGGTGTAGGTGACAGAGCGTGGTGCGATGATGGTGCGTTCGGCGACCATGCCCGGCTGGAGGCTTACCTTCTGGGGCAGGAGCCTGGTGTAGAGTGCGCCGAACAGCAGCAGGGAGGTGGCCACGGCCATGGCGGCGCGGGTGTAGGTGAAGGTGTTGAGGCGCACGCCCAGCACGCTGGGCGGCTGTGCGGCGTCGTTGTTGGCGCTGCTACGCCCTCTGCGCATCCTCGATCCCGGCCCGCGGTCCGCCAGGACGCTCGGCGGCCGAGTAGGCGCGCACGACGCGCTGCACCAGGTCGTGGCGCACGATGTCGCGCTGGGTGAGCGTGCACAGCTTGACGCCATCCACGCCCTCGAGGACCTGCAGGGCGTGTCGGAGGCCACTGGAAGCCTCGTCGGGCAGGTCGCTCTGGGTGATGTCGCCGGTGACGGCCATCCTGGAGCTGAAGCCCATGCGGGTGAGGAACATCTTCATCTGCGCGATCGTGCAGTTCTGCGCCTCGTCGAGGATCATGAAGGCGTCGTTGATGGTGCGGCCGCGCATGTAGGCCAGCGGCACCACCTCAATGGTGCCATGCTCGGTGAGTCGCCGAGTCCGGTCGGTGCCGATGATGTCGTGGAGTGCATCGTGCAGTGGTCGCAGATAGGGATCCACCTTGTGCAGCATGTCGCCGGGCAAAAAGCCCAGGCTCTCACCGGCCTCCACGATGGGCCTGGAGAGCACCAGGCGGTTGACCTCTCCGGCCTTCAGGGCCGCCGTGGCGGCGGCCATGGCCAGGTAGGTCTTGCCGGTGCCGGCGGGGCCGATGCAGAAGGTGAGGTCCAGGTCGCGAAGCGCCCGGACGTACTCGGCCTGTGCGGGGGTCTTGGGGCGGATGGGCTTGCCGCGGTGGGTGACGATGACGGCCTCAGCCAGCAGGGCCTCGGAGGCGTCCTCGGACTCGTCGGTGGTGGCGCGCAGGGCGCACGTTATGTCCTGTTGCGTGGGCACGGTGCCGCCGCGGATGGCCTCCAGACAGGTGTCCAGCAGCTTCGCGGCGGTCTCGGCGCGGCCCCTGTCTCCGTATATCTGCAAGCGATCGTCACGGGGGACGATCACGACGTCCAGCTCATCCTCGATCATGCGCAGATTCGCGTCTCGCTCGCCTACCAGCGAACTCAGCTCCCCACCCTCGACCTGCACTGAGGTCGTGGGCTTACGCGTGCTCTGCTGTGACGTAACGAATCATCCTCCTGTCAGGCCGGATCCGGGTTCCGGATGCCGGCCCTCGAAGTAATGGAGCGCGGCGTCTTCACGCCGCGGTCAGATACCGTTCGCACTGCCTTCAGTATATATCACCGTACCCTCGGAAGTCAACGGGTGGCGGGGAAGCTGATGGGGGTTTGGGACCGCTCGGGCCCGCGGGCTTGCCCTGACGAGCATCGTCAGGCGCAGGCCGACATGCGCGGATCATGCGGGTCAGCGCATGATGGCCTTGACGAGCTTCAAGGCCCCCTGGTTCCAGGCCACGCGGTGGGTAATACCTGTGGCCTGTCCCAGCTCGTCTTTGTGATCCAGATACCACTGGTAGGATCGGATCAGCGCCTCAGCGTTGGAGTACTGAGCCGACCAGCCCAGCGTCTGCTTGATCTTGTCCACGGCCACGAAGCTGTCAGTGTCGGCGGTGCCGTAGACCCACTTATACAGCGGCGAGAGATGCAGCGCCTCCAGCAGCGCCAGGGCGGGCTTGACCAGCCACGCCGGCGTGCCCATCACGCGGGCGCCGGTGCCCGCATACTCGCACAGCGCCCCCACGTCCTCGCGGACCGTCTGGAACTGTTCGGCGCCCACGTTAAAGGTGTCGTTGCATATGTCAGGATCCTCGGTGGCGCACAGCCACATGGCCTCACAGAGGTCCTCGACCTCCAGAAGCTGGTAGCGGTTGGAGCCGTCGCCGATGACGGGGATCTTGCAGCCGCTCTCCACCCAGTCGTAGAGGATCTGGAAGACGCCCAGGCGGGCGGTGCCGATGAAGGTCTTGGGGCGGACGATGCCGATAGGCAGATCGTCCTGGTACTGATGGCAGACCTCCTCGGCCTGCACCTTGCTCTCACCGTATGGCCCCACGCCCTCCATGGGATGGTCCTCGTGGAGGGGATGCACCTCCGGGATGCCGTAGACGGCCGTGGAGGAGACGTAGACCACGCGGGGGACGCCCAGCGCCCGCGCCACCTCCAGCGCGTTGCGGGTACCATCCACATTCGTCGAGAAGATGTCTTCCGGCTTCCACAGCGGCAGGGCGGCGGCGGCGTGGATGAGGCAGTCCAGCTCCCGGCCCTCGAGAGCCTGCTGCAAGGCGTCGCGGTCGCGCACGTCGCAGGTGAGGAACTGCGTGCCCTGGGGGTAGTCGGACTCGATGTAGTCGGCGATGTCCAGCAGCACGAATCGGTTCTCGGGGTCCTTGCGGGCGAAGCAATTGGCGATGTGATAGCCGAGAAAGCCGGCGCCGCCGGTCATGGCGATCATGATCCCAGGGTCCCTCCAGAAGACGGTCTGCCGCAGCCACACCAGCGGACGAGCGATGGGATCGCCCGCCGCGGGCAGGTTCGGGCACAACCTGCCCTCGACCTTCAACGCGGCAGTCGGCACCCAAGGTTCCTGCGCGGCTGCGTGGAGACAGCGGGGCCCGCAAAGACGGCGCTCTGTTGACCACCGGGGGAGGCGCGCCTATAATCGGGGCCACTATCTGGAGAGCCGCTGGCGGTCACCACGCCAACGCCGCGATGCGAGGTCGAGCATGAACGCCATCATCCTCTGCGCAGGGCACGGGACGCGCCTGCGCCCCCTCACCTACTACCTCTCCAAGGCCATGGTGCCGGTTGCGGGCGTGCCAGTGATCGAGCACATCATCGTTCGGCTGCGCGATCACGGCTTCGACGAGCAGATCATCGCGCTGTCGTGGATGGCCGATCAGGTGACGCACTACCTCGGCGACGGCAGCCGCCTGGGCGTGCAGATCCAGTACTCCATCAACACTGAGCCGTCGGGCACGGCCGGCGAGGTCCATAACCTGCGCGAGCTGCTGGAGGGCGAGGAGCACATCCTGGTCCATTACGGTGACATCCTCACGAACCTCGACGTGCGCGGGCTTGCCGACGAGCACCTGGAACGTCAGCCGACCGCCACGCTGGGGTTCGTGACCGGAATCGCTTTCCATGCGGGGGTGGCGGAGGTGGCCGACGACGGCACGGTGCTCAGCTTCGTGGAGAAGCCGCCCATTGAGAAGCCCACGAACGCCGCGGTCTTCGCCCTCAGCCGCCGGGCGCTGGACTACTGCGGGCCGGGCAGGGACTTCTCGCGGGACGTCTTTCCGGAGCTGATCGCGGCCGGGGAGGTCGTCCGGGGCTTCGTGGATCGCGAGGCGTGGTGGATTGACGTGGGCCGGCTGTCGGACCTGGAGAGGGCAAACGAGTTCCTCGGAGGAGGGCATTGATGAGCATCGAGACCACGGGCGAGCAGCAGGCGGACCGGGCGCTGACGGCGGCGCTGAAGTCCAAGGCGGTGGATCTTGGGGCGGACCTGGTGGGCGTGGGGCCGGTGGAGCGCTGGGAGGGCGCGCCGGCGCAGATGCATCCGCTGGGGCACTGGCCCCAGGCCCGCAACGTGGTGGTGGTGGCGATTCACCATCCGGACGCCTGCGTGGAGCTGGGCGGCATCCCCGACGCGCACCACATGGGCCCCTACGGCGTGCAGGGGAAGATGAACGAGCGACTGGGATACATCCAGTTCCACCTGGCGCGGTGGCTGGAAGGGCGCGGCCACGGCGCGCTGCCCATCCCACCCACCAACATCTGGCGCTACCGGCCCTTCCGGGAGATCGAGCGGCCCTTCGGGCCCGACCTGTCGAATATCCACGCCGCGGCGTGCACCGGGCTGGGGGAGATCGGCTACCACGGGCTGCTGATGACCCCGGAGTTCGGCACCTGGCAGCGCTTCTGCTGCATGATCACCGACGCCCCGCTTGTGGCCGACCCCGTGTACGCCGGCCCGTCGCTGTGCGACCGCTGCGACGCCTGCGTCCGCATGTGCGAGGATCAGTGCGGCGGCGCGCTGGCGCACGAGGTGACCGGGGACGTGGTGCTCAACATCGATGGGATACAGTTCCGGTACGCCGAGAAGAACCTGTGGCGCTGCGCCTGGAGCGAGCACTTCGGCCTGGACGCCTTCCTGGACATCCCACCGCATGTGACCGAGGAGGTGATTCTCGAGAAGCTGCGCGAGCATGGGCGGCGCGGCGGCACTCAGGGGCCGTGCCTGAAGTACTGCCGGCCGCCGCACCTGCGGGGCCGCTACCTGCACAAGGAGGTGCCGCCACAGGCGCCTGCGGATCGGCGGCTGACAGAGCGCATCAGGCGCATGGCGCGCGACGGCCACATGTCGCTGGTGGGGATCATCTCGGCCGACCGCTGGGAGGAGGGTGAGGAGAACGATCCCCGCGAGCAGCTTCCGGACTGCCGCTCGGCGATCGTCTTTGCTGTGGACTGGCCGACGGACTCCGACGTGTCGGGCTGCGGTCCGCTGCGCGAGCCCTGTGAGGCCGCACGGTGGGGCGCCTCCCTGCTGCTGGATCACCTTGAGCTGGACATGACCAGAGAGCTGGAGCGCTGGGACTACTACAGCGTCTGCCACACTACCTTCCGACCGCAGGAGGCGGCGGAGAGACTGGGGCTGCTGGAGAGCGTGGACGGCCAGCTCTTCAGCCCCCGCTTCGGCAATCGCCTGGCGTGGCGGGCGGTGCTGACGCAGGCGCCGCTGGCCGAGACCGCCACCGAGCTGGTCGAGTCCCGGAAGAGAGCGGCGCCGACGCTCGAGGAGCTTCGGGGCATGGTTGCCGAGGACGGCGCGGATCTGGTGGGCGTGACCTCGGCGAAGGCCGTCGCCGAGATCGCCGAGGAGCTGCGCGAGCAGATCGACGAGGACGCCCTGAAGGTGAACGTGCTGCAGAAGGGGCCGATCCACGGGCAGATCGAGCCGGAGATCGCCAGTCGGGAGGGGGCGCGCGTGTTCGCGCCGGAGGACTGGGTGGCGGGGGCGCGGTCGGTGATCGTGTTGGGGATGGGCTACCCGGCGCAGACGCTCGACCGCGCCGGCGAGGAGCCGGCGGTCGCCGTGGGGCCCTACGCCTTCGCCAGCTATGAGGTGACCCGCGACATCGGCATCGACGCCCTGAACATCGCGCGGGAGCTGGACCGCCGGGGCTTCCGGGCGGCGATCACCTACGACGTGACGGGCGTGGGCTCGAAGACGCAGAACCCGCGGTTCGCGACGCCGGACATCTTCTCCGGGCGCGTGGAGGCTGCGGCGGCAGGGCTGGGCGTCATCGGCCGTGGCGGCTTCGTCATCACCCCCGAGTTCGGCGTGCGCGTGCGCTGGGCGGCGGTCGTCACCGACGCGGAGATCCATCCCACAGAGGCCGTGGAGGGCTTCGACCCCTGCGAGGGCTGCGAGGCGCCCTGCATCCCCGCCTGCCCCGTGGCGGCCCTGGCCGAGGGCGAGGAGACCTGCGCCGGCGGCCGCTGCTTCGCCGCCCGAGACCTGCTGCGCTGCGACTGGGCGAAGCGCTACGCGCTGGTGGCCGATGAGGGGCCCGGGTTCATGGGCTCCACGACCGATGTGCCGCCGCCTGCGGGCGAGATCACGGCGGAGGACATCGCGGAGGCCATCCGCACCCGCGACCCTCTCCAGCGGCACCTGGACTGCATCCTGGAGCCCTGCCTGAAGGCGTGCCACGAGGTGCTGCGGGCGAGGGGGATCGGAGCTGCGTAAACGGGGCAGAACAGGGAGAGCGAAAGGCGAACAGCTCGCAGCGGACATCGGTGAACCATGACCACGGTCAGCCTGCGCGTGCCCGGCAGGATCTGCCTGTTCGGGGATAAGATCGATATCGCCCACAAGCCCGTCATCGCCGCGGCCATCGATATGTTCATGTCCATCGAGGCCGAGCGCGCTGACGGGCCAGGGGTGACGTTGTACAGCCACGACTACGACGAGACCGAGCGCTTTGAGATCGGCGAGGAGCCGGACATCACCGGGCATATGAAGTACGTGCAGGCGGCGGCGTGGCTGCTGCGCGAGAGGCTGCCGGGGGGATTCTCGATGCGCTTCTCGAGCGGCATCCCTATCGAGGCAGGGCTGAGCACCTCCGCGGCGCTGACGGTGGGCGCGATCATGGCCCTCGATGAACTGTTCGACCTGCAGATGAGTCTCAACGAGATAGCCGAGACGGCCTATGTGGCCGAGCATGACGTCTGCGGCATCTCCTGCGGCCGCATGGACCAGTATGCCATCGCCCATGGCGGCGTGACCTTCATCACCACGGGCGAGCCCGCCTCCGCCGAGGTGCTTCCCATCGACGAGCTGCCGGTGGTGGTCGGCGATTCGGACGAGCCCCGGCACGCGTCGGAGGTGCTCAGCCGCACCCGCCGGCGCCTGGAGGAGGGCGATCCGGTGGTGGTGGAGGCCTTCGAGAGGCTGCACCAGTACACGCTCGCCGGCCGGGAGGCGCTGGTGGCAGGAGACGGCCCGCGGGTCGGCGAACTGATGACACGAAGCCAGGTTCAGGAGAAGCGGATCGACGCCTCGACGCCGAAGATCGAGCGGCTGTGCGCGGCCTCCGTCGAGGCCGGCGCTCATGGGGCGAAGCAGATGGGCGCCGGCGGCGGGGGGTGCATGGTGGCGTACTGCCCCGGTCGCCAGAGGGAGGTGGCGGCGGCGATCGAGGCGGAGGGCGGCATTCCGTACATCTGCGACATCTTCAGGTGGTCGCCGGCCACGCAGGCGCGCGTCGGAAGCGGGGACGAGTCCGAATCGTGAAGCGATCATCTACTGCAGCGCTCATCGCCGTGCTGGTAGCGGTCGCGGTGGCGCCCGCGCATGCGGGCGACATTGTGGACGCCATCACGGCGCGGGTGCCCACGTACGCCCACTCCTACGCCGAGCTGATGGCGGCGCTGCAGGAGCTGCATGTCACCGAGAGAGTCACCTGCAGGAGCCTGGGGACCACCAGCACCGGCCGGACCGTGGCAATGGCGACGGTTCACGACCCCGACTACGACCCGGCCGATCTGCGCAGGTTGCTGATCATCGCGCGCCAGCACGGGAATGAGCCGGCGGGCACGGAGGCGGCGCTGGCGCTGCTGCGGCACCTGGCGGCCAGCGAGGGGCGCGCGGAGCGGGCGCTGCTGCGGCACGAGGCGCTGCTGATGATTCCCATGGCGAACCCCGACGGGGCCTGCCGGTCGGCGCGCCGCAACGCGGCGGGTGTGGACCTCAACCGCGACTGGCAGGCCCTCAGCCAGCCGGAGACGCGGGCCATCGAGGCGGCCTTCGAGAGCTGGCGGCCGGACGCGGTGATCGACCTGCACGAGCTCCCGGCGGCCTCCGGCAAGCCCTCCTACCAGGAGAACTTCGTGGAGACGATCGGGCGCTGCGAGGCGCTGCCGGCGCTGCTCGGGGAGCGCTGCGGCCGGACCGGCGCCATGCTCTCGGTGTGGATGAAGCGCTACGGATTCCCGCTGAACTGCTACTACGATACGCCCGGGGACGACACGCGGCTGTGCCACCGGCACTTCGGCCTCGTGCATCAGGTGCCCTCATACCTCTTTGAGTCCAAGACGGGCCGGGGCAGGAGCCTGGCTGCCCGCGCGCGCTATCACATCCTGGGGATGCTGGTGGTCGCCAACCAGGTCGCCTACCATCACGATGACCCCCTGGGGGCGGTACAGGTAGCGGCCGCGCCGCCCAGCCCGGAGCCGGAGGACGAGACCCACGTCGAGCCCGTCCCGGCGCGGAGGACGGTGACTCTCGGCGAACCCCTGCCGGATGCCCAGCGCGAGAACCGGACGCTGCTGACCTGCGAGCTGGCGGGCGACGCCGGGGAGTTCGCCTACCTGACCTTTGAGGTGAATGGGCGCGTGCTGGTGATGACGAATCGGGAGCCCTATCGGTACTCCCTGGATCACGCACAGTGCCCCGAGGGGCAGATCCGGGTGGCAGCGCGGGCCTTCGACGTCACCGGACGGTGCATCGCCAGCGACGAGCGGACAATGACGCTGCTGCAGCCGGGCGCGACGCTTGGGGAGTGAGCTGACAGAGGTTGGACCGGGAAGAGGCGCAACAGAGAATCGAGGAGCTCACCGGGGAGCTCAACTACCACAACTACCGGTACTATGTCCTCGACGACCCGGAGATCTCGGACGAGCAATACGATGCCATGCTGGCGGAGCTGGAGCGGCTTGAAGAGCAGTTCCCCGAGCTTCAGCGGCCGGATTCGCCGACCCAGCGAGTGGGTGCGGAGCCATCCGACGAGTTCGAGGCGGTGGAGCACACCGTCCCGATGCTCAGCCTCGATAAGTCCTTCAGCGAGGAGGAGCTGATCGAGTTCGACCGGCGCCTCAAGCGCCACCTGGGGATGGACGAGGACGAGGAGATTCCCTACGTCTGCGAGCTGAAGATCGACGGCCTGGCTGTGAGCCTGCGCTATGAGGACGGGGTGCTGGTGCAGGGGGCCACGCGGGGGGACGGGGCGCGGGGGGAGGACATCACGCCGAATCTGAAGACGGTGCGGAGCATCCCCCTGCGGCTGCGGGGCGAGCCGCCGGCGGTCATCGAGGTGCGTGGCGAGGTGTTCCTGCCGGTCAGCGAGTTCGAGCGGATCAACGCCGAGCGGGAGGCCCAGGATGAGCCCACCTTCGCCAACCCCCGCAACTGCGCGGCGGGCTCGGTGCGCCAGCTTGACCCCTCCATCACCGCCTCGCGGAGGCTGGACATCTTCTGCTACGGGACCGGTGAGGTGGTGGGTGACGGGTTCGCGACACACACGGAGGAGCTGGAGCTGCTGCGGGAGCTGGGCTGCAAGCTCAACCCGCATATCGGGAGGGTGGGCTCGGTCGAGGAGGCCCGCGAGTTCTGCGTGGAGTGGACGGCGAGGCACAGCGAGCTGGGCTACGAGGTTGACGGGGTGGTGGTGAAGGCCGACAGCGTGGAGCTGCAGGAGCAGGCGGGCGCCACCTCCCACGGCCCGCGGTGGGCGACGGCCTTCAAGTTCCCGGCCGTGGAGGCCGAGACGGTGGTGAAGGATATCGAGGTCACGGTGGCGCGCACCGGGCAGCTCACGCCCGTGGCGGTGATGGAGCCGGTGTTCGTGGACGGCTCGACGGTCAGCCGGGCGGTGCTGCACAATGAGGACGAGGTGGCCCGCAAGGACATCCGCATCGGCGACCACGTCATCATCCGCAAGGCCGGGGACGTCATCCCCGAGGTGGTTCGTTCGCTGCCGGACAAGCGAGACGGCGACGAGCGGGAGTTCGTGATGCCCGGGGAGTGCCCCATCTGCGGCACGGAGGCCGAGCGGGTGGAGGGCGAGGCGGTGCGGCGGTGCCCGAACCTCAACTGCCCCGCCCGGCGCCTCTCGCTGCTGACGCACTGGGCGGGGCGGCAGGCCATGGACATCGACGGGCTGGGCCCGGCGGTGGCGACACAGCTTCTTGACCGGGGGCTGGTGGAACGTCCCGAGGACCTCTACCGTCTGGAAGAGCAGCAGGTCGCCGAGCTGGAGCGGATGGCCGAGAAGTCGGCTGAGAACCTCATCAACGCCATCGAGGCCAGCAGGGAGCGGGGCCTGGAGCGGCTGCTGTTCGCGCTGGGCATCCTGCATGTGGGGCGGACGGCCGCCCGCCGGCTGGTGGAGCATTATGAGTCCCTCCGGGAGATCGCCGACGCGCCGCAGGAGGAGCTGGAGCAGGTCCCCGACATCGGGCCGAAGATCGCCGAGAGCCTGGCGGACTTCTTCTCGCGCCCTGAGAACCAGGATCTGCCGGAGCGGTTGGAGGCGCTGGGCATTCGGACCACGCGGCGGGAGCCGGAGGAGGGCGAGGGAGCCCCGCTGGCGGGGCTGACCTTCGTCTTCACCGGCAGTCTGGAGGCGATGACGCGCTCGGAGGCCCAGGAGACGGTGGAGAACCTGGGTGGGCGGGCGACGTCTTCGGTGAGTGGGAATACCGATTACGTGGTGGCCGGTCCAGGCGCGGGCTCGAAGCTGGAGCAGGCGGGGGAACTGGGCGTGGAGGTGCTCAGCGAGGATGAGTTCCTTGCCATGCTGCCAGATGCGGAAGGGTAGCGCGGGCGGCCTGTCGCCGCCGGGCGCCGGGCTGGTGGTCTGTGCGGCAGGAACGTCAGCGGCGGTGCCCGAAGAGTTTGAAGTGAGGGTGCGGGACACTGCACTGTGCGGCCTCTGGGACTGATGGAGGGAGGCATTGAGTTGGGCTCGCGGGAGGCCTTTATCCGCTACTGGCTTCCGGCGGTGGTCTGTGCGGGGCTGATCCTGGTGGGGACGTCGCTGCCCAGGCCGCCGAGCCCGGGGATTCCCGGCAGCGACAAGGTGGCGCACCTGCTGGCGTACGCGGCCCTGGGTGTGCTGCTGATGCGGGCCTTTGGGGCCGAGAGACGGATGCCGGCCGTCCGCTCGGCGTTTGCGGCGGTGCTTGTCGGGGGGCTTTACGGGGTGATGGATGAGCTGCATCAGACACTCGTGCCGGGCCGATACTGCTCGGGTCTGGACATGGCTGCTGACGGCGCCGGGCTGGTGCTGGGGGCGGTCATTGTGGTACTGTGGTGGAAACGAAACCGACGACGTTCGGGGATCGCAGTCGCGCAAGGAGAGAGACAGACAATGGCGGAGCCGGTGCATGTTGATCAGGCTGCCTTCGAGGTTGAGGTCCTGGGCTCGGACGTACCGGTCATGGTCGATTTCTGGGCGCCGTGGTGCGGGCCGTGTCATATGGTGGCCCCGACCCTCGAGCAGCTTGCCGCTGACTATGACGGGAAGGCCAAGATCGCGAAGGTGAACGTCGATAACAACCCGGACCTGGCCATGAAGTACGGGATCAGAAGCATTCCTGCGCTGCTGGTGTTCAAGGGCGGTGAGGTGGTGGACATGCTCATCGGCGTGCAGCCGGAGGACGTGCTGAGACAGAAACTGGACGCGCTCGTGTGAGAGGCCAGGCTGCGAGATCCCAGCGCGTGCGATATCAGCGCCGCCCTGGAGGGTGAGGCGGGCCTATGCAAAGAGAGGAGAGCGTGGTGGACCATGGAACGAGAGAGCATGACGCACCGGCATTCACACATCATGATTATCCTGGTCAGCATCCTGATCGGGATGCTGGTGGCCACGGTGGCGTGCACGTTGCCCCAGCAGAGCGCCACCCCGGCGATGGCGCAGGATACGCCCAGCGCCACGGCGCTGGAGACGGAGTTCACGCGCGTCGCCGAGGAGGTGCTGCCGGCCGTGGTGCGCATCAACGTCGAGAGCGGCCCGGCCGAGGTGCCCGGGATGGAGGGTGTCCCGGAGCGGTTCCGGGAGTTCTTCCGGCAGTTCCCCTGGTTCGAGTTCCCGGAGGAGGAAGGCGAGGGTGGCGTGCAGCCGGTGCCACGGCCGCCCCGGCAGGGGGTCGGCTCAGGGTGGATCTACTCGGATGATGGCTACATCGTCACCAACGCCCACGTGCTCGAGAACGCCCAGAAGGTGACCGTGGTGCTGCACGACCGCGAGAACGACGATAAGGAGTATCCCGCGGAGATCGTGGGTACCGACCCCAAGACGGACCTGGCAGTCGTGAAGGTGGACGCCGGCCGCACGCTGCCACACCTGAAGCTGGGGAGCTCCGGTGACCTCAAGGTGGCCTCCTGGGTTATGGCGGTAGGCGCCCCGTTCGAGCTGGAGCAGACCGTGACAGTGGGGGTGGTCAGCGCCAAGGGACGGCTCTGGAACGACCCGCGCAACCCCTACAACCGCATCGAGTCCATCCAGACCGACGCCTCTATCAACCCTGGCAACTCCGGCGGGCCGCTGGTGAACCTGCGCGGCGAGGTCGTGGGCATCAACGTGGCCTACGCCGCGCCCATGCGCACGGGCAACATCGGCATCGGCTTCGCCATTCCCGCCGATACCGCCAAGCGGATCGTGCCCAGGCTCATCAAGGGCGAGAGCATCGCGCGGGGATGGCTGGGGATCAAGATCAGCCCCCTCAACGAGAACCTGAAGGAGTTCTACGGCGTTGACCACGGTGTGCTGGTCGCGGGCATCGACGAGGACGGACCGGCCGCCGACAGCGACCTGCAGGCGGACGATGTGGTCGTGTCGGTGGAAGGCCAGCCCATCATGGACACCTGGGACCTGCAGTCGGCGATCGCGCAGAGCGCGCCGGGAGAGACCGTCACGCTCACGGTGGTGCGCAACAAGCAGGAGCGCACCATCGAGGTGACGCTGGGCGAGATGCCGGCGAAGTATGCGGGGCTGCCCGAGGAGGGGGAAGAGGCAGAGCCCGAAGAGGCGGCCGAGGAGGGTCCCCTGGGGATCTCCGTGATGCCCATTGAGGAGCTGACCCCGGAGATCGGCGCGCAGCTCGGCATCAAGGTGGAGGACGGTCACATCGCGGGCATCCCGCGCACCGAGGGCGTGGTCGTTAAGGGCCTCAAGCCCGACAGTCCTGCGGTCGGCAAGGTGCAGCCGGGCGACGTGGTGGCCAAGGTCAACGGCAATGAGATCACCTCGGTCGAGGACTTCCAGAGCGAGATGCAGAAGGCTCTGGAGGCGGACCGGGACTTCGTGGTCCTGCACCTCACCAGGGTGTTCGAGGGCGAGGCCCTCACGCGGGTGGTGGACGTTGAGGTGGAGTAGCGTCCTGCGTCGAGAGCGGCCAGTGCAGGCCCCGGCGGGCGCCAGGGCCTGTTGCTTTCCACCGCCTCCATCAAAACTTAAAGCCTCACCGGAGAGGTCTGGAGGGCATAATGGGTAACATTGACGAAATAGCAGACGAATCCATGTACGACTGCTGGCAGGCCTTTGAGGTGGCGTGGGGATGGTGTGCGGTGCGGCGGTCGGCGCGGGGCCTGCTGGTCACGACGTTGCCGGCCGACGACCGGCCGGCGGTGGTCGCACAGGTGCGTGCTGGGGCAGTTGAACAGCCCGATGACGCGATTCTGAGGCGGGCAGCGTCGCTGCTGACCGAGTACTTCGCCGGGCGGCCCGTGTCATTCGACCTGCCCCTGGACCTGAGGGGGATGGGGCGGTTCAGTGTGCGGGTGCTGGAGGCGTGCGCGGAGGTGCCGTGGGGGGAGACGCGAACCTATCGGGAGGTGGCGGCGGCAGCGGGCTCGCCGCGTGCGGCGCGGGCGGTGGGACAGGCGCTGGGGCGCAATCCGTTGCCGATCGTGGTTCCCTGCCACCGGGTCATCGGGGCCCGCGGCGACCTGGTAGGGTTCGGAGCGGGGCTGGAAATCAAGCGCCGTTTGCTGCGGCTTGAAGGAATATGTGCGGCGGGCTTGGAAAGGGTCCGTTGACGGCCGCGGGGCACGCCAGCGCCCAACCGGGCAGCATCCAGATTCGTGTGCCCAGCGCGAGGGCCGGGGAGCAGACTGTCGGAATCCCGGTGGTAGTCGAGGAGGGGCCGCGTGAGGCTCCAGCGTGGTTTGCTGGAGCCGAAGCCGGCCCGGCCGTTCGCCGTTCGAAGCAGCGCCTCGCGACGCTGTCTCGTGGGGTCGCGGGCCGGCTTCGTCGCGCATAAAGGGCATGCGCTCCTCAGGCGACCCCTCCGCGGGCATCGGCGGCGTCAGTACAGAGAACAGGCCCGTGAATCTGGATGCTGCCCAGTATCGCGACGTCAGCGGGGGATTCAGGCCGATACCAGGTGCAGCCGTGATGAGTCGCGAACACAAGTGCGCTGGTCACACGCAGCTTGGCTGCGGACGCTCGAGAGGCAGGGACCTGACCATGCGACCGATGATTGTCTGTCTTGTGGCGCTCCTCGCGGCATTGCCCTGCGCCGCCCAGGTGGATCTCATACGCGACGGGGTGGCCCGCGCGCAGATCGTCCTGTCGGCGGACGCCCACGAGAAGGTGTTGCTGGCCGCCGAGGAGCTGAACCTGTATCTGGGGAAGATGGCGGGCGCCAGGCTCCCGGTCAACGAGGAGCCGGCGGACGGACCGTACCCGGTCTACCTGGGGGCTCCCGACGCCCAATGGCGTGAGGAGGCTGAGCTGCGGGCCCTCACCTTCGACGGCTTCGTGGTGGAGTGCACGGGCGAGCGGCTCGTTCTGGCGGGGAATGTCCCCGAGGGCACACTCAACGCCGTCTACTGGCTGCTCGAGGAGCTGGGGGTGCGCTGGTTCATCCCCACCGAGCTGGGCGAGAACGTGCCCGAGATGGCCACCGTCACCATCCCTGAGATGCACAGGCGCGTCGAGCCGCGCTTCCCCTGCCGGCGCAACCACGGCATCGATCGCTCGATCCGCGGTGAGGGCGAGAAGTGGCGGCGGCGGATCCGCATCACCAGCCACGATCTCAATGTGCCCTTCAACCGCTACTCGCACAACCTCTCGCGCATTGTGCGGATCAGCGAGCACGCGGACGAGCACCCGGAGTACTTCCCCCTCATCAACGGGAAGCGGCGTATCCCCGCACGAGGCCACGGCTGGCAGCCATGCACGACTAATCCCGAGGTGGTGGCGCTGGCCGTGGAAGCGGCACACCGGTGGTGGGATCAGCACCCCTACGCCAACTACTTCTCGGTGGGGATGAACGACGGGCGGGGCTGGTGCGAGTGCCAGAAGTGCACCGCGCTGGATGTCCCCGCACACACCTTCCGCGGCCGGGACGTGAAGTCCGAGCGCTATTTCACCTTCGTCAGGGAGGTCGCGGAGGCCGTGCGGGAGACGCACCCGGACAGGTACATCTCCTGCATCGCATACTCCAGCGTCGAGCCCGTGCCCCGTGGCGTGGACCTGCCCGACAACGTGCTGGTGGTCATCACCCAGGACGTCGGCGCGTGGCAGGATCCGGAGTACGCCCAACGGGACAGGGAACTCGCCCGCGCGTGGACGGAGGCCGCGGGGGCGTTGGGGGTCTACAACTACACCAGCCAGATGTGGCTGCTGCCGCGCTTCTATCCGCACATGATGGCCGAAGCCCTGCGCTTCTACGACGAGATCGGCGCCGTCGCCATCACCAACGAGTCCTGGCCCACCTGGTGGTATTGCGGCCCCATGATGTATCTGCGCGCGAAGCTCATGTGGGACCCTCAGCAGGACCCTGACGCGGTGCTGGATAAGTACTACTCCGGCTTCTTCGGCCCTGCGCGGGAGCCAATGAAGCGCCTCTACGAGCGCTTTGAGGAGTGCATGATGACCGAACGGGAGGGCCGATGGTTCTACGGCATCAGCTCGGTGCCGGAGCAGATCGCGCTGTGGACACCCGAGCGCCTGGAGGCCAGCATCGCGGATCTCGAGGAGGCCCGGCGTCTCGCTGACGCGGAGCCCTACGATGCGCGAGTCCAGTTCGTCGCGGAGGGCTTCGCGCTGGCGGAGGCGATCCTCCGCGAGTACTGGCAGGCCGAGCGGGTGCGCGAGATGGCGAGCACCGGCGGCGTGGACACGAGCGCGCTGCTCGATGAGCTTGAGAGACTGGTGCGGCTGACGGCGCGGCGCGAGGCCATCTTCGATGAGGTCATGCAGGACGAGCTGCTGTCGGGTATCTACCACCGGCTCGTGGAGGAGCGGGGCGGGCGCCTCAACTCCTGGAAGGGTGACATCAACTCCGCGTTCGGGAGGGCCCTCGCGACGTTATACTCCCGCGGGGGCGAGGAGCTCGGAGAGCGTCTGCAGCGGATCGCGGCGGAGGCCGATGAGAGCGTGGCCGGGCAGTTTCGGGCCCTGGCCTGGATCATCGACAACCCTGGCGCTCCGAACCTGTGCCCGAACCCGGGATTCGAGGAGACCGAGGGAGACGCGCCCGAGGGCGTGGACTGGGTGACCGCGAACGCGCCGCCCGGCTGGTCGAAGTGGTCGATCGAGAGCCGGACCGACCGGATCACCTGGGAGCAAGAGGGCGGCCGCACGGAGCCACGCTGCGGCCGGATCAGCGGCGCCAGGCTCAGCACCTTCATCGCCAGCATACCAGTCCAGCCGGGAGAGCGCTACTACACCTGCATCTGGGTGAGGAGCACCGGATCAGACCAGCAGAGCCCCAGACTCGCGATCAAGTGGCAGGCCGCGGAGGGGGGCTGGGTTCGCGCTGACAGCGCGGTGACCGTCTCGGGTGAGGGCGGCGCCGGGCGGTGGCAACTCCTCGGCGTGGTGGTCGAGGTCCCCGAGGGAGCAGGACGGCTCATCATGCTCCCACGCGCGGCAGACCAGCAGGAGGGCGACGTCGTGCTGTTCGACGATGCCCGGGTCATCCGCCTGCCGGACGACCTGTGAGGTCAGCGGCGGAGGCGTGATGAGTGTGCGATGATGCACTCGCGCCTGACCGCTGCCCCATCCAGGGCCGCAGCCATGCTGGTGACGGCCGTGGCGGCGGGAGCCTACTCCTCGCCCCCGCGGGCGCGCAGCAGATCGGCCAGCTCGGCGTAATCGCTCTCCAGCGCCAGAGCCAGGGGCGTTGCCCCGTCGGCGTCGCGGGCGTTGATGTCCGCGCCAGCGTCCAGAAGCGCCGTGGCGATGGCCACACGGGCAGCGCTGCGCAGCGCCTGCTCCTCGGGGATGTCGTTGGGGTCCGCGCCCTCATCCAGGAGCTGCCTGACCTGCTCGATGTCACCCTCGCTGGCCGCCTGATGGATGTCGGCCTGCGCCACCACAGTGCCGACGGCGGTCAGCACCACTGCCAGCGCCAGATTCGCGGCGGTTCGCATCGCCGAATGCCTCCCTTCGTGACCGTATCACGCGCGGATGTCACGCTGCCGACGGGGTACCTCGTCTCAGTGCTGACATTCCTCGCTGCATAGCAGACGCCCTCCGAGGGCAGAGTCACTAGAGGTCATCTCTGGCCGGCCGGCAAAATGTCCAGAGCCCCGGCATGCGGTCAGCCAGTGCGGCGAGGTGTGACATCATGAGGACAGCGCCAACGGTCGCGGTGGCACTTATCCTCACAGTCCCGGTGAGGCCCGTGGACGCAAGCTCTCTGCTGTATCCGTGCTTCCGCGCGGATGCTCCCCCCGTCATCGACGGAGAGAGGGACGACCCTTGCTGGCAGAGCAGGCCCCTCGCCACCGGCTTCTCGGTCCTCGGGGATGGATTCACGGAGGACAAGCAGACAGCGTTCAGGGCCTGCTGGGACGAGAGTGCTCTGTACTTCCTCATAGTATGCGAGGAGCCCGATGTGGGCCACCTCACGACGGACGTCCGCGATGGGGGACCCGCCTGGCTCAACGACGGCGTGGAGATCTTCCTGCAGCCCAGCGACGGCGGTCAGGTCTACCAGTTCGTTGTCACGGCCGCCGCCGCGAGAGCCACCGGGGCCGGGGCCGCGGACTTTCGCAAGGTTGAGGCAGCGGCCGGCACCGAAGAGACGTCGTATGCGCTGGAGATCGCCATCCCGCACGGGCTGGTGCGGGCGGAGCCCAGCGTGGGGGACACCTGGGGCGGGAACGTCTGCCGCAACATCTGGACCACGATCTCCGGCGGGGACAAGTTCACGTGCTGGGCCCCGCTGCAGCGGCAGTTCCTGGAGCCGCAGAACTTCGCGGTGATGCAGCTCCGCGGCGTGCCCCCGGCGGACGAGACGCTGGCGGCCATCACCAGGGACCTCAACCGGCGGTACCGCGAGCATCTCGTCGCACAGCTTCAGGGAGTTGCTGCACAGGCCCCCCGCTACCTGGCGGTCCTGGAACGGGCGCGCGATAGCGAGGACTTCGCCGGCAGCGCCCGGCGGCTGTGCTATGGGTGGTACAGGATGAGGCGCATGCAGCGGAGCTCGGAGAGGTACTCCATCCAGGACCTGCGAGAGATGGTCCAGACCGCCGAGGAGCTGCTGGCGGCGTCCTACGAGCTCAAGTACGCGTACCTGATCGCGGGGCTGTTTCCGGACTGAGGGTGCAGAAGAGATCATCGACGGCTCAGCCCGAGCCATCGGCATATACAGTGACCAGCCCGTGCGACGGATGCGCGCGAGGTATCGTTGAGCCGCCCGAGGGAGTGTCCGGACAATGAAGGCACGGACGCCGGCGCTGGTGTTGTGCGTTTCCATCCTACTGGGGGCCTGCAGCGCGCCGCTGGGGGCCGCGACCACTGCCGAGGAGGTCGAGGAGGCCAGCTCGCTCGAATCCGATCTGGTGACTCCGCACAAGCCGTGGGGGAGGGACTACGTGGGCGGACCCGTTCGGGCTCTCTTCTTCGTCTACACGGGCCCCTACGAGGGCGAGTGGGAGAACCCCCAGACGAGAGTACGCGAAGTCGTGGAGCTGGGCCAGAGGTTCGATCTCGACGCCGACGCGGTGCTGTTCTGCGGCCGGGGGGAGACGTGGGTCTTCCATGGCCTGCAGCTCGGCGAACGGCGCGCGCGGCGCCTCCTGGAGAGAAGCTATGACCTCTACGTCATCGCCGGCTTTCCCATGGAGAAGCTGCCGGCCGAGTTCCAGTACCTGATCCTGAAACAGGTCGCGGAGGGGGCGGGCCTGCTGTGTTGTGGCCCCGGAGCCGGGGAGTACATGGTCCCGCGCCGGGAGATCACCCCCACCCCGGCCTTCCTGACCGCGGGAATCCCCCCGCTCGACGACAAGGCCGCGGACGAGCTGGTCTCGGCCTACCGGCTGGCCGACGGCCGCGGCGTGCGGCTCAAGTACGGCACGCAGTCCCTGACCCCGAGGCCGGCCTTCACCCTGGAGGCCGTGGCGACCTACGACTACTGGATGCTTCTGGTCGGGCGCGCGGCCCTCTGGGCGGCATCACGAGAGGGGGACGTCACTGTCGATCGCGTCTTCGGCGAACAGGCCCTGACCGTGGATCGCTCCGACCCGGACCTCGCCGGAGAGGTCGCCATCGCCAACGCCTCGGACCGCACCGTCCAGGCCCGCGTCAGCTTCGAGGCACGCCGGAAGTCCGATGGCGCCACGACCGACCTGGGCGAGCAGGCGGTCTCACTTCCCCCAGGAGAGAGCACGGTGCTGAGCGTGCCGCTGCCACCGCTGAGGGCCGGAGACTACTTCGTGGACGCGATCGTCAGCAGCGGAGATGGCGTGGAGGCTTTCGGGGCGGGAGCGCTTACCATCGAGAGCCGGTTCGGGATCGAGGAGGTCACAGTTGACCGCAGCTTCGTCGAGCGGGGAGAGACTATCGGCGGGACGGTCTCGCTTCGGGGCAAGCTCCCTGACGACAGCGAGCTCACCATCAGGCTGCGCGACTGCTACGACCGGATCGTGCGGCAGCGGGACGTGTCCCCCGTGGCCGGTCAGGATGAGTACAGCTTCCAGTACCGGGCTGATGACCTGTGGACCAACTGGATGCGCGTCGAGGCCCTCGTTCTCAGCGGCGGTGAGGAGGTGGAGCTGAAGCAGGCGTCATTCAGCGTGCCCGTGCGGCGACAGGGGCAGTTCAACTTCGTCATGTGGGATGCGCCGATGGACGTGCTGGGGGTCTATGGCTGGAGGCAGATGCAGCAGGTAGGCTACGACGTGTCGCTGCTGGGTAGCATGGGGGCCGAGCCCCGCGCCAAGCCCGGCACGCTGCAGGCCTGCAACGCCACTGTGGCCCCCTACAGCACGCGCATCCTGGACCCCAAGGACGAGAATGGCTACATGGAGCCGGTGTGCTGGAACGACGAGCCGGAGGTGACCGAGCACGTCCAGAGCATCGTGGACGGCCAGCGGCTGCTGCGCGAGCATGGCATCTTCGTCTACTCCCTCGGCGACGAGGGCGTCACCAAGGGCTGCTGCGTGCACCCCGAGTGTATCGAGGCCTACCGGCGCTATCTGGCCGATCAGTACGAGAGCATCGACAGGCTCAACGAGTCGTGGGGCAGCGACTACGCGTCCTTCGACGAGGTGGATCTGCTGGATCGCAGCGACAACATGGAGAACGCCGCGCGCGAGACGTGCCCGCCGCGGTGGTACGATCGCCAGGCCTTCGCACGCTACAACCTGGCGCAGTACACGGCGCGCTTCGGCGAGGCCTACCGGGAGCTCGATCCGCTGTCGAAGACCGGCTTCGAGGGTACCGGCGGCTTCGGCGATGACTATGATGCCATCCTGGGCAACAACGACTTCTACGGGCCGTACCCCAGCATCGGTGATGACATCATCCGGTCGGCGGCCCCGCCGGAGCTGGTGAACTCCAACTGGATGGGCTACTCCAAGACCGGGGACGCCCTGTCCGACGCCGCCTGGCGGATGGTCATGAAGGGCAAGAACAGCATATGGTTCTGGATGTGGGCGGGCATCGGCAGCTTCCGCGGCTACCTGCGCCCGACGCTGGACCTGTGGCCGGCGACGGAGGACCTGTCCGAGGAGATGCGACCGGTGCGCCAGGGCCTGGGGGACCTGCTGATGCGCTCGCAGGTGAGTCACAGCGGCATCGGCATCCTCTACTCGCTGCCGTCGGCGCTCTCGTCGCAGCTCGGGAACAGCGGAGAGTTCATCCCGGCGAAGACCACGCACGAGATCTGGACGCAGCTCACCTACGAGCTGGGGCTGGATGTGCGCTATATCACCGAGCGGATGCTGGCCGACGGCGTGCTCGACACCGATGAGTTCAGCGTCCTGCTTCTGCCGATGACTCAGGCGCTCAGCCCCGAGCAGGCCGAGCTGATTCGCGGCTTCACCGAGGCGGGCGGCACGGTCATCGCCGACGTGCGCCCCGGCATCTTCGATGGGCACTGCAAGCCGGTGATGCCCGGGCTGCTCGACGACCTCTTCGGCATCAGCCGCACCGGCCGAGGGAGCGCCAGCGAGACGGCCCTGGCTGTCGATGACTTGTGGGATGGCACGGAGGCGAACCTGCGCCTGCCGAAGGTTCGCCTGGACACTGAGGTGGAGGCGGCGACGGCGGAGGCGGCGGCTTTCGTCGAGCACGCCCCGGTTCTGCTGGCCAACTCCGTGGGCGACGGCCGCACCATACTGCTGAACTTCCAGCTCACCAGCGCCAGCGACGGGGAGCCCGGAACCGCCGCCGCCCGGCGGCTCCTGCAGCTTCTCTACGACATGGCCGGCGCCCGCAGCGCCATCGAGGTGGCCTCCCCGTCCGGGCAGCCCCTCCCCGTGACGGAGACGCGCGTCTGGTCGAACGGCGATGCGCTCGTCTTCGGACTCTGGAGGCAGATGCAGAATGCCTGGTTCAACCCCAAGACCGGCACCCTCGCGGGGGAGCCGGTGGCGGCCCGCGTTCAGCTTCCGTCCGCAATGCACCTGTATGATCTGCGCGCCGGGAGGTATCTGGGCACTGTGGAGCGGGTGGACACCAGGCTGCGCTGGGGCCGCGCAAGCTTCTTCATGGCGCTGCCCTACGAGATTCCGCAGCCGGTGGTGAGGCTTGAGCCGCGGGATCCTGCTCCGGGCGATGCGCTGACCGCCTCGATCACCATGGACCTGCCCGGCGCGGCCGAGGAGCGGCTCGCGGTGTGGACGGAGGTCATCGACCCGAACGGCGACAGCCCGCTGTGGGGGCAGCAGGTGGCGGTGCTCGACGGCGGCAGGGCGCAGGTGCGGGTGCAGGTTGCGCACAACGATTTGCCCGGGACATGGCGCATACGAGCCACGGAGCTGTTCAGCGGCAAGTCGGCGGAGGCGGGCTGGGAGGTTCGGTAGGCACGCATGCCGATTCCGGACGAGAGCGGTATCGGAGGCAGCAGCATGGATCGTTTCCTGACGGTCGCGCTGGCGTGCATGCTGATGGGCGCAATCGGCCATGCCGGGGCGGATGATGCGCAGCGGCAGGTGACCGTGCATAACCCGGGCCCGAAAGTGAACCGGGCCACCTGGGAGTGCACCCCCGGCCACGAGATACGCAGGCAGCAGATCACGCTGGATTCGGGCGTGAGGTCCTACATGATCCAACTCCAGGGCTGTCTGGACCCCAGCCACGGCGATCAGCACCCCTGCAACGAGGGCACCTTCGGGATGCCCGCTCCCAGCAGGGCGAACTGGTACTGGGGCGGGTTCATGGAGATACTCATCAACGGGGTCAACGCCACGCTCTATCAGAAGGAGCTGCCCCGGGTGCTGGAGACCGGCGACCGCGGCGTCGTCCAGCTTCAGTGGGCGCACCCGGCGGCGGCCGTCGGGCTGCGGCTGATGATGCTCCCCGGCGGGAACCATCTGCTGGCGCATCTGCAGTGGCGCCCGCGTGAGGATGACGCCGTCGAGACCGTCGCTCTCAGCCTCACCTGCTACCCCAGCTTCTTCACCGCCGCCCGCAACCGCAGCGGGGACCGGCGGTGCAGGACGCCCCGGACCGAGGCGCGGGAGGGAGAGACCCTGGAGCTGGTCCCCGGGCAGGACACGTGGCTGTACTACTACGACACCGTCTTTGACGTGGCGAACGGGGAGGGCGATGGTCCATGCGCCGCGCTGCTTGCCCCAGCCGGCGTCACAGGCGGTCACGTCACCGTGGGCGGATACGCGGTGACGACCTCGGTGAACCTGGAGCCGGACGAGGGGCAGGCCCGCCTGGGCTTCTACGACTTCACCGGGATGACCAACGCCGAGGCGGAGCAGTACATGCAGCAGCATGCAGCGGAGGACCTTGCCCGGCTCACCGGAATGACCTTCCGACCCCAGCCCGTCCGGGAGCTTGACCTCGCGACCTTCACGGCGGAGACCACCCGGCTGCTGGAGGCGGCGGGCCAGGACGGGGATGCTATCCGGCCGGAGGTCGAGGATCTCCTGCAGCGCGTGACTGAGCTGAAGCCGAGGGCGGATGCGGGCGACTGGACGGCGGAGGCCGAGCTGGCAGAGCTTCTGCAGACCTCGTCGGACCTGGTCTGGAAGCTGAAGGCATTCGCGGTGCTCAACAGGTAGCTGGAGCCGGCCGCCATTCTGGGATCCCAGAATGGGTCCCTCCACCTCTTCACCACCATCCGGTGGCGGGCCCATGCCTGAACCATCGAAGAGTGTGGTCAGCTTGCCACGTGCACGCTGCGGCGATCTCCTGCTGACTGCAGCGCGGCCTCGACGAACGCAATGATCTCGAGCGTCTCACGCATGTTAACAGGCGATTGCGGCTACTCGATTGCGACTGGCGGCTCTCCGTCGAACCCGGCGCTGTAGCCGGCGAGGTCGCCGTCGAAGTGCAGCAGCAGGCGGGTGTGCTCGTCAGGCTGGAAGGTGTCGTCGCGCGCGGGCGGTGTGAAGTCGTCGGTGTAACGTTGCACCGAAGAGAGCCGCAGCTCGTCGATGGCGCCTGCCAGGTTGTACATCATCATACTGACGGGCTCGAAGGCCGGCCGGTTGTCCTTCCAGGCGTAGTTGTAGTGCTGCCCGCGGCGGCCGTTGACGTAGACCTGCGCGATGAGCACGTTCTCCTGCGGCCGGGTGTTGTATCCCGGGTCCCTGGCCTTGATGCCGTCGCGCGGCCCCCAGACCCACGCGATGTGCACCCACTCGCCCGCGTCGAAGACCGTCCGGCGATAGGCGCGCATTGAGTGGCGGATGTCCGGGGCCTGGGCCATGAAGTATCCGTAGAGCACGTGGGAGAGGTAGAAGTCGAGGTTCGCGTCACGCTGCCGCTCGGTCATGTTGTAGGACAGCCGCCACGGCTCGCCCTCACCAACCTGCAGACGCAGCAGCGTCTTCCCCTTCAGGGGCAGATCCACGGTGCTCCAGTCGGGCCTGAACCACAGCTCAATGGTGCCCTCGCTGAAGGGCAGGAACTGCCGGCCGTCGCCGGAGGGATGCGGGTCGCCGCCCTCCACGATGAGCCTGCCGCGCTCGGGGATGTAAAGCGCCTGATCGGCTTCGGCTCCGCTTACGCCATCAACGAAGCCTGTCTCCGCGGGGCGCTCGACGACCTCGGGCGGCGGCTCCGCCGTCCACTCGATGGCGGGCTCGAAGTACCCTTCAGGGTCTTCCACCGTGAAGAAGGGCGGGATGTTCCACGTGCGCACAAGCTGGTTGTCCACCGGCTCGAAGGCCCACATCCCGGGCATCTCGGCGGGCAGCTCGACCAGGCCGTGCTGCGGCTCCTCGCCCGGCCACGCCTCGCCGTCCGGCGCATAGAGCAGGGCCGAGCCCTCGAACATGATGCGCGGGGACGCGGCGCCCTCGGGCACCCGGAAGTAGTAGCGCACAGCCGGCGCCTGCGGAGGGGCGGGGCGCCAGTAGTCGGGCGCGTGGATCACCAGCGGCACGCGTGTGTCGGCCACCACCATCTGCTGGCCGAAGGTATCCGCGACGATCTCGTACTCCCCGGCCGGCGCGTCCGCCGGCACCGCGATGCTCTGCGCGTCATAGGTCTCCTGCTTGACCCACGGCAGCCCCTCGTGCTCGATGGAGTCGGCGCCGGCGGGAATGACCTTGAAGCCCTCGGGAGTGTCGATGTCGAAGGCCAGCGCCTGCCCCTGGGGCTTACGGAAGACGAAGCCGGAGCGGTTGCCGAAGTCCTCGAACCCCGCCCATGACGTGACCGGCTCCCGGTCAGCGCCCGACTCCACCAGCACCCGCTCGGCGTCAGCCACGCCCTCGAGCAGGAAGGTCATCTTCTCCGCGCTGTCCGCGCCGAACATCGTCCGGGTCTCCGGGTCGTAGCCGCTCGCGGCCTGGCGCACGGCGATGGCCAGCCCCTGGGCGTAGCGCGGGTCGCCGGTCTCATCGTAGAGGAAGGCGCCGGTGATGCCCAGCGGGTTGGTGTAGGTCAGTGGCCACTCGCCGAGGTACTTCTGCCACAGCCAGCGCGAGAGGCGCATCGAGCAGTCGTAGTAGCGCGGCGAGCCGAGCACCTCCCATGCCTCCAGCAGCGCGCGGATGTCCACCTGCGTCTTGTAGGTGGTAGAATAGGGCTGGTCGAAGTTCCCCCGCTCCTGGATGAAGCCCACCGGCGCGTCCGGCCGGTGGATCGCATCGAAGGTCGCCTCGGCCATGGCGCGCAGCTCCGGGTCCCAGGTGAAGGCGTAGCCGCCGACGAGCATGCGCATCAGCACAAGCTGGCGGGCGTCCCGGTTGGCGCGCGCGGGCGTCCAGAGGCGCTTTATGCCCTCGTTGTACTCCGCGATGTAATCCGCCGCGCGGCGGTAGCCGGTGAGGTAGTAGTACCACGCGTAGTTGTTCATGGTGGTCGAGCTTGAGATATGTGGGGTGGTCGCCGACTCCCAGTAAAAGGGGAGCTGGCCCTTGCGCACGCCGCCGATGGGCAGGTCAGAGCCGCTGTCGGAGACGAACAGCCCTGCGATCTTCTTCGGCCCGTCCCAGTGCGCGGACTTGCCGTCGAAGTCGGTGCGCACGGAGTCGGCGACGAAGCGGCGGGTATCCCGGTGGCCTGAGCGGGCGTACATCAGCCACAGGTCGGGGCGCAGGGTGTAGGTGATGCCACTGTAGCGCTTCTGATGCACGTACTCCCGGCGGTAGCCCAGGTGCGGGCCGCCGTAGTAATCGACGAACCCGTAGTCGCCCCACGTCGCGATCCGCTGGTGCCACTGCTCGATGGCAGTGGAGATCGCGGTCTCGACGATCGGGAAGCGCTCGGGGTCGCGCGGGTGGATGGGCTTCATGGCGCCGGTGGAGCAGACCCATGCCGGGTCGGCGAGCGCGAAGACCGGGCGGGAATGCAGATGCGAGAGGTGCCCGAGCGTCTCGCGAGGAGCGGCCATCGGCCCGCAGGGTACGAACATCAGGTCGTGGGTCTTTGACCAGCCGATGGCGTTGGAGGTGTGCGCCCGCATCTTCTCCATGACTTCCTCGTGAGAGAGCCGGTGAGCCTCAGAGACCGCCGCATCGTACCAGGTCAGCAGGTCCCATTTCTCGGCCAGCGTCTCAGGGCGGAAGTCCAGCTCCTCGCCCGCCCGGCCCGAGAAGAGGTGCATGGTCAGCCGGTCGGGGCGCACCTCGAACTCCTTGGGGTGCTGCAGCGCCGCCTCCCGGCAGGACACGGCAAGCCCGCCCTGGGGACCCAGGAGCGCCGCCCAGTCGCCACACTCCTCGCCCTCCGTCACCAGCGCCCTCTCGCCATCGGCATCCACCGTCGCGACCTCGAAGTGGTTCTCGCCGTGGGCGAAGAAGTAGTGACTGTCCTGCAGCATGTACGCTGAGCCACCCTCGTCGAGCGGCACCGACGCCGACTCCCGCCAGTCCTCGCGCGAGGTTCCGAACAGCGCCGCGGCCTGCTCCGGCTGCTCCGTCCGCAGCTCCCAGCCGATGTCGCGGAACCACACCTCGTTGGTGTCACGCGAGAGCACCAGCGTGTGCGTGATGTCAACCCACGGCTGCCCGGCGTGCATCTTCACGCGCGTGATGTGCCGCGCCAGCTTTTCGCCGTCCTGGGTCGCGTATGGACCCTCGAAGCGCACGCAGGCCGACACCGGCCCCTCAGCCTCCACCAGCATTGTCTCGCCCTCCGCGGAGGCGCTGGCGGTGCGGCCCTGCTGGTCGATCACGTAGAGCCCGCGCGTGCCGTCGCTGGCAGCGAAGGTCCTCCCGTCGCGCTGAATGCGTATCAGCGGCGAGGCGCCCCTCCCCAGCACGTAGCGCCACGGGCCGTTCGCGACGGTGATCGTCCCGTCGTCATTCGGGGAGAGCTGCAGCGCCGGCCCGGCGTGCTCTGCCGGGGGCGCGATCTCGACGAAGCAGCCCTGCTGAGGAGTGACCAACGCGTCAAAGCGCACCCACTTGATCGCGCCCTCCGGCGCCCAGCGCCCGGCCACCTCCATCTGATGCGGCAGCACGTTCCCCTCTCCGTTGACCAGCCGCAGGCGCTCGGTCTCCCACAGCGCACCCGGCGCGAAGGGCGCGCCGAATGCCGCCGGCCAGCTCGACACCTCGGCGGCGCCCTCGGGGGGAGTGAGCGTGATCTCGATGCGCTGCCCGGGCTGCAGAATCTGTGCGGGCTCCTCCGCGCTGACCTGTATCTGAGCCTGCGCGAGCCGCTGGCCGCCCTCGGTCAGCTCGACGCGCAGCGTGGCCTCGGAGGCGTCCAGGGTACGCAGGTCGGCCAGGACGCGTCCTACGTGGCGGGTGGGGATCGCGCTCGCCCGCGCCAGCGTGGCGCCGTCCGCGCCCACCAGCGCCGCAACCACCTCCGCACCGCCCAGCCGCGCGGCCGGCAGGCCCAGCAGCACATCACCCTCGATCCAACGATCGCCGGGACGGGCCGTCGCGCGCCTGAAGCGCAACTGTAGCGGCTGATTGATCGGAGGCTTTGCGGCCTCATCGGACTCGCCCTCGATTCCCGCAAGCCTGAGCTGTGCCGCGCCGGTGTCCCCATAGCCGCCGGCGTAGGCGCGGGGATCGATGTTGGGCCCATTGCGGCCGAGGTTGAAGCCCAGGGCGGCCGGCCACTGCGCCAGCTCCAGTGCCCCCAGGGGCAGCGCCATCTCCACCGACCAGCCGTCGTCATTCGCCGCAGCCGCGTGGCGCCAGTCCGGGTCATGGCCGGGGCCGGCCGGGCCGGCGTCGTAGATCGCGTCGCCGGCGCTGACGACAAACTGATAGACCGCCTCGCCCCCGCCGGTGGTGTCGAGCCACAGCTCGATACAGTCGTCGCGCCAGGCGCCTCCGTCCCGCTCCCACTCTCCCGCGACCGGCTTCTCCCCGAGGCTCAGATCGCAGACAGCCGCGACGTAGAGCGCGGAGCCGTCGTAGCACGCCAGCCCACGTGTGGCCGGCCGGGTCCCTCCATCGCGGGGGATGTTGAACTGCGCGGCAGAGCGCCACGCGGCCTCATCTGCCTCACCGTTGATGACGGGCGCCTCCGCACAGCGGGGGATCTCCAGCGTGGCCGTCCGACCCTCGGCGCGCTCAAGCACGCGCTCGATGGCTGGCGGGGAGAAGTCCAGCCTCAGGGCCTCCTGCGCAAACGCCGGGGCAGCCGCGAAGATGATGGCACAGATCAGCGCGGGCGCGATGCGGCGCATCTCCGATGAGCGCATCTCGGACCACCTCATCATGTGCGAATGACGTGCCGCAGGGCTGCGTTCTCACTGCCTGGTCGCCGTGACGCCAGGGTCTCAGCCCAGCGATTCAAGTTCGCCGGAGCAGGGAAGAGGGCCTTCGCGGCGGCAGCGTCAGTCGCCGAGGGTCAGGCGCTGGATACGGCCGTCTCGGGTGACCGCGAGGATCGGCCCGGGGGTCAGCCTGCGGTGAGGAGCTTGTCTGTCCCTGGCGCGAAAAGCAGCTCATGGCCCTCGGCGACAGGCGCCGCCTCAAATCCCAGGATGCAGGCCTGCCCGTAACCGAAGACGCGGAATGACCAGCCCTCGCGCGGACGGCCGTCCACGCTCACACGCTGGGAGCGCGGTGACAGATCGTTCGAGCCGATCCACACGTCGCGGGAGACCACCTCGCCGGACGGGTCGAGCACCTCGACCTCCAACGGCCAGGACCGGCCCTTGTAGGTCAGCGTGAATGCCTCCGTGCCCTCGGGCAGGTCGAAGAAGTAGGGGAAGCCGTCGCCGACCCACGTGCCCTCGGCGAAGATCGGGTAGGCCTCCCGGAGGTCCGGCTGGCCTTTGCTGATTGGGACCGTCACGAAGAAGTTCCGCCCGCACAGCACGCGCAGGGCGTACTCCGTCGCACCCTCGGCCGGCACCTCCAGGTGCAGCACCACGCCGCGGCCATCCTGCTCCGGGGTGCCGCTCGCGCGCACGGGCGGTCCGCCGCCGAGCGGCTCCAGCACCGCCTCGTATGAAGCACCAGCGTAACCGCTCACGGCCACATCCAGCGCCAGCGGCTCGTCGCGCTCCTGGCTGATGCGCGCGTGGAGGACGTACCGCTCCTGGCCATCGACCGTCTCCCGCGAGAGGCAGCGGATGGAGGTCTGCGTCGGCGGCGCGGGCTCGGCCTCGCCGCCGCGCTTCGCCGCTGCTGAAAGGTAGTAGGGCACCTCCTGCATGAAGTAGGACTGATCGAGGTTTGAGTGGTGGACGATGAACTGACCGTAGTAGCGCGGATCGGCGCCGCGATAGACGTGATCGACGAAGTCGGAGACCTGATAGGCCGCCGCCTGCATACACGTGTCATCGCCAGTGTAGAGATATGCATGCGCCAGGATGTTGATCTTGGCGTGATATCCACCAGGCGGCCGGGGCTGGCTGGCCGTCCAGTCCGCCCAGCGGGCCGTCGCTGCCATCGCGCGGCGACTGCCGGTCAGGTCTACGTAGCGCTGCAGATAGGGCGCGAAGTTCTCCCACTGCGGGAAGCTCCCATCCTCGCGCTGGGTGTCCAGCAGCGTGTCAACCGTGCGCTCCAGGAACTCCAGGTAGTCATTGTCCCAGGTCAGGAAGTAGAGCGCCGCCGCGCTGGTGGCGCGCGCGGCGCCCTCGCGGTGCGGACGCGGCTTGCCGTCCTCGAGCAGGGCCGTCCCGTGCTCCAGTGCGGTGGTCAGACTGCGCTTGCTGCCGGTCACATAGTAGTGCCACAGCATCGAGTCCGCGACCGAGTTGTAGCCCAGCCTGCCCCCGGAGGCCCAGTGCACGAAGCCCTTGTAGTCGCAGATGCCGCCGACCAGCTTCTGCAGCGGGTAGCTGAGGTCCTCGAGGTCCTCGGTGGTGTAATGGCAGTGATCCACGTCGGCGACGTGACGGGCATTCGCGTCGGCCCAGTCGAGCAGGCGCTTGTCGCCGGTGCGGGCGTACATCAGCCACGGCCAGCGCGTCCAGCCGTGGTGGGTATTGCGCCAGATGCGGTGCAGATTCCACCGCCGCCCCTGCCAGTCCCAGTTGTGATGGGAGTCGCCGTAGTTGAACATCCCGTAGTCGCGGTCGGTGATCCGGTGGCGCATGATGCAGTCGATGGCGTCCTCAAGCGCGCCCTCGATGCGCGGGAAGCGCTCCTCGTCCCTGGGATGCAGCCTCCCGAAGACCTCGCTGGCGCAGACCCACTCGGGCTCCACGACCGCGGCGGGCGCCTCCTGGAACACCTCGTTGAGCTGGCGCGAGCCGGCGCTCTCCCAGTCCCGGGCGTGGAAGTAGAGCAGCATCTCGTGGGTCTTCGCCAGGCCGATGGCGTTGGCGACCTTCGCGTTGGGGTAGTTGTAGGTCTCGCTGTCCTGCTTGACGTACTCCAGGACCTCCTCGGGGACCGTGAAGTCCAGGACCGGTCCCTCGTGCGCGAACCACTGCTGGTAGACATTGCGGATGCTCAGGTTCTGACCGGTGCGGATCGGCTCCTCTGCGTGCTCCGGCCAGAAGTGCACGGTGACGCCCTCGGGCGAGACCTCGAGCTCCTTGGGGAACTGCTGCCAGAAGTCGCGGACGGCGAGGGTCATGAACCTGCCCGGGGCGCCGGCGGTCAGCCAGCCCTCGGCCTTCTCGCCCTCCTCCTTGAATGCGCCCTCCTCGTAAACGCGGAAGAAGAGGTCGTCGCGCTGCAGCAGCCACGCACCCAGCTCCCGCACCCGCCCGCCGCTCACGTCGGGCGTCCCCAGGACGTACTGATAGCCGCGAAAGGGCAGGTGGTGGCCGATGCCGCGATATCGGGCCTCATCGGAGTCGGCGGTGATGATGAAGGTGTGCTCCACGCGCAGCCAGGGCAGGCCGCGGGAGGCGTGGATGCGCACGATGTACCTCCCGAGCCGCTCGCCCTCCTCGGAGACATGCCAGCCCGAGATCCTGACGCAGGCCCTGAGCGGACCGGCCTCCTCCAGCACCGCCTCGGCCCGGTCGTCGCGGATGCCGAGGAAGCGCTCCCCGGCCTCGTTGACCATGAAGGGCCCCGTGGTCTCGTCCGCGTCCAGCGCCATCTCCCCATTGGCGAATTGGCCGTCGCCATCGCCATCGAGCCACACGCGGCCGATGCCGGCGGAGCCGTCGCGCGGTGTGACGAGCTGCAGCGGACCCGTGCGCAGGGCGATGGCGTCATCGGTCCGTTCAGCCTCCAGCGGCCCAGGCACCTCCGCCCGGCGCACATCGGGGCCGAACTGCAGCGTGTACTCCCGGCTCTCGCCGCCGACCGGGGGCATGAAGTCGAGCTGCAGCCACCTGATGCTCCCCCGCTTTGACCAGCGCCCGATGGTCTTCACCTGGACCGGGACCTCGTTGCCGCTCTCATCGAGCAGGCGCACGTTCTCCTCCGAATCCAGCGCGCCCCAGGGGAAGGGCACGCCGACGGTGATCGGCCACGCCTGCTGCTCAGCGGGGGCGGGTGTGACTGTCAGCGGGATGCGACCCGAGCGCTGCACTGAATGGTCCTCGACGACGAACTCCTCGGTGGCGCTGGCGAAGACGCCGCCGTCGTCGCGGAGGCGGACCTGCATCTCATACACGCCCGGCTCCAGCCCCTGCAGCCGCCAGTCGAAGTCCAGCACGCGCGCGGTCACCGGCTGCACCGTCCGGGCCTGTATCTCCTCACCGCCGCGCAGCAGGGCCAGTTCGACCGCGGGGTCCCCCTGCGTCTCAGGACCGGTGTCCCCGGCAACGATTCGCACCCGTCCGGTGGCGAGCGGCTGGAAGGTCGGATAGCGATCGCGGTCGAGGTAGAGCGCAGCGTTGGCGTCGCGGGGTAGAGTCGAGAGGAGCGCAGCGTGCTGCTCGGCGGTTCCCAGGATGAGCTTCGCGGCGCCGGTCACGTCCCCGTACTTCTCCCCGAAGGCCGTGGTGAGCTGGCCGTTGGCGCGGTCGTTGCGGCCGCAGGTGAACAGCAGAGCCGTTCCTGGCTGCAGCTCCTCGATTCCGAGCGTGCTCAGCGGGATCGCCATCTCCAGCGCGTAGGCGTCCTCCCCCAGCACCGCCGCGCATGACCACTCGCCGTCCCACTGGCCGGCTCCGTTGCGGGTGTCCTGGCGGGCGCCGTTGGCATTGGCGAGGAACTGCAGGATGGTCCCGCCACCATCCGGGGACAGCTTGAAGTCGATGCAGTCGTCGCCCCACACGTTCCCGTCGTGGACCTCGGCGGGCACGTCTCGCTGGAGGGCGTCAATGTCGCTGAAGCCGCAGAGCGCGGCGAGGTAGAGGCTCTGCGTGTCGAAAGCCACGCGCAGCGACGTGGGGCTTGCGGCGGCCCGGGGTCCGAAGTGGAACTGCGGGGCGACCATCGCGTCCTCCCACCAGGCTTCGTCGAGCGCTCCGTCGAGCGCCGGCGGCGCCTCGATCCGCACCGCGTGGACGATCGCGCGTTCCGCCGCCTCCTCGCTGCGAAAGTGAATCGCCTCGAAGCGCGCGGCAGCCACCCGAAGGGCCGTGGCAATGACGAGCAGGCTGATCACGGCAGGGACTCTCGTGCGTCGGTGGCTTGTGGTGAACATATCTGGCCCCCTGACCGAATCGCAGCGTGCGGTCGCGAGCTCCGGGTGATCTGGCGTCTGCGAGAGCATTTCTTCCGGGGAGCCCTCAGTCCTTCGGGGCATGGAGAGCACGCGGCAGTAATTGACACAGGTGGGCCTCTGGCTGGAGGCGGAGGCGACAAAGCTGCACGGCTCGGGCGGGGCTCGGTCCTCTCCGGCCCCGCCAGCGCCATGCCGGGCGCAACGCCCTCACTCTGACTGGCCCGAAGAATGGGGGGAGGTCACCCGGACCGAAGTTGTGAATGTCGCAGACAGTTGAGGCGGTAGTTGCGCGTCCACTCGGTGCGTTACGCGAATCCGATTGTCCTTGGCGTCCGCCGTCGCTGTGGTTGCATTCGGCGCGGCGAGTGCTTTCGTCGTTGTCGCAGGAAAGGGGCTGAGCGATCGTCGCACGGATAGCGACGATCGTGGCATTAATGCTGGTATGCTGGATGGCGATCGCGCAGCAGGAGCAACTGGCGACCTTCGAGGAGATGCTCGAGCGCGTCAGAGTTCACGTCTACGCCTGGCGCGCGGAGGAGGCCGTCCAGGCCGCTGAGGCCCTGGTCGAGGCACACCCCGACAGAGCTGAGGCGTACTACCGGCGAGGGGCGGCCCGGCGGGCCACCGGCGATAATGAGGGGGGCGAGGCCGACTATCGCCGGGCCGTCGAGCTGGACCCGGCATGCTGTGGGGGCTCCGGTCGGGCTACGCCCTCCCTCCGCCCCCACAGCGCCCGGGAGGCCGCAACCCTCTCACTCTAACTGGTCCGAAGAATGGGGGGCGGTCAGAGGCGTTGTTGTGCTGGGAGGAGTGCCTCCGCGTCGCCCCTGACCGCGCCGGCCCCCATCAGCGCCGGGCGAGTATGCTGTGGCGGGATCTCGACGATGCGGATGGCGCGCTGGCGGCCTGCGATGAGGCCATCGCCGCCGAGCCGGACTCGCCGCTCGGCTACGTGGAGAAGGCGGACATCCTCTGGCAAGCGCTCAGCCACCCCGAGCAGACAATCGCCGTCGCGACCGAGGGCCTGGAAGCGGCGGGAGAGAACTACGGCCTGCACATCCTGCGCGGCTACGCGCTGTCGGAGCTTGGTCGCCACGAGGAGGCGCTGGAGGACATGAATGCGGCGGTGAAGCTCACACCCCTTGGCGGCATCAGCTACTACCATCGCGCGACGGTGCTCTATGAACTTGGCCGCTATGAGGAGGCCTGGCGCGACGTGCACACCGCCGAGAGTGGGCTCTCACAGATTGGCTGGACCCCTTCACAGGGCTTCATCGACAAGCTCAGCGAGGCCATGCCGGAGCCCGAACGGGATGCCGATGACGGAGCCGGCGGATAGCGCCAGCCATGCCCCATTCCGCTCAGCCGTATGGAGATTCGCCCCGTCCGCGCGTCAGTACCGGTGAAGGGAGGCGGACATGCAGCAGAGGCCGGTCGCGGACATGGTGAGGCGGGCGCAGGGCGGTGACAATGAGGCGTTCGCCGACCTCGTGCGGCGATACCAGGACGCCGTCTTCGGCGCGGCGTATCAGCGGGTGCTGGATTTCGAGGCCGCCCGGGATATCGCGCAGGAGGCCTTCGTCAGGGGATACGAGCGGCTGGGGGACCTGCGCGACCCGGCGGCCTTTCCGGGGTGGCTGCTGCGCATCTGCCGGAACCTGGCGGCAAGCTGGCGGCGCAGCCCCGAGCGCGACGTCGAGCGCCTCGATGCGCATCGCCTCGCCGCCGAGGACCACGCCGAGCGCATCGCGACCCGCGATCTCGTATCACGCGCGCTGTCCGCCCTCCCGGAGGACAACCGGCTGGCGCTGACGCTCTTCCTGGTGGACGGGTACACCTACGCTGAGGTGGCCGACCTCACCGAGGTACCCGTGACCACCGTGAAGGGCCGGATCGAGCGCGGCAGGCGACAGCTTGAGGCGGAGGTGCTGGCGATGACCGAGGAGACCCTCAGGGGCGAGGGCCCCGACGAAGAGTTCACCCTCGATACGGTGCAGCACATCCTGGCGGACGCGCGTGACGCGGCCGATGCGCACAAGATGGCGCACGCGCTTGCCATCGCGGACGATGTCCTGGAGCGCCTGCCGGAACTCGATGCAGAGGACGAGGAGCGGCGCGAACTGGAGTTGGAGGCACTGGGCGTGGTCGGCCGCGCGACGTTCTTCCCTGACAGGGAGCGATGGACTACTACCCGCCGCAGACAGATACGAATCCTCGAGGAGTTGGGAGATCGCAAGCGACTGGCGATGTTCCTTCAAAACTTCGCCTATCAGGCGAAGGGGCTGACGAAGAGCGAGCGGGCGAGGATCAGCCGGGCGCCCGAGGATCGCGAGAGCGACTCGCCCGAGGCCGAGTTGAACAAGATCTGGTGCGGCCAGTGGTACTGGTGGTTCGCGAGGGGCGTGGGGCCCGTCGCCTTCCGCCACGAGGCCGAGAACGGCATCACAGAGCACGCTCTGCTGTCGCGCTTCGACTGCTCGGAACAGCGCGAGGAGTGGTTGCCGCTCGTGGAGGGGGCGCGCTGGGAGTATCAGCCCGCCGAGCCGCCGGAGGACATCGACGTGGACATCGTGGTGCAGCTCAGGCACATCGACGAGGATGGCACGGTCTATCTGCCGACCACCGTGGTGGCAAACCGGAGGGGGCAGTGACCGCGCATGGGGCCGGACGTGGAAGAGGGTCAATCATGAGCAGAAGCACTTGGTCCTCGGGAGTCAGTGCGGCCGCGCGTCTGGTGCTGTGCGGTGCAGTGTCTCTCGCGCTCGGTGCGGGCGTTGGCGCGGCCCAGCCTGAGGGGGTCTTCACGGATCGAACCGCCGAACTGGGCCTGGAGCTGCACAACTCGGCGGCCTGCTGGGTTGACGTGGATAACGACGGGTGGACTGACCTGTGTGCCGGCGGCGTCATCTGGAGGAACAACGCCGGGCAGGGCTTCACTCGCCTCACGGACGGCGTCGGGACCGTAGTCGCGGCGGACTTCGACAACGACGGCTTCGTTGATCTGTTCTCATGGTCCTCGCTGCAGGCGTACCGCAACGACGGCGGGGCAGGCTTCACCCCGATCGCCATGCCCGAACTGCCGCCGTGCGTCTCACGTGGGGCCTGCTGGGCTGACCTCAACGGCGACGGCTTCGTGGACCTCTACGTCGGCGGCTACGAGGACTGGAACGCCGGCATCACCTACCCGGATATGGTCCTGCTGAACGACGGCGGGGTGGGCTTCACCGTGGCCTGGACCGATGCTCGCTACCGCGCCCGCGGAGTGACGGCGTGCGACTTCGACGAAGACGGTGACGCCGACATCTACGTGTCGAACTACCGCCTGCAGCCGAATGTGCTCTGGCTCAACGACGGCTCAGGTGCGCTGGAGGATGTGGCCGCGGCCCGCAACGCCGTCGCCTCATCCGCCGGCTTTGACGGCGGCCATTCCATAGGCGCCGCCTGGGGGGATTTCGACAATGACGGGCGCATGGATCTCTTCGCCGGCAACTTCGCCCACGTGGATCACCGCGGCGACCAGCCGAAGTCGCGCTTTCTGCGCAACCTCGGCGCCGGGGCCGGATACACCTTCGAGGACCGCGGCACGTGCGGCGTGTTCTACCAGGAGTCCTACGCCAGCCCCGCCGCGGGCGACTACGACAACGACGGCGACCTGGACCTGTTCTTCACCACCGTCTACGGCACCGCCTCGTTCGGGAGGAAGAACCACCCGGTCCTGTTCCGCAACGATGGGGACTTCGTGTTCAGTGATGCAAGCGCAGCGGCGCAGGTGGCCGGACTGCCCCCGACCTACCAGGCCGCATGGTCAGACTTCGACAACGACGGGGACCTTGATCTGGCGACTGCCGGGAAGCTGTTCGTCAATGGCGGACGCGGGAACCACTGGCTCAAGGTGCGAGTCCAGGGCGATGGCGCCGCCCTCAACCGTTCCGCCATCGGGGCGCAGGTCCGGATCAGGCTGGAGGGCATGACGCTGACACGGCAGGTGGCGGCCGGCACCGGAGAGGGCAACCAGAACGACCTGGTCCTGCACTTCGGCCTCGGCACACATGGGACGCCGGTGAGCCTCGAGATCCTGTGGCCCGGCGGCACGATGCAGACCGTAGATAACGTCGAGGTCGATCGCCTGGTCACCGTGCGCTTCGGCGAGCAGCCGTGATCTCCCCGGGGACCCAGTCGTCACCCGTCGCCACGGCGCCGGCATCTATCGGCACATCGGCGTGGCGGTCTGCCCGAGGTAGCGGACCGACGGCCACAACGCCCGCCACGGGAGCTCGGGCGGCCCTGCTGGAGCACGCCGCGCTGTCCGAAGTAGCTGCTGCTGCAGAGCCGTGGTCAGTCGATCACCGCAACCGCGTCCACCTCCACCATCCACTCCGGCCTCACCAGCGATGATACCTCGACCAGCGTCGCGGCCGGGTAGGGCGCGGGGATATACTCCGAGCGGACCTCCACGAACGCTGTATAGTCCGACATGTCGGTCAGGAAGGTGGTCATCTTGACGATGTCGGCCATGCTCCCGCCGGCCTCCTCCACGATCGCCTGGAGGTTGCGGAAGACCTGGCGCGCCTGGGCACGGAAGTCTTCCTCGCCCACGAGCTGACCATCCGCGTCCAGGGCGACCTGTCCGGCAATGTAGAGGGTGCGTCCGCCCTGGACCTCCACGCCCTGGGCGTACTCCGCAACCGGCTTCGGGACGGCGTGGGGCTGGATCTCTCGGCGCTTCATCGCAATCAACCTCCATGTGATAGTCAGTGCGGCATTCCCGCGACGTCCGCCAGTGACCCATCGCGCGGCAGCTTCAGGTCATGCTGGCGGCGTCACTCGACCTTCACCCGCTCGTCTCGCTGCTTCTTCCGGACATTCCCATCGCGCTTCTGGCGCCCGGGGATGCCCTCGCCGCAGCAGCAGTGATCGCAGTCCGCGCCCAGCCCGCACCACTTCCCGCGAGAGAGCTGGCGGACCGAGGAGGCCATGTGCGCATCCTCCTCACGCTGCAATCTTACCATATCCTCGCCCCCGGAGGGAGCAACGGCGGGTGGGCAAGGAGGCCCGCCCCCGCGTACGGCACGCAGGCGTCGCGGTCAGCTTCCAGCCTGGGGCCCGTGTGTGACTACTGGAGCCCGGCAGGGAGCGAGCGCGCGGCCGCGAAATGCCAGCCGGTCGTCCCGAGAAAACGTGACCGGGAGGGGACACGCCATGGGCGTTCGCGAGATGTTCGAGCTGGATGGGAGGGTGGCGGCGGTAACCGGGGGCGCGCGAGGTATCGGCCGCGCCTGTGCCGACGCCTTCCAGGAGATGGGCGCGCGCATCGTGCTGCTGGATATCCTGGAGGACCGGCTGGCGGACTCGGCCGAGGAGATGGGGGACGGGACCATCGGGATCGCCTGCGACATCACCGACAGGGAGGCGGTGAGCTCAGCCTTCGGGCAGATTCAGGACCACTTCGGGCGCCTGGATATCCTGCTCAACAGCGCCGGGGTGTGCATCTGGGCCGACGCCGAGGAGATGACCGAGCAAGAGTGGCACGACGTTGTGGATGTGAACCTCACGGGCATTTTCCTGACCTGCCAGGCGGCCGGTCGCCTGATGATCCCGAAGGGCGCCGGCTCGATCATCAACATCGCGTCCATGTCAGCGAGCATCGCCAACCGCCCGCAGCACCAGGTGGGGTACAACGCGTCCAAGGCCGGGGTGGTGCATCTCACCCGGAGCCTGGCCGTGGAGTGGGCGCCGCACAATGTGCGGGTGAACAGCATCAGCCCCGGCTACACGCTCAGCGAGCTGACCAGGCAGTTCCCGGAGCACTTCGACAACTGGACGCCGCACATCCCCATGGGGCGGATGGCGGAGCCGGAGGAGCTGGTGGGCGCGGCCGTGTACCTGGCCTCGGATGCCGCAAGCTACACCACCGGCCACGACCTGGTGATCGACGGCGGCTATACCTGCTGGTAGGCGCCGGGGCGATCCTGAGTCGGCCGGCGTGCAAGCGCCCCGCTGTGGTGAGCGGGGCGCTGGTGGGTGCTTGCGGGCGGAACGACGCTACTGTTTTCGGCGGCGAGTGCGCAGCACGAGCGCGCCCAGGCCGGCGGCCATCAGGGCCAGGCTGGCGGGCTCGGGAATCCCATATTTGACGTCGTCGAAGTATGCGTCGGCCGTCACCTCGGAACCGGTGGCGACGGCGCCCACGCCGCCATAGCCAGTGTTGTAGTAGCTGCTGATGCCGCCTGCGCTGCCTGGATTATCGCTGTCGAGTGTCCACTTGGCGGGCTCCGATTGGCCATCCACCCAAACGCGGCTCAGCAGTCGGGTGTCGGCGTCAGTTCCAGTTGCCATGAACCGGACCCAGACATCCTGGTAGGAGCCGCTGACCGTCACCGCGTCGGTGATGGCGGTGTAGGTGGTGTCGTTGAGCTGATACAGTTGAGCTGTGATCGCCCCCGCTGCGTTGTATGTAACTGACACGCCATATCCGGTGCCGAAGCCAAGTGACGGCGGGCTGTAGCGCAGCATGTAGAGCGCCGCCCAGTCATCGCTCTGCACCGGGGAGGTGTCAACCCACCCCTCGATGCCCTGGTCGCCCAGCGAATCAGATACATAGGCTCCGGACCAGCCGGCGCCCGCGTCCGAGTAATACGGAGCGGTATGGCGGAAGGCGTAGTCTCCCTCCCAGGTCGTCACCGAACGACTTGCGCCCGGACTGCCAAACGCAGTCCATGTGGGATTGCTGGTGTAGTCACCGTCCTCGAAGTCATCCTGCCACACCACGTCCTGCCAGGTGTCCGCATGAGCGGCAACCGCGCAGACCAGCACCCAGGCGAACACCAGGTAGGCGTACCGCCACCAACCGACGGAGCCGCGCAGCATCATCTCTCCGCGCCTCCTACCGGTGCACCGTGTTCTGGCGCGAACATTCTACTCCAATTGGCCCTTCAAACCAAGGGAAATGGTTAGAACTGTCGAAGGAATCTCGGTGTGAGCCAGTGGCTCCGGAGGGGAACACTACTTGGAGCTTGAGAGCTGGCGCTCAGCTCTGTCGGAGCCGCCGGAGGATGTCCCAGTAGGCGCCGCGCGCGCCATCGGCGATTGCATCCACGAGCACCTGGTTGTCATCGTAGTCGTAGTCGGCATCATCGCCGCTGCCCCCGAAGAAGAAGCGCCGATCGCCCTCGATGACATCCGCGAGGAACGCTGCCGCCTCCTCCGGTGAGCCGAGCTCAGGCGAGAGGTAGAAGACCGGCTCAAGAAGGCTCTCGTTGTCGGCGGTGTGACCCCACAGGGCGGGGTTCTGATCCATGGGCCCCTGTCGGGCAATCAGCGCGGCCATCCCGGTGCCCGGGTAGATGCGCACGCCCAGCGAGATGCCCACACAGGAGGGGTCGCAGGCCCTCGCCATGTCGATGCTTCTCCTGGCGCTCTCACGAGTCTCGCCCGGCCCGCCAACGAGCAGGTCGAGCATGACGGCGATGCCCTGGGCGCGGCAGGCCCTCACAGCCTTCGCGGTATCCTCAGGAGTGAAGTCGCGCCCCAGCCTCCGCAGCATCTCCTCGGTGCCGCTGTCGGCGCCGAAGTCGATGCCGCGGCACCCCGCGCGCCTCATGGCCGCCGCCAGGTCATTTGAGAAGGGCTTCGGAGCAAGGTAGCCGTACCACCGGATCCTGTCGCCGAGACCTCTGGCGATGAGCTCCTCGCACACCGCGCGGGCGTGCTCCTGGGGGATGTTGAACTCGCTGTCGCAGATATGAAAGACGTCGCAGCCCCTGCCCAGGAGGTTCTCGACCTCATCGGCCACCGCCGCGGGCGAATGTTCCCGCAGGATGCGCCCCTTGCTCAGCGGGTCGGCGCAGTAGATGCACCGCCGGTCGCAGCCTCGCTTGGTCTCCAACCCGACCTGCCCGCCGTGGCGGAAGTAGCTCTCAATGTCGATGCTGTCTCTCTGCAGCGGCACATCCTCGAGGGAAGGCCACGCTGGCGCGTTGGCGTGCATCTCACCGTCGGACCAGACGAGGCCCGGCACCTCTGAGGGAGGCCGCCTGCCACGCACCGCCTCCAGCAGCAGGGGCAGGGCACGCTCACCATCGCCCACGATCCCGTAGTCGGCTCCGACTGCTGTCAGCACGGCCTCAGGAGCCACAGAGAAGCCGGCACCGCCCAGCACGATGGGGGCGGATGTGGCCGAGCGGATCGTGCTGACGACCTCCTGGAGATCGGGAATGAAGGAGTGGGAGCTGAGCAGGTAGCAGTTGTCGGTGTTGCGGAGGCTGACGCCGACCAGCTCCGGCTCCGCCTGCAGGTGCTGACGGAGGGCTCGATGCGGATCCGGCTCAAAGCAGAGGTCAATGACTTCGACGTCAACGCCCTGCCGGCGACAGGCCTCCGCCAGGTTTTCTATCCCCAGCGGGGCCACGGCGGGCTTGATGACGTTGGCGTTGACGAGGGCGACCGCTGCCACTGTAGCGTTTCTCTCCCCATTCGGACCTGACGCTGGCCAGTGTCGAGTGGCACAGGCCAGCGTGCTGCCCGGCCCCTCAGGCCGAGAGGGTGGAACGATCGTGTTGGGCCGGCCTCGCGCCTGTGGCGCTCGTGCGGCCCCTCCAACGGCGAGAGCAATCGCGCACAGGCGCCGATACATGCAGGGGCCGGTGTCGAGTGGCACAGGCCAGCGTGCTGCCCGGCCCCTCAGGCCGAGAGGTGGAACGATCGTGTTGGGCCGGCCTCGCGCCTGTGGCGCTCGTGCGGCCCCTCCAACGACGAGAGCAATCGCGCGCAGGCGGCGACACATGCAGGGGCCGCACGAGGACGGGCCAAAGGTCCGGGCGAGGTCGGCCCGCCCACGGCCGTTGGCCTGCGCCGCAGGCCGAGAGCAGCGCATAAACGCGATCTTGAGCCAGTCTTGCGCTCTTAGGGTCCGGTGGCCGCTCCATCAGAGTATTGCCCATCCTCACGACAACCTGCCTGGCGAGTAGCTTGGCCTCAACGTTCCGCGCATCCCGGTCGCGGTCCTTGGCGCGCGACGAGAACCGGGCGTCGCAGGGCACGCATTCTCACTTGGACGCCCCGCTGGTCTCGGAGGTCACCACGCTCAGCGGCGCGTCCGTGTCAGTCCACGAGCAGGAAGTCGCCGCGATCCACCGGCACAGTCACCACCGGGACGCCGCCGTCGCGCCTGATCTG
>JAYENL010000289.1:0-20289 GCA_034722055.1 Armatimonadota bacterium
ATGTACAGGCCGTCGTCGATCTCGGCGATGAGCTCCGCCTCCGGCCTCTCGCCGGGCTGCACCTGCAGGTTGCTGGGGCCGATGCCGACCGAGGAGGAGTATCCGCCGCGGGAGGCGTGGCCGGTGGGCTCGACGCCGGCCTTGTAGGCCGTGTAGGAGTTGTGCAGGTAGGTGGTCAGGACGCCGGAGTCGATGAGCGCCCGGGACTGTCGAGCCACGCCCTCGGCGTCATACTCCGACGAGCGCAGGCCGGCCGGCACCAGGGGCTCCTCGCGGACGGTCAGCGCCTCGGAGGCGATCCGCCGGCCCTCCTTTCCGGCCAGCCAGGAGCGGTTGCGCTGCACGCCGTCAGCCTCGGCGGCGCTGATGCACGAGCCGATCAGCGCCATGGTCGCCAGCGGGCCGAGCACGATGGGCAGGCGCTTGGTGGCGAGCGGCCGACTGCCGAGCTGATCCACCGCCGCCCTCGCAGCCGTCTCGGCGACGCCCTCTACCTCCAGGTCGGCCAGCCGCCGGGCCATGTCCTGCTCGAAGTAGATGCCCACGTCGCCGTCGCGGCTGATGATGACGTAGAAGTGGATGCCGGCGGAACTGCCCCGCCGGGTGACTGCCACGCCCGTGGAGCTGACCAGCGCGGAGTCTCCGTAGCCGGCGGAGACGCCGCCCTGGACGATGGCGTCGTCCGCGACCTCCAGGGCCTCCTCGAGGCCCTGGGCGCACCACTGCACGAAGACGTCGGCGCCCAGGCCGGCCAGCTCATCGTCGAACAGCTCCGGGACGGGCTCGGCCTCCATGGGCTGGGGCAGGCGCACGAAGTCCGGATCGGGATGCGCAGCCTTCGCCATGGCCACGGCGCGCTCAGCGCACTCCCGGGCGCTCTGGATGCTGAGCGTCTGCACGCTGGCGAAGCCCTGCCCGCCACTGCAGTAGGCTCGCACGGAGAGGCCCTGGTCGCGGACGGTGGCGCAGTAGTTGATGGAGTTCCTCTCCACCTCCACCGAGTTCTCGACGGTGTCCGAGCAGTAGGCGTCGCAGTAGTCCGCGCCCTGCCTCTGTGCCGCCTCCACCGCCGCCTGTGCGAGATCAAGCAGCTCGCTCATCACTGTGCCCTCCCGGCCTGCGTCTGGCCCCCAACCACCACATCGCGGATGCGCAGATACGGCCCGCCGGCGTCAACCGGCATCGACTGGCCACCCTTCCCGCAGGTGCCGCCGAGCTCGAAGCTGACCTCATCGCCCACGGCGTCCACACGCGAGAGCATGGCCATGGTCAGCCCCGCGAAGGAGGCGTTGCGGTAGTGCTGGCCCAGCTCGCCGCCCTCGATGGCCCAGGCGTTCTCGACGTTGCATGTGAACTGCCCGCGGGCGGTGAAGACGTAGCCCCAGTATCCGCCCTTGAGCAGCAGCCCGCGCTCGGTGTCGGCGATCATCTCCTCGAGGGTAGCCTCGCCGGCGTCGATGAAGGTGTTGCTCATGCGGACGATGGGCTCGTACTGGTGGCTCTGGGCCCGGGCGGAGCCGTTGGGCTCCGCGCCGAGCCGTGCCGCGGTCTCCAGGCTGTGCAGGTACCCCAGCAGGACGCCCTCCTGGATGATGTCATGCCTGCGGGCCGGGACGCCCTCGTGATCGTAGGTGAAGGTCCCGTTGAGGTGCTGGAGTGTGGGGTCGTCGGCGATGCTTACCAGCGGCGAGCAGACCTGCTGCCCCTCGTGGCCGGCCAGGATGGAGTCCCCGGCCCAGACGGCGTCGGCCTCAGCATTGTGCCCGAAGGCCTCGTGCACCAGGAGCCCGCAGACCCGTGGGTCGATGATGACATCGAACTGACCGGCGGGCGCCGGCGCGGCGTCGAGCAGCGCCAGGGCCTTGTCCGCCGTCCCTCCGGCCCACTCGTCGATGTCGATGCCCTCCACGAGCTCGTAGCCGCCCGGCCGGGCCTTGCTCTCGGTGGCGAACTGCCGCGTCTCGGCGCTCTGGGCGGTGGCTGAGAGGCGCACCGAGCAGCGCACGGCCTCCCGCTCGATGTAGGTCCCGAAGGTATTGGCGACGATGAGCCGCCCGGCGCTGTCGGAGTAGCTTGCCCTGGTGTTGACGATGCGGTCATCGCGCTCGCGGGCAACCTCCTCGATCCCGAAGATGCGCTGGACGCGCTCGGCCAGCGGGACCTCCCGGGGATCAGTCTGCACGTCGAGCGCCACGGTGTCCTCCACCGGCTCCACCTCGGCCACCATGCCGGGCTCGGTGACGTGGCCCGCCGCGGCCTGGGCCATGGCCAGGGCGTCGTCGAGGCAGCGGCGAAGCTCCTCGGGCGTCACCAGATTGGTGGGTGCGAAGCCCCAGGCGCCATCGACCAGCACGCGCAAACCGGCGCCGGAGCGTGCCGAGGACGAGATCTTGTCGGCCTGCCCGTCCTCAACCGCGACGCTGGTGCCCTCGCCCTCGCTGACCCGCAGGTCGGCGAAGTCGGCGCCACGCCGCCGTGCGTCCGAAAGGATCTCCTCTATGAGCTCACGCATCTGCGTCTCCCATTGTGCGGCGTCCTGACATGTACACAATGAACCGACCCGCAGAAGCTGATGGGGCCGGTCGCTGCCTGTGACGAGTTGCCCGCGCGGGCCGCGCGGTCATCTCCGTAGCCGCTGAGCGGCCTCATATACGCGGTACCACACCGGCGAGTACACCAGGTCCCACTCCCCGATGTATTCCATGTACTGTCCCGCGAATCCTCTCTTAAAGCGGTTCAGGCCGCCCAGCTCCCCCACCGGCTCCCCATCGACCTCGCGGCTGACGCCCCGGAGGTTATACGTGGTGCAGCCGACGCCCTTCGCCCACTGCATCATCTCCCACTGCAGCAGGTGGTTGGGCATGTGCTTGTGGTAGTCGCTATCGGACGCGCCGTAGACGTAGACCGCCTCGTCGCCCATGCGGAGGAGGATATCCCCGGCGACCATCCGCCCCTCGAACTGGGCCACGAACAGCCTCAGCATCTCCTCCGGCGCCAGCAGGTCGTACATGCGCTCGAAGTAGCTGTAGTCGCGCACGCGGAACTGGTCGCGCCGCGCCGTGCCCTCCAGCAGCTCGTAGAACCGTGGCAGGTCCTCCCGGGTGCCCTCTCGGACGCTGACTCCCCGCCGGCCGGCCAGCCGGATGTTGTAGCGCCACTTGCTCTTGAAGCTGGCGAGCAGCTCCTCAGGGTCAGGCGTCAGGTCGGTCTTCATGACGTATCGGGGCTGGGTTCCACCCAGGTCGGGATCCTCGTCGCCGACGAAGCGGAAGCCCTCCGCCTCCAGCAGCTCGACGACCTCGCTGCGCTCGGCGGAAACGGGCGGGTCGATCTTGAGCGCAACGGCGCCCCGCTCGCCGGCCAGCGCCCGGATCTCGCCCAGCAGGCTGCGCACCAGCTCGGCGTCGTCGAAGTCCACGATGGGCCCGCGGGGGGCGTAGAGGAGGCTGCGGCCGACGTGGGGCAGCTCGCGCGCCAGCACCAGGGCTCCCGCGGCGATGGCGCCACCGTCCTCCACCGCAACCACGTGGGGCGTCCAGCCCGTCGATGACTTGAGCTGCCCCCACTGCCAGGTCTGCATGACCGTGGGATACTGGGCCGAGCGGACGAAGTCGTTCCACTCGTCGCGGCGGGGCTCGTCGAGCAGCATGGGGCAGATCAGGCCTCTCGGTCTCGATGGACTCTCTCTGGTCGGGGTGGGGTTCGGGGCTCAGTCGCCCTGGACCTGCACGGCCGGCTTCTCGGCGGGCGCCTGCTCCAGCAGCGCCTGGAGGGCCTCGCGGTTGCCATGGCGGTACTTGAGCATGGCGGCCTTCATGACCCGCAGCGCCACCGGCGCCGCCGTCTCACTGCCGTGCCCGCCCTCGGTGACCAGCACCGAGCAGGCGAAGCGCGGGTCATCGTATGGTCCGTAGCAGACGAACCAGGCGTGCGTCTTCTTGTCGAGGTAGACCTGGGCTGAGCCGGTCTTGCCGGCCAGCGACAGGCCGCTGTCGGCCAGGGCGTGAGCGGTGCCGTGCCTGCTGACGACCGCCCGGCGCATGCCCTGCTGCACGATCTTCAGATTCGCCGGATCCACCGGTACCTGCCGCACCACCTCGGCCTTGAAGACCGTGGGGCCACGGTTGAGGTACTCCGGCCACACAGTCTTGCGCACCAGGTGCGGGGAGATGACGGTGCCACCGTTGGCGATGGCGGCGGTCATCACCGCCATCTGGAGCGGCGTGACTCGCAGGAAGCTCTGGCCGATGGCGAACTGCAGAGTGTCGCCGGTGTACCAGTCCTCGTCGCGGACGTCGGCCTTCCACTCCCTGTCCGGGACCAGGCCCGGGGCTTCGCTGGGCAACCCGCACCGGGTGGACTCGCCCAGGCCAAAGAGCCGCGCGTACTTGGCGATCGCGTCCGAGGTGGTGCCCGCCTTGCGCACCAGCTCGTAGAAGTAGACGTCGCAGGACTGGCCGATGGCGCCCCACAGGTTCAGCCGCCCGTGCCCCGAGCGCCGCCAGCAGCGGAAGGGCTGATGATCGGCGCCCTCGTGGATGATCCCCTCGCATACGAACTCCTGCTGCGGCGAGAGCCCGGTGCTCTCCAGCGCCGCCAGTGCGGTGATCATCTTGAAGGTCGAGCCCGGCGGGTAGGTGCCTGAGATGGCCTTGTTGTAGAACGGATGGCGCTCATCGCTGGCGAGCCTCTGGTACTCCTCGTCGGAGAAGCCCTTCACCCAGCGGTTGGGATCGATGCTGGGCTTGGAGGCCATGGCGAGGACCTCGCCGGTGTGCACGTCCATGAGCACCACCGCGCCCGTGCGGGTGGCGCCCACGGCCTGCGCCAGCGCTCTCTCAGCCACTCTCTGGACGTCAAGGTCGAGCGTCAGGTAGACCCCGGCTCCCTGCTGGGGCACGCGCTCCTCGCGAATCAGCCGCAGTGGCTTGTTGAAGACGTCCACCTCATACACGCGCATCCCCCGGCGGCCGTGGAGCACCGGCGTGGGGGGATCGGTACTCTCGTCCAGCTCGCACGCCGCCTCGATGCCGCTCTGGCCGAAGAGGGACTGGGGGCCGTAGACGGGATCGTCCTGCCAGGGCTCCACGCCCAGGCCCTGTGGCTCGCGATCGGTGGGGTACTGCAGGTCGCCCCACTGGCTGTACTGCTCCTCGGATATGGCTCGGGCATAACCGAGGACGTGGCTGGCGAGGTCGCCGTGGGGATAGGAGCGGCGGAAGCCCTCCTCAACCCCAACGCCTGGCAGCTCCAGGGCCCGTTCCTCCACCTGCGCCACAACCTCCAGCGGCACGTCCACCGCGAAGTCGCCCAGAGGCGTCGGTTTCACGGACACGTCCTCGCAGATGGTGTCGATGGCCTGGCGGACGTCCGCGGTGGAGACGTCGCGCTCCCGGAGGATGCTGGCCAGGCGCTTGATGATCTTGTCGCGGTCAGACTGCTCCTCGGGCAGGTCGGCGGGGGTGATGGTGATGCTCCACTGGGGCCGGTTCTCGGCCAGTACCCGACCCTCACGATCGTAGATCAGGCCTCTGGGGGCCGGCGTGGAGACCACCGAGGTGCGGTTCGCCAGCGCCTGCCCGGTGTAGTCAACCCACTGGGTGAGCTGCAGCATCCACAGCCGCCCCGCCAGCAGAGCCAGGAGGGCGCTGATGATGAGGCCAAGCGTCTTCAGGCGCAGGTCGAATCCGGTCACGCTCTCTCGTCCACCTCTGGAGGTGTTGGATCAGAGGCCCGGCTGCTCGCCGCCGGCGGAGACGGTCCCGGCCGGCTCGGTCGGAGCCGGAGTGGGCCCGGCAGCAGGCTCCGGGCCGGGCTCAGGCTCGGGCTCGGAGGCCGGTTGGGCCGGGCCGTGCATGCTGCAGGTGCTGGTGGGGGCGCTGCCGGCCCGGTAGGTGCGCTCCACGGTGTCCGGGCAGTAGGGCCCCGCAAGCTGGCCTGACTCGGTGCAGACGGTCACAGTGACGGTGCGCTCGCTGGCTGGCTCCGGCTCCGGACGCACCTCCTCCGGCTGCTCAGGGCCTGGCGGCGCCTCCTGCCGTGCGGGCTGGAGCGATGCGCTGCGCGGGGGCCGATGGATGGTGCAGCGCGGCGGCGGGCTCTCACCGGGCATGAGCGTGCGCTCTACGGTATCAGGGCAGTAAGGGGTGGCGAGGCCGCCGGAGACGGCGCACACGGTAATGCGCGTGGCCACCTGCGGCGCCTCCTCCAGGTCCTCCTCCTCTTCGTCCTCCTCCTCTTCCTCATCCTCGCGGGAGGCGGTGACCCCGGTCCCCTCCGGGTACTCCCCATCGCAGCCGAGGATCTCGACGGCCTGCTTGATGAACGTCCGCCAGACGGGGGCAGCGAAGAAGCTGCCGGAGGCGCGACGCATGGGCTTGTTGTTGTCGTTGCCCACCCACACGGCGCAGGACAGGTCCGGTGTGAACCCCACCCACCAGGCGTCGTGATGGTCCTGCGTGGTGCCGGTCTTGCCGGCGCAGGCGATGCCGGGGATTCTGGCCCGGGTGCCCGTGCCGTTGGTGACGACGTAGCGGAGGCACTCGATCATGCTTATGGCGACAGGCTTAGGCAGCACCCGCACCAGCTCCGGGCGGCGCTGTTCGATGATCTCCCCGGTGTAGTCCGTGATGGTGTGGTAGAGGCCCATGGTGGGTCGCCAGCCCCCGGAGGCAAAGCACGTATAGCCCAGCGCGTGCTCCAGCGGCGAGATCTCGGACACGCCCAGCGCCAGGGACGGATATGGGGCCAGCCGGCTCTGGGGGATGTTGAGCATCCGAGCGGCGTACCGGACGGTCTTTCGGATCCCGACCGCGCGGATCAGCCGCACCGCAACCAGGTTCACCGACTGCCCCAGCGCGCGCTTGAGCGTATAGTTCCCGCCCTGGCTGGACGAGTAGTTCACCGGGGTCCAGGTGCCGATGCGGATGGGATCGCCGCTGAAGACCGAGCGGGGGCTGTAGCCCGAGCTGAACGCTGTGGCGAACAGATAGGGCTTGAAGGACGAGCCCGGCTGCCGCCCGTACTGCGGCGGGCCGGGATGGGCGCGGTTGAACTGCACCTGCTCCCATTCGCCCACGCCGCCGACCATGGCCAGCACATCGCCGGTGTGGACGTTGACACAGGCCAGCGCGCCCTGACCCACTGGAGCGGGATAGATCCTGCCCTGCTTGCGGAGGCTCTCGATCTGCTCGGTCAGCTCCCTCTCCGCCACCTCCTGCAGGCGCATATCCAGCGTGGTGTAGACCCGCAGGCCGCCCTTGTAGACGACATCGTCGCCGTAGCGCGGGTCCTCGCAGAGGGTCCGGATCACGAGGTTGGTGAAATGGTGGGCCCGCAGCACCGCCACGCCCTGCTCCTCCAGCGGCGCCAGCCGGCTCTGGATCTGCTCCCTGTCGGCCTCCAGCATCTCTTCGGAGGTGATATAGCCCATCTCGGCCATCTTCTGCAGCACAAGGCGGCGGCGCTGTCTGGCCCGCTCGGGGCTCACGTGCGGGGAGTAGTAGCTGGGACGCCGGGGCAGGGCCGCCAGCAGCGCTGCCTCGCCCAGCGTCAGCTTGGAGACGTCCGTGCCGAAGTACGTCTTCGCCGCCGACTGCACGCCGTAGGCACCGTGGCCGTAGTAGACCTCGTTGAGATACATCTCCAGGATCTCGGCCTTGGAGAACTTGCTCTCGAACTGCAGGGCGAGCATGATCTCCTTGAGCTTGCGGTCGATGGTTCGCTCCTGGGTGAGCCACACGTTCTTGACGAGCTGCTGGGTGATAGTGCTGCCGCCCTGTCTGATGCGCCCGCTCTGGAAGTTCTCGACGGCCGCCCGCACGATGCCCTTGGGGTCGATGCCGCGGTGCTGGAAGAAGCGCTCATCCTCGATGGCTACAGTCGCCTGCCGCAGGTGCATCGGGATGTGCGACAGCTCAACGGGCGTGCGGTCCTCCTTGGCGATGCGTGCCAGCAGCGTGTGCCCCACGACGGTCCCGTCCCAGTTGCGCTCGGTGGAGTATATCTCCGTGGTCCCCAGGGGGTGATACTGCGTCAGGTCGGCGTCCTGGGGCAGTGCCGCCTTCACGGACTGGAAGCCGCCGTACAGGAAGCCGGCCACGCCGAAGGTCACCATCACCAGGAGGGCGTTGACGATGCGGAAGAATTGAAGAACCCTGTTGGGTCTATTCATAGTGACGCTCTGTAAGCTACAAGTCGCAAGTCACAGCTCACCGGCCCATCGCGCGTACAGACGCAGCCGTAGGGCTGACTGTTCCCTCTCACTCGCTGTCGCGCCGGGCCTCAATGAGCATCTTCAGGTGGCGCTCGCAGAGGCCGGACTCCTCGCCCAGGTGCGCCGCGGCCAGCTCGTCATGGGTGGCCGCCGGATGCAGGGGGCAGGTCGGGTCCTCGCAGCCCTCCTCATCGAAGAGGCGCTTGAACAGCGCCTGAAGCGCAAAGCCGGTTGCCACCTGCGTGATGCGCTCGTCACCGTGCGCCAGCGCCCGATGGGCGAAGCGCTCGTCGAGCTCCGCAGCCGCCTCCTCCATGCCGAACCCCAGCAGGTAAGCCCGGCGGAAGGCGTACTCTCGCGGCAGCGCCGGCACCTCCACGAAGCCGGTGGTGGAGATGATCGACGGCTGCCCGTGCTGAATGATCTGCAGGCGGAATCGGCTGGCCCCCGCCGCCCAGTGGCCGATGCACTGCGCGATGTGGACGATGTGCAGATGCTCGCCGCCGCGCTGATCCTGCGGCAGGAGCGTGCGCATCACCTCCTGCAGCGGCTCCGCACGATAGACCGTCCCCAGCTCGCGGTCCTCCGGCCTCTCGGGCGGCAGGTCATCGCGCCGAGCGGGACCGACAAGGTTGTGGACCTCCCGCTCCCTCAGCCGCGCCGCGACCTCCTCGGTGAGCACCTCCACCTGTGGCAGGTCGAACTGGCCCAGATGATACGTGAAGAAGTCAGTGCGCGCCTCCACCCCCACTGACGGAAGCAGATCGGACAGGTATTGCGCCACCACTCCGATGTTGAGGCCGATCGCATCGGGCGCATCGTAGATAAGAATGCTCTCGAGCACGGCGTCTCTCACGTCTTCCAGCGCGAGGGCCGGCCTCGGCCCCGCTACCGGGGCTTGGCCAGGACCTCTCGGATTCGCAGGTCGAAGAAGGTGTTGGTGAAGGCGGGGGAGATGACCAGTGCGGTGTCGGCGCCCCCGTTGGTGCCACCGATGCCGATGGTCTCCCGGTCCATGTTCAGCATGCCGGCGTCCGCGGCCATCAGAGTGCACTCCACCGCCACCTTGGCGCCCTGGCTGATGGTGTAGTAGGTGCGCGCGATGATCTCGGCCGCCGCCAGGCCGCCGGCGGCGCTGACTGCGGCGTCCACACCGCCGAGCAGCGCGTGGGGGCAGGTGAGCATGCGCGCTCCCTGGCGCTCCGCCTCCTGGCACAGCTCAGGGTCCGGCGGACAGTACCGCTGCCAGTGACCGGCCCCCAGGGTCACGCCGATGACCTCGCCGGAGAACAGCTTGGCGGCCTCCAGCGCCGTCCTGCCAGTGCTGCTGGCCACGACGAGCTGGTCGATGCCGAGAGCGCCGGCCCGCTCAACGGCCAGCTCCAGCGTGGCCTGCGTGTTCTTCGGCCCCGGCTCGGCGAAGATGCAGCAGCACAGGGTCTCGGAGCGGTCCATGGCCGTGACTCCGTATGTATCGTGGGTGCGCGCACCGCATCAGACACGTGACATCATACCCCTTTCCTCCGGCTGCGACAAGCCTGGCCGCCGCCGTGGCCCCGTGTTGACGCTGCATGGTCGCTATGCTATAGTTGTCAGCGCCCCAGAAGGCCTCGAAAACGCACCACAATGTACGCGTAGGGCTATCTTCCGATGGGCGCGGGACTCGCGCAACAGGCAGCGACCACCTTCCTCAGCATCGATTTCCTCGACGTGTTGGATATCCTGGTGGTCGCCTACATCGTCTACAGGGGCCTGCTGCTGCTGCAGGGGACCCGCGGCGGCTCCGTGATCCGTGGGATGATGGTTGTGGTGGTGCTGCTGTTCCTGCTGTCGCTGTTCGAGCTGCTGCCCACTCTCAACTGGATTCTCGCCCAACTGCTGCTTCCCGGCGTCCTGGCGCTGGTGGTGATCTTCCAGCCGGAGCTGCGGATGGCCCTGGACCGACTGGGACGAGCGGGGGTTCTGGGCTTCAACCTCAGCCGCACGGAGTCTGCCACCGCCCAGCGCGTGATCAACGACATCGTGGACGCTGCCGAGGAGATGTCGGATCGGCACATCGGCGCGCTGATGGTGCTGCAGCGCGACAGCGGGCTGATGGACATTACCAGGACAGGGAAGACCCTCAACGCCCGCGTGTCGGTGGACGCCCTGGTGACGGTGTTCTGGCCCAACACGCCGCTGCACGACGGGGCGGCCGTGATTCGTGATGACCTGATCGTGGCCGCCGGCTGCGTGCTCCCCCACTCCGAGCGGCCCGGCCTGTCGGTGGCGACCGGCATGCGCCATCGGGCGGCCCTGGGGCTCTCGGAGCGGACCGACGCCGCCGTGGTGGTGGTCTCCGAGGAGACGGGGGCCGTATCCCTGGCGGTGGACGGGAACCTGAGCCCGGACCTGGAGCGCACGGAGCTGGCGGAGCGGCTCAACAGGCTCTTCGAGTCCCCCGACGAGCGATCCAAGCTGCTGTTCTGGCGGAGGTAGCGGCACCGGCGGACGCCGCCCGCGCCACATGAGGCCGACGAGTGCATGATGGCAAGCCTGCTCGACAACTGGCCGCTGAAGCTCCTGTCACTGGTGACCGCCATCATCCTGTGGTTCTACGTGCTCGGAAAGGCCGATCCGCAGACGACGGGCCGGCTGAGCGTGCCCGTGATGGTCAGCAACGTGCCGCAGGGCCTGGAGGCGATCAGGGTCTCCCCGGAGCAGGCCGAGATCAGGCTGCGCGGGCGGGAGAGCGCGCTGAAGGCCACACCCACGGAGCGCATCAGGCTTGTGGCCGACCTCAGCGGTGCCAAGGTGGGCAGCAACCGGGTCGCGTTGCGGCCCGAGGGCGTGCCGGCCGGTTTGACCGTGGTTCCCCCATATACTGCCACCGCCAACGTGGAGCTCGACAAGGTGATCGAGAGGCCGCGGCCTCTGGACACCGAAGTGCGGGGCAAGCCAGCTCAGGGGTTCGTAGTGGACGAGGTCGTGCCGGCGGAAACGGAGGTCACTGTGCGTGGCCCGGCCAGTCGCGTACGGGAGGTGACCCGGGCGGTGGCGGTTGTGGACACCTCCGGGCTCACTGAGTCCGTCCCCTTCACCGCGGACGCCGAGCCCCGCAACAACCGCAACTGGCCGGTGCAGGGGGTGACGACGGAGCCGTCGAGCGTCACCGTGGCGGTGAAGGTGCGCCCGGTGCATGTCAAGCACCTGCCGGTGCGGCCCCGACTTGGCAGTCCCCCGTCCGGCTACCGCGTTGCGGCGGTGACTACCGACCCTCTGGTAGTCACCGTCACCAGCGATGAGGAGATGGGCAACATTGACTCCATCTCTACGCTACCGGTGGACATCTCCGGGCTCCGGGGCACCAAGAGCTACCCCGTGTCGCTGAACGTCCCGTCGGGGCTGTCGGTGGCAGGGCCGGCAGCGGTGGAGGTGACGGTCACGACCGGACGCGTGGGCGGCGAGGCGCCGGCACCCGGCCAGCCGGAGCCGGGGGGCGAGTCGGGATCGAGCGAGGGAGCCAGTGAGGAGGACAACGCCCCCGAGTCGGGGAATCAACAAGAGCGTGAGGGGGGCGATCAGGATAACGCCGGGGCCGGTGGGAGTGAGGGTGGGGATGTACAGAATCGGCCGGGCGGCGGACAGGACGATAGCACCGTGACGCCGGGGTCAGAGGGCGCCGGCAGATAAACCTCGTCGGATTTCCCGAAAGGAAGAGCAGTAATGTGCGGTATCGTCGGGTATATCGGGAAGCGCCAGGCCACTGAGGTGTGCCTGGCGGGACTGAAGAGACTGGAGTACCGCGGCTACGACTCCGCAGGGATGGCGATCGTCGAGGACGGTGAGCTTGAGGTGGTCAAGGTGGTGGGGAAGCTCGCGGCTCTCAGCGAGGCGCTGGAGGAGACGCCGCTTGACGGGACGGTGGGGATCGGCCACACGCGCTGGGCCACCCACGGGAAGCCATCGAAAACCAACTCCCACCCGCACACCTCCATGGATGGGCGGATCGCGCTGGTGCACAACGGCATTATCGAGAACTACGCCGAGCTGCGCGACCAGCTTCAGGAGGAGGGCTACGAGTTCGCCTCCGAGACCGACACCGAGGTCATTGTGCACCTGGTGGACAGGTACTATGAGGGCGATCTTGCCGCGGCCTTCCGACGCGCCGCCGAGGACCTGGAGGGGGCCTTCGCCGTCGGCATCATCTCGGCCGACAGGCCCGACGAGATGGTCGCCGCCCGGCGCTTCTCGCCGCTGGTGGTGGGCATCGGTGAGGACGAGAACTTCATCGCCTCCGACATGGGCGCCGTCCGGGAGTGGACGGATCAGGTCTACGTCATCGACGATGATGAGATGGCCGTCATCACCCGCGACAAGATCGAGCTGACCGACCTGGAGGGCAATCCCGTCGAGCGCGAGGCCTACACCATCCCCTGGCCCGCCGACGCGGCGCAGAAGGGCGCCCACAAGCACTTCATGCACAAGGAGATCCACGAGCAGCCCCGGGCCATGCGGGAGTGCCTCCTGGGGCGGCTGACCGACCCCGAGAAGCCCATCAGCCTCGAGGGCCTGAACATGACCGATCAGGAGATCCAGAGCCTGCGGAAGGTCGTCTTCACCGCCTGCGGCACCGCCTATCATGCCGGCCTGGTGGGCCGCTTTTTGATGGAGAAGCTGGCCCGCATCCCGTCTGAGGCCGACCTGGCCGCCGAGCTGCGGGCCCGGGACCCGGTGGTGCTCGACGGCACGCTGGCCATTATCGTCAGCCAGTCCGGCGAGACCGCCGACACCCTGGTGGCCCTGCGCGAGCTGAGGGAGAAGGGCGCCAAGGTCGTCTCCGTGGTCAACGTCGTGGACAGCTCCATCGCGCGGGAGTCCGACGGCGTGGTCTACATCCAGGCCGGCCCCGAGATCGGCGTGGCCTCAACCAAGGCCTACACGCTGCAGATGCTGACCATCGCCCTCATCGCGGCCCACTTCGCGGACGTGCGCGGGGCGGCCAGCGAACACGAGCTCATCGGGCTGCGTCGGGCCATGCTGCGTCTCCCGGAGCAGGCCCAGAAGCTGATCGAGCGTGAGGACGACGTCAAGCAGGTGGCGGCGAAGTACTACCAGTCCCCCAACTCTCTGTACCTGGCCCGGGGCGTGAACCTGCCGTCGGCGCTGGAGGGAGCGCTGAAGCTCAAGGAGATCTCCTATATCCACGCCGAGGGCTACTCCGCCGGCGAGATGAAGCACGGGCCCATCGCGCTGGTGGAGCCGGACCTGTTCACCGTGGCGATCGCCGTCAAGGGCGATGTCTACGACAAGATGATCGGCAACATCCAGGAGATCAAGGCCCGCTCGGGGCCTGTCATCGGCGTGGCCTTCGACGGCGACCCCGAGATCCCCCGCCAGGCGGACGACGTGCTGTGGGTGCCGGAGTGCCCGGAGCTTCTCTCGCCGATCACCGTGGCCATCCCGCTGCAGATTCTGGCCTACCATATCGCCGACATGCTGGGCTGCCACATCGATCAGCCACGAAACCTGGCGAAGACCGTAACCGTCGAATAGTACAGGGGCGAGAGCGATCAGCGGCGCCGCGGTCCCTGTGGCGCCGCTGTTTTTGCCTGCACGTTCCCCACAAGAACAGACCCGATGTGACGGGTGGTACACTACGAGGTGTGACGGAAGGTTGGGCAGGCGACATGAGCTGGCCCGGTCGCAGACTTCTTGTGAACTTCGTGACAACGATCGATGGCCCCGGGCGAGGCGTCGTGCGATCCAGGCCGTCGGAGCAGGGCTTTCAGCCGCCCACTGACATCTACGAGACCGGTGACGCCATGGTCGTGCGCATGGAGATCGCCGGGATGAGCGCCGAGGAGATCGGCATCTCAGTCGATGAGAGCGCCGGCCGGCTGACCATCACGGGGGTGCGCGAGGACCCCGCGCGGGAGGAGCCCAAGCGCTACTTCAACGTGGAGATCGAGTGCGGCGAGTTCATGCGTGTCGTGCAGCTCGCCCGCCCGGTGAGCGTGGAGGAGGCCGCGGCCTCCTACGAGAGCGGCTTCCTCGTGGTGCGACTGCCCTTCCGCTCCGAGACGGGCGGCAAGCCCCGTAGCGTGCCCATTGAGTAGCCCCGGCACACCGACTGATGATACCTGGAAGTGAGCTGTAGCAGATGGCACAAGATCAACGGGTGATGGATGAGGAGGTCGTTGGCGGCCCGTCGATTCCCGGCGAGCTGCCGGTGGTGCGGCTGCTGAGCGGCGTCATCTACCCTGGCATGCTTGCCCCGTTGACAGTCACCAATCCCCTCGATGTCGAGCTTATAGACGAGGCGCTGAGCGGTAACCGCATACTCGGCCTCGTGGCCCAGCGGGACCCGGACGCCGATCGGCCCGGCCCCGACGGTCTCTATGACGTCGGACTGGTCGCCATCATCCAGAAGATGATCCAGCTTCCCAGCGGCGATCGCCGGCTGCTGGTGCGCGGGCTCTCCCGCGCGCGACTTGTGGAGTGGACCCAGGAGCAGCCCTTCCTCCGGGCGCGCGTGGAGGAGATAGAGGAGCCCGAGGAGGTCCCCGACGAGGTCCGCACACGCAGTCAGGCACTCCTGGATCTGCTCCGCCGGCTGGTGGAGATGGCCCCACACCTTCCCGAGGAGGTCTACATCCAGGCTCTGAACCTGGAGCATCCCGGATCGGTCGCCGACATGGTGGCGTCGCTGCTCAACCTCGAGATGGCCGAGCGCCAGAGGGTGCTGGAGACCATCGACATCGACCAGCGCCTGCGTCTGGTCATGACCCTGGCGACCCGCGAGATCGAGCAGTACGAGCTGACCCAGCGGATGCAGCAGGACGCTCGCGATGAGCTCAGCGAGGCCCAGCGCGAGTACTTCCTCCGCCAGCAGCTCAAGGCCATCCGGGAGGAGCTGGGCGAGGGTGAGGAGGAGCGTCCGGACCTCGCGGAGCTGCGCGAGAAGGTCGAAGAGGCCAAGATGACTGAGGAGGCGCGGCAGGCCGCCGAGCGGGAGCTGGAGCGGCTCGAGAACATGAACCCGGCGGCCGCGGAGTACAATGTCGCCCGCACCTACGTGGAGTGGCTCACGGAGGTGCCGTGGGTGGAGGGCTCGGAGACGAAGCTGGACATTGAGGAGGCCCAGGAGGTCCTCGATGAGGACCACTACGATCTGGAGGACGTGAAGGAGCGGATCATCGAGTATCTGGCGGTGCGCAAGCTTCGGCCGGAGATCAAGGGCCCCATCCTGTGCTTCGTGGGCCCGCCGGGGGTGGGCAAGACCTCGCTGGGGCAGTCGATCGCCCGCGCCACGGGCCGCAAGTTCCACCGCATCTCGCTGGGCGGGGTGCGTGACGAGGCCGAGATCCGCGGCCACCGGCGCACCTACGTGGGTGCCCTGCCCGGGCGCATCATCCAGGGCCTGCGCCGGCTGGAAGTGAACAATCCGGTCTTCATGCTCGATGAGATCGACAAGCTGGGGCGCGACTTCCGCGGGGACCCCTCGTCGGCGCTGCTGGAGGTGCTGGATCCGGAGCAGAACGTCTCCTTCAGCGATCACTACCTGGAGGTGCCTTACGACCTCTCCCACGTTATCTTCATCACCACCGCCAACGTGCTGGAGACCATTCCGCCCGCTCTGCTCGACCGCATGGAGGTCATCCGGCTGCCGGGATACACGCAGAAGGAGAAGCTGCACATCGCCAAGCGGTACCTGGTGCCCCGCCAGCGGGAGGAGCACGGGCTGACCACCGAGCAGTTCCGCATCTCAGACGCGGCGCTGGAGGCGGTCATCGAGGGCTATACGCGGGAGGCCGGGGTGCGGAATCTGGAGCGTCAGATCGGCGCGCTGGCCCGGAAGATCGCCCGGCGGGTCACGGAGGGCGAGGAGAGTCCGCCGCGGGTCTCCGTCCGCAATCTCAAGGACCTGCTGGGCCCGCGCCTGCACTACTCGGAGGTGGCCGAGCGCACCGGTCAGCCGGGCGTGGTCTGCGGGCTGGCATGGACACAGAGCGGCGGAGACATCCTCTTCGTCGAGGCCACCGCGATGCCGGGCAACAACAACCTCACGCTCACCGGGCAGCTCGGGGACGTCATGAAGGAGTCCGGTGAGGCGGCGCTGAGCTGGGTGCGCACGCACGCCGAGGAGCTGGGCATCGATCCGGACTTCTACGAGAGCACCGACATCCACCTGCACGTGCCCGCCGGCGCGGTGCCCAAGGACGGGCCCTCGGCGGGGGTGGCCATGGTGACCGCCATCGCCTCGCTGCTGACCGGCCGGGTAGTCAGGCCCAACGTGGGCATGACCGGGGAGATTACGCTGCGCGGCAAGGTCCTGCCCATCGGCGGCGTCAAGGAGAAGGTCGTGGCCGCCAAGTCCAGCGGCCTCGACACCGTGATCCTGCCGGAGCGTAGCCGGGCACAGGTGGAGGAGATCTCCAAGGAGCACACCGAGGGCCTCACCTTCATCTACGCCGACACTATCCAGGACGTCCTGGAGGCCGCACTGGAGGACTGAGCGGGCCGGGGCTGACGGCGCGCGGGCCGAGACCGGAGATCTCCAGCGTCCGTGCCGCCGAAGGCAGTTCTGTGTCGAGCCGTATGGAGGGGCCGGACCACTGTCCGGCCCGCTGTTGCTTGAGCGCGTCCCAGCCCGGCCGTTGCCTCAGTAGCGCAAGATCACCGCCGCGCCGTGGCCGCCGCCCGGGACCTGCTCGTCCGGCACCGTGTAGGCGGTGCCGCCGTTGAGTATCGTCTGCACAGTCGCGTAGTCGATGAGGTCATAGTCCCACGGCTCCGGCTCGGCGCGCATCTGCACGTCCTCGCCCATCTCCGGCACCCGGCCCCAGTACTGGCGATCCACGGCGCCGATGAAGGTCGCAACGCGCCCGTCGTGTGCCGTCAGGGCTACGCCCTTCATATCGTTGGTGGCTCTGTTGTAGGCCAACGCCTCCTCGAAAGCCTCCCGGACCTGCGCGATGCGCCCCCGAAGGTGTGGCGCCAGCAGTTTCCAGGCCCTCTCCCGCAGCTCCTCGGGCCACAGGTGCTCGGGATTGCCCCTGATGGGCTGGTCGAGCAGGTGCTCGTAGGTGTTGGCGTCCCGGTAGATGGGGAAGAGATCCCCGACCCCCGCGAAGATCAACGGCGAGCGGCCGTCCATGTACTTGATGATCCCCTTGCTGACCTCGCGGAAGTACTGGAAGAGCTCCTGGTAGGACACCGTGGTCTCCCTGCCGTGGCCGTGGAAGGCGGCCTCGTGCCCACCCCCCGGCTCCTGGATCCTCGGCCGCGCGGTGCGCTGCTGGAGGCTCTCCCTGGGCTGGATATCCGGCACGACCTCCGCGATGTGCTGGGGGACCTGCTGGCGCGAGAGGGGCTCCTCGGCTTGAACGAAGCGAGTGCACTGCAGCAGGCGCACGTCCTTCTGGCTGATGCCCAGCACGTAGAACTCGGCGTTCTCGGCGAGCACCGGCAGCAGGGGCTTGGCGTGGAAGCGGTCGCTCACGCGCACCTGCTGATCGACCTGCACGGGGGTGTGCAGGATCTCGCTGAAGCCGTCGGCCAGGAAGGCCGCCAGGGCTCCGGCTCCGTAATCGTTGGGGCCCAGATCGGCCTGGAAACCGCGGGCCGGCTCAAGGATACGTTCGATCTGCTCCGGGGCCACGTCCCACTCCTTGAGCGTGGCCTCGGCCTCCTGAATGCCGGTCTTGAGCCAGATGGGGTCACCCTCGGCCTCCGCACCCGAATCGTGGGTCGGGGAGTAGATGGTCACACAGGGCTGGTCATGCTGCTCGGCAAGCTGCTGCAGCATCTGGTCTGTAAGCATCTCATCGCTCCCTTTGAAGCGCGTCTGTCCACCACATGCGATGAGGTGGCGTTGTCTGCTACTGTTCTTGTTCGCGGGTGAGGTTGGTGATGCCTATGTAGATCTGCCCGGCGAGGAGGGGTAGCAGGCTCATGACCAGCGCCACCAGGATGCCGGGCGTTCCCGGCCAGGCGGTGTCCAGGACCTCGGTCAGGCCGGGCATCTTCACGGCCGCCGCCAGCAGACCCACGCACAGCGCCAGCGCCCCTCAGACCCACGGATTGGTGGTGATGTTGTTGAGCAGCAGGCCGGCGCGGTGGTCGCGCATGTTGAAGACGTGCCAGAGCTGCGCGGCCGCGAGGGTCAGGAAGGAGACAGTGATGGCCTGCTGCTCGCCGAGGCCGAGACACCGCAGGGCGATCCACAGCGAGCCCAGCACCGACACGGTGATCATCGCTCCGAAGGCGCCCAGATCGATCCAGTGCCGCCTCGCCATGACCGGCTCGTCGGCGTCCCGTGGCGGGCGCTCCATGATCCCGGCGGGCCCCTCGCCGGCACCCAGCGCCAGGGCCGGGAAGACGTCAGTCACCAGGTTCAGGAACAGGATCTGCAGGGGCAGGATGGGCAGCGGCCAGTTCGCCACCGAGGCCAGGCCCACCACCAGCACCTCGCTGATGTTGCACGAGAGCAGGTAGAGCACGAAATCGCGGATGTTGCCGAAGATGACGCGGCCCTGCTCCACCGCCGCCACGATGGTCTCCAGGCGGTCGTCGCGCAGCACCATGTCGGCGGCCTCGCGGGCCACCTGCGTGCCGCGCTCGCCCATGGCGATGCCGATGTCGGCCTTCTTCAGCGCCGGGGCATCATTGACGCCGTCTCCGGTCATGGCCACGATGTGCCCCACCTGCTGGTGCAGGGCGATGAGGTCCAGCTTCTGCTCGGGACTGACGCGGGCCAGGATCTGCGCCTCGCGGGCCCGCTGCTGTTGCTCTTCGGGCAGCTCGTCGGGGTCGCCCAGCTCCCCGCCCTCGATGAGGCGCTCCTCGTCCTCCTCCTCACCAACGAGCCCCACCTCGCGGGCGACGGCGAGCGCCGTCAGCGGCTGGTCGCCGGTCATCATAATGAAGCGGATGCCGGCGCTCTGGCACTGGCGGATGGTGCCTCTGACCTCCGGCCGGGGCGGGTCGATCATCCCCACCAGCCCCAGGAAGGTGGTCTCCTCGTAGACATCCGCCTCCGGGTCGTCCATCTCCCGCCGGGCCAGGCCGAGCACCCGCAGGCCCTGCTTCGCCAGGTCATCGTTGTGCTGGAGCCATCGCCGGCGCTGATCCTCGTCGAGGTCCTGCGCGCCGTCGGAGGTGAGGATAGTCGTGGAGGCGCGCAGGACGGCTTCCGGAGCCCCCTTCACGGCCGCGCAGTAGCCGCCATCCATCTCGTGGACGGTGGCCATCATGTTGGTCTCGGTGTCGAAGGCCACCTCGCGCACCTCCGGCATCCTTCGCCGCAGGTCCTCGCGCGTCATTCCGGCCTTGGCGCCGGCCACCAGCAGCGCCACCTCCAGGGGATCGCCGCTGGCGGTGAAGTGGCCGTCCTCCCGCTCCAGTGAGGCGTTGTTGCACAAAACGCCCACGCGCAGCGCCTCCTCGAGGGCCGGGAGATCACCGGGCGCCACGGGCTGTCCATCCATGCGCAGCCCGTCGTCGTCGGTCAGCGCTCCGCCAGTGACCTCCACGCTCTCGGCGGCGAGATCGATGATGCGCACCGTCATGCGGTTCTCGGTGAGCGTGCCGGTCTTGTCCACCGCGATGACGCTGGTGGCACCGAGGGTCTCCACCGCCGAGAGACGGTTGATCAGCGCGTTGCGGCGGGCCATGCGCAGCATCCCGCGGGCCAGGGCCGTGGTGGCCACGATGGGCAGGCCCTCGGGGATGGTCGCCACCGCCAGGGCGATGCCCGTCTCCACCATCAACACCACGTCGCGATCGGCCAGCACCCCGGAGATAATGACGAGGGCCGCGATGGCCAGCGTCACCACGATGAGCCGCCGGCCGAGCTGATCGAGGCGCTTCTCCAGCGGGGTGACCACCTCCTCGGCGGACTCGGCGAGAGAGGAGATCAGCCCCAGCTCCGTATTCATGCCCGTCGCCACCACGACGGCCTCGCCTGAGCCGCGGGTCACGGCGGTGCCCTTGTAGAGCATGCAGGAGCGCTCCGCCAGGGGAGCATCATCGGCCACTGCGTCGGTGGTCTTGTCAACCGGCACGGACTCGCCGGTCAGCGCGGCCTCATC
>JAYENL010000290.1:0-4281 GCA_034722055.1 Armatimonadota bacterium
TCGATGATGCCCTGGCTGTCGCCGCGCTGCCCCGCCAGCTCGATTTCGCGCTCGCTCACCTCCTCGAGCGCCTGCTCCGCGGTCTCCAGCAGCCGCTGCGGGTCCATCTCCTCCGACGGCAGCTTCTCCCGCTCCTCGGCGAGCTTCGTCTCAAGCGCATCGACCTCGCGCTCCGCCACGTCGAGGTCCGAGCGCAGCGCGTCCTCATCGTCGCAGTCATAGCGCTCGAGCACACCGGTGACCGTCGCCTGATGCTCGCCAATGGCGGCCTCAAGCCCGGCGCGCTCGTCGCGCAGCTTCTCCCGCTTATCAGCCAGCTCCTCAGCACGCTTGCGCCGGCCATCGAGTCTGTCCTGGATCGCGTCCTCGTTCGCCTGCACGGACCGCAACGTGTCTTCGAGGCTGACGACGTCCGGTCGATCCACCCCGGCAAGCTCGTCCTCGGTGAGCTCCAGCTCGTTGAGCAGCCGCGTCAATTCCATGCGAATCTCGGTCTGTCGCTGTTCGATCTCGTCCGGGCCTTCCCAGGGATCAGCCGCCTGTTGGATACGCTCGTCATGCCGATTGAGGTCCTCGGTCAGCCGCTCGTGCTCGTGCTGCAGGTCGCGCAGTGCCGCGGAGTCGTCTGCGCGGTACGGCGCCAGCAGCGCGCGCTGCTCCTCGCGCGCCTCCTCCAACTCCGCCTGCAGCTCCGCCGGCTCGCTGGCCCCGGAGCGCACGGAGATGAGCGCGACGTCCGGCAGGTCGATCCTCACTGTTGAGCCGGCCGTGTATGAGACCTCGTCGCCCTCGGCGACGGTCTCGCGCAGCTCCTCTTCGCCGCCGCTGAGGGCGACCTCCTGCTCCCGCCGGGCCTCGACCGTGACGGTCAAGCCCGCGGTCTCAAGCTGCGCCTGCAGCCGCTCGATCTGCCGCTGGAGCGAGTCCGCGCGCTCGATCTCATCGTCATCGGGGCACGGCATCTCCTGCAGGCGCTGCTCGAGCGCATCACGCTGCTCGGCGAGTTCCCCAATGTTCGCCAGCAGCTCTGCCAGCGACTGGCGCTCCTCCAGCAGCGACAGCGCCTGCTCCGTCTTGTGCGCCGCTTCAAGTCGCAAAGCGACCCGCTTACGCTCCGCCTGGGTCTCACGATGCTCCTCCTGGGCCTCATCCACAAGCTGCTGTGCTGTTTTGAGCTCGGCCTGTACGTCCGCGAGGCTGCGGGTGACCTCGGTCAGCTCCTCCCGCGCCTCCTCGGCGGTGTCTCGCGCTTCACCGAGGCGTTCGAGGTCCGCGCGCATCTCCTTGCGATCGACCACGGCACGCTGAAGGTCCTTCTCAATGCCCTCGATTTCCTGTTGCACGGCGGCGACCTGTTCGGCCTCGTCACGGTATTCCGCGATCTTGGTCTGGAGGCGCTCGCGCTCCTCGTCAAGGCCCTCGGCCTTGGCCCTCAGAGCCTCCAGCCTCTCTGCGGCCGCCTCCACCTGCTGCAGCTCCTGTTCTGCCTCGGCCCGCTGCTCCTCGAGTTGCTCGATCTCCTCGCGCAGAGCCTCGATCGGGGAGCCGGCCCGCGGGCGTGCGGTCGTTGGAGTGAAGTACTCATCATAGCGGTCCTCAAGCCGTTCGCTTACCGCCTCCAGGGCTGTGGCCACGGTGCCCTCGCCCAGCACATTCCTGATCTGCCCGGCGACGGCGGTGGGAACCACGCAGGCTGCCTCTGCCTTGCCGAGCATACACGGGTCATTCAGGCACCAGAGGGTCCGTGCCAGGCCCCAGTGGCGGAGGTCGCTGGGCCCCCGGCCGGGCGCGTCTCCGTGCATCAGCTCGCGCACGAACTCATCGGCGGCATCGCGCTCGTGCAGACGGGACCATCTCGAGGTCTCCATGCGGCTGAGTATGCACTCGGGGCCGCTGAGCAGTCGCTTCTCGAGGCGCCACAGCTCGCCGCGCGCCTCGAACTCAAGCGCGATCTCCGGTGCGAGCGTGGTCTCCCACGGCCTGAGATCCTCGATGGCGTCGCCCGTGATCGTGTACCCGTCGAACAGCGCCCGCGCCGTGGCCTCGATGAGCGTGGACTTGCCCGTCTCGTTGGGGCCGAAGAGCATGTTGAGGCCGTCGCCAAAGCGACCGATCGTGACCTCGTCCCGGAAGCACTTAACGCCCTTCACGCTGATCTCGCGCAGAATCATCTCACTCAACCTCCCCCGCAATCTCCGCCAGGATCGCAAGCGCCTCGCGTGCGACATCGGCCGACGACAGGTCCTCGTCCTCCGGCGGATCGGTCGCCAGCCACGCCTCCATCAGCTCCTGGCGATCCCGCGGCGCAACGCCCGTGGCGCCCTCGGGAGCCGCCTCCTCGGGAGCCGCCAGCGAGCGCAGATCGGCCACCGCTCCGGCGATGACCTCGTCCCGCTCGGCCACCTGCCGCAATGCGCCGGCAAGCTCCTCGCTGGTACGGAGATCGCTCTCAAACTCGGCATGCAGGAGCTGTTCATTCTCGCAGCGCGCATCCAGCCACGCCTCGAACTCCGACAGCAACGGCAGGCTGTCGGCCCCCACGGTGCCGCTCAGCCTCAGCCGCAGCAGCGTCCGTGGACCGTCCTCCAGAGCCTGGATCTCCTCGCGTAGCGCTCTCAGCGCCTCATCGGCCGGCTCGTCGAGCTCTCGCTCCAACGCCAGCCACGTGAGGGTGCCGGTCCGGCGCGGTTCGATCTCAGGAGGCCGGCCGCGCTCGATGCCCACCAGCAGCACCTGCCCCGCAGCCTCCTCGCCGAACCCGGTCTGCTCCGGCGTGCCGGGGTATGCTACACGATCGCTCTCGTAGCGCCGCAGGCCGTGCGTGTGCCCCAGCGCCAGGTAGTCGAGGCCCTTGCGCTGAGCGGTGTCCGGCTCGATCGGCAGGATCCGCTCCTCGCCGGGGATGGGCAGTGTGCCGTGGGCGACGCCGATGCGTATCCGCGTGTCATCCTCCCGCTGCGGGATCCACGACGTCGGATCGACGTAGCTCCACCGCTCCGTGACGGGACATGGGTAGAGCCTGCAACCCTCGAGCACATCGACCGGCTTCGCCTCGACCAGAAGCGTGATGTTGTCCGCCTCTGCGTCGGCGAACTCCCGGCGCTGGTAGACCGAGCTGGCGTCGTACCAGTCATGGTTGCCGGGCAGGACAAAGACGGGGATGGGCGCGGCGGCCTGCAGGACTTGGACGGCCCGCGAGACCGTGCGGGTACCCACTTGGTTGTGCTCGAACATGTCGCCGGCGACGAGGATGAAGTCGACCTGTTCCCCCTGCGCGAGGCGGACGATCCTCTCCAGTGATGTGAATCGGGCCTCCCGCAGTCGCTCCCCACGCTCGCTGGCGTCTCTGGCCCTCATGCCGAGCTGGAGATCGGCTGTGTGCAGGAACCTGATCATCTCGCGACCCCCTCTACCAGTCTCACTCCCACCGGGGAGTGCAGCATTCTGATGCTCGTCGACGCGGAGGCGCTTTTCCACAAGGCCAATGGCCCTGCCGTGCCCGAAGGACAGGGAAGCATTGATCGATCCTGTGTTGAACGCATCGTCAGGTGGAGTCGTGGATGGTGGCGAGCGGTTCCCTGGGTGTCGGTGGGAGTGGGTCTGCGCGGCAAGTGCATCCCCCGCGCCTCGACCATGCAATCGGTTGTGGGAGGCAGAAAGCCACCACAGCGTATGCTCGGTTCCCCTGACCGGTCCACGGCAGCATGTCGGGAGAATACTGGCGTCTGAAGTAGTCTTCCACATGCACATTGAATAGACCTTCCCCATTATCGCGTGGCAGACAGACGAATCGAGAAGCCAAGTAGTACCTGTCTCAGTGGAGAACTTAGGGTCGACCGTGTCGCGGCCTCACGGATGCGTAAGGCGGTGACCAACAAGGAAGTTGCGCAGCACGCCGGCGTGTGGTAGTATGAGGAACAGGTGTTCGGTGGAAGCGGAGGGGGTGGCGGGTGTGACGTTGCCGTTGGGCCGGTTTGTTGCCGCTCTCCGCGCGCAGGAGACGGGAGGGAGCTCTGCAGGATGCCTGATGATGAGCAGTTGAGAGGTCGCCTCAGGGTACTCAGTCGGGCGTATAGGCGGGTGGGACTGCCCCACATTCGGGAGCGTGTGGCGGACGAAATCGTGTCCCTGGGCACGCCCGAAGCCTATGGCTTCCTGATCGAACAGGTGGGGCGGGGCGGTCGCATAGCCGAGGAGGCTATCGCGGCTCTCCACAACGCCGGCCGGGATGCGCTGCCGCACCTGATGGGAGCGCTGCGGAAGAGCCCCGACGCGGAGGGT
>JAYENL010000291.1:0-20193 GCA_034722055.1 Armatimonadota bacterium
GCGGGGCTGACCGGCGAGGCCGAGGGCCCGCCGCCGGAGTGGGCGGTGGGGAAGTGGATCGTCGATGTGCCCCGCGAGGAGGTGATGCTCATCGTGCAGCCGGATGGGCTCGGTGCGCTCGGTTTCTCTGTGACCCCCACCGTAGTGCATGTGGACGCCTCCGGCAACCTCAGCTCCGGACCGGATGCGGCCCTTGAGATCGAGGGCACGCTGACGCCTGATGGGCTGGGGCATGGGAAGGTCACCGAGGTCCGCCCGGGCCCTGAGGGCGAGAAGGCCCACACGTCGCAGTGGACGGCGACCAAGGTGCAGACCCAGAGCGGCGCGGACGACCAGGCCGCCGCCACCTCGCCAGTGCCGATCCGCCTCGCGCAGCTTCAGCTTGAGACGAGCGACCGTGCGCAGTTCTCGTTCGGCGAATCCTACGGCGGTCCGCGTTTTGCGGCTGGACAGATGCGGCCCATGGGTCTGGCGGTGCTGCTGGAGCTGCGCCAGTGGACCTTCGAGCCCGCGCCCGCCGAGCTGCGCCGGGAGTTCGAGCCGCTGGCGAAGGCCCTGCGGCAGGCTACCGGCGACCGCGCGAAGCTCGACCTGCAGCACACTCAGACGCCGACCATCGCCGACCTGCCGGAGGGGGTGACGCCACCGGAGCATGGCTACCTGACCGTGGTTCCTATCGCCTGGGAGGGCCAGCCTCCGGGGATCGCTGTCGGCGACCAGCAGTTCGCGCCGCTGATGGCGGTGCGGGTCGCGGACGACGCCACGGTGGAGCTGTACGGGTCGCTGCGGGCGACCGGATCGGAGGCCATTGCAGAGCAGTACGTAGAGCAGTACGTGCGGCAAAAGATCGAGCCTGGCGCATACCTGGCCTGCAGCGCGCCCTGGCCGGATGGAACAGGGGTAACATTGGTGGGAGTTGCCGACGACGCCGCGCTGCGGCCGGTGGGCGAGCGCGAAGGCCCTGCGCGCGATGAGCACGTGCAGCTTGAGCTTCCACCCGCCGGCGCTCCGGAGCTGCCCTTTGCTGTGGACCGCAGATGGTCCGGGCTCCGCCAGGGCCGATGGTTCACGGTCTACGGGCCGGCAGGAGCGGGCGAGCCCCGGCCGTGCATGCAGGTCGCCGTCGCGGAGGAGCAGGCGCCGAGGTACTACAGCAGCTACGGCCGCGGCGCCGAGTCCGAGTTCTATCGAGGCTTCGGCCGCGCGGAGCCCACGGAGGCCGGGGAGCGGCGGCTGAACATGCACGTCAGATCAATGCCGCTCGGGGACGTGCTGAGGATGGTCTCAAGGGCGTCCGGCATCAACCTGATCGTGTCGCCGGAGGTCGATGAGGAGCTCGAGATTGACGCTGAGCTGAAGGACATGTCGGCGCTCGAGGCGCTCGAAGCTATACTCGCGCCGCACGGCCTCGAGGCCGTCAGGCAGGACGGCAGCTACCTGGTCCGGAAGCGACAGTAGCCGCCGCAGCGAGGGCGCGGGCTACGCGACCTCCCCCACGCTCTTGGCCTGCATCACCATCCTCCAGGACATCTTCGAAGTCAGCGATCGGGTGCCAGTGCACAAGACCATCATGCACCGGGACTGGTGCATCGCGCTGGGCCGGACCGCCAGGTCCGGTGTCGTCGTGCCGCACCGAGGTCGGCGTACGAGCGGAGGTGTGGGGTGGGGAGAGACGCGCCTGTGTCGCCGGGCGATGGCAGGCTGCAAGCCCTCCGCACGGGTTCCTGGGATGCACGGGCCGCCGCTGTCGCGCGCCGTTTGCCTGAGGTGGGGCAGGTATTCAGTGCCGCCGCGCGCCACAAGCCGGCGGGGGGCGCCGGCTTCCCGGGATGACACTCCCATCTCTTCTGCAGGATGAGGCTCCCATCTCTTCTGGGGGGCGGGCGCGTCGCCCGCCCAGCCGTTTGCTGTTCCCTGCCCGCTGGTCGTATAATCCCGCGTGGACGCAGCAAGGATCGACGCACGCGGTGCGGCAGGTGGTAGTGATGACTGAAGTACAGGAACTCGCGCGGCTGACCGATGGCGCACAGCCGTTGGAGGGGCCGATCCACTACGAGGAGGTGCTGGATCGCTTCCTGGCCTCCAAGGACAGCCCGCACACCCGCGCCCAGTACCGCCGCTGCGTGCGCGACTTCTTCGAGCGCGTGGGCGAGACGGACATCTGCGCCATCGACGGGGACAGCATCATCCGCTACGACAAGGCCATGCGCCGCGCCCGGAAGCTGCGCGAGGAGGGGCGGGCCGGCGGCCTGGCGCCCGACACCATCCGCGCGCGCATCTACTCGGTGCGCTCCTTCCTCCGCTTCTGCTACGCCTACGGCCTCACGCCCCACCTCTCCCCCGAGCGGGTGGCGGAGTTCACCACCGTGCCGCGCGCCCGGGAGCTGACCCAGCGCGATGTGCTGGACCGCGAGGAGGCCCGGGCCCTGCTGCAGGCGGCGGAGGATCAGCCGCGCGATCGCACCCTCATCATGCTCATGCTCCAGAGCGGGCTGCGCGTCTCGGAGGCGGCGCAGCTTCGCCGCCGCGACGTCTACGACGCCGGGGGGCGCTACTGGGTGGCGGTGAACGCCGGCAAGGGCGACAAGCAGCGGGAGGTGGAGATCCCCCGCTCGGCCTTCGAGATGGTGCGCCAGTACCTCCGGGAGACGTCCGGCGCCGAGGCCGATCCGCTCTTCCCCTCCCGCAAGGGCGGCTTCATGACTCGGGTGCAGATCTACCGCCTGGTGCGCAAGTACGCCCTCAATGCGGGGATCGGCCGGCCCGTCAGCCCGCACACGCTCCGCCACACCTACGCGAATCAGCAGCGGCTGCTGGGGGAGCGGCTGGAGGTGCTGGCCCTGCAGCTCGGGCACACGCTGATCGAGACCACGCGCCGCTACACCCAGCCGGCGCGCCTGCGCACCCGCCGGCGCGTAAAGGACTGGATGGCGGAGGAGACGCCCGAGGAGGAGCCTGAGGTGCAGTAGCGGCCGGTCGGCCCACCGGCCTCCCGCCGACAGGAGCCATGCACCCGACTGCTGATGAGCTGAGCGCCCTGCGTCACGAGCTGCACGAGCTGCTCCGCGACCGCAGGGTCGTCGTGATGGGCGTGGGCAACGACGCCCGCGGCGACGACGGCTTCGGCGTGCGAGTCGCCGAGCGCATCGACGATCAGATCGCGGCGACGGTCTTCGTCACCTTCGACCTCCCCGAGGACTACGCCGTGAAGGCCGCCGACCTGGGGCCGGACATCGTTCTGGTCCTGGACGCGGCGGACTTCGGCGGCGAGCCCGGCCAGGCGCGGCTGATCCGCGCGGAGGAGATCCCGCCCACGCCCGGCGTCACGCACCGGCCGTCGCTGGAGATGCTGGCGCGCTTCCTGAAGCTGGACGCGGGCGCCGAGACGTGGGTGCTGGGCGTGCAGCCTCACCTGGAGCGCGTCGGGCTCGGCGATGAGATGAGCCAGCCGGTGGGACGCGCGGTGGAGGAGCTGGCGCCGATGCTCGTGGAGCTGCTGTCCTCAGACCCAGTGCCCGCTGACGAATGACGGCATGAGTAGCCCCGTGGCCGATGATCTCCCCGGGGGCGTCATCGACCGGGCCTGGGAGCGCATCCTGGCCGACGCCGATGGCGACCTGCCCACCTACGACGACCCCCGCCGCACCGACGCCGTGGGGCTGCGGTACTGACGCGGCGATACTGACACGAAGGGAACGCGCCCTGGCGGGCGAAACTGGACATAACGTGTATCGATCGGCTGCAAGGGGGCGTCAGCCATGCGCCTGCTGATCATCGTCCTTGTGCTCGTCGCCGCCACTGCCGCATACGCATACCAGCCCGGAAGCACCGTGACCCGCGGCGTGTACGTGCACTCCCGGGACCTCATCCCCGGGCAGGTCTGGTCCGACTTCCACGCCGGCTATCAGTTCGCGACCGACAACCCGCACTCGGGGCAGTACTGCATCCGCTGCCACAACGAGCCCGGCGGCGCCGGGGCGGGAGCCGGCCAGCAGGTGGAGGTGAATCAGACCGAGCCCGCGCCGCTGAAGATCGCCGGCTGGTCGCGCGCCGAGAACGTGCAGGGCGGCGGCAAGCCCTACCAGTACTCCATCTACGTGGACCTGCGCTACACCGACGGCGAGCCGCTGTACATGCAGCTCGCGCCCTTCGATCCCGGCACTCACGACTGGCAGTACTCCGAGACCATCATCGAGCCGGAGAAGCCCATCGCCACCGCCTCCGTGAATCTCTTCGTCCGTGACATCGGCGGCACGGCGTGGTTCGACGACATCTTCTTCGGCCCCGCCGATGGCGAGAACCTGCTGCGCGTGCCGGGCTTCGAGACCACCGAGATGGCCGATGACTCCCGCCGACGGGAGGTGCTGGCAAACCTGGAGGAGCTGGGCGTGAACGCCGTCCACACCTTCATGAGCCTCCCCGACGACGAGCGCGAGCAGGTGGAGCTGCGCGAGATGCTCGACACCCTCGCCGACCACGGCATAGGCGTGGTGGTGACGGTCGGCATGGGCTATGAGCCGATAGAGGACGCCGATGACCCGGACTTCCCGCAGCTCAACTGCGTCAACGGCGAGTGGGGGGACCGCTGGGTTGAGACGCTGCGGGGCTTCGCGGAGTATCCTCTCATGGGCATCGGCGTGGTGCCGGACGAGTATAACTGGAGCACCGGGCGCCTCCGCCGCCGCTTCGCTGACCACCGGGACGAGCGCGTGCAACAGTTCTACGAGAACCTCCCGACCTACTGCGACTGCGAGGCCTGCCACGAGCGCTTCCAGCGGGAGTACGGCCAGCCGCTGCCGGAGATGGGCCAGTGGTCGCGGCCGCCGGAGCAGACGGATGCCTACCGGAAGTTCATCGACTTCCGCTACCGGTGCACCACCGACCTGATCGGCCGCGCCGCCGACGCCATCCACTCCACCGAGCACGACATCCGCGCGGACTCCCTCATCTGCGTCTCCCCCATCTGCAGCGACTTCCGGCTGGGAACCGGCGTGGCCTGGGATATGATCGGCTACCACACCGACCTGGAGTACCCCACCACCGACCCCTACATCCTGCTGCACAACTACCTGGGCGACTCCACGCACTGGTACGTCACCGAGACCGCCGCGCACCTGGTCGGCTGCACGCCCAGGCGCCAGTGCGGCATCGTGCTGGAGGGCACACAGCTTCGCGCCGAGCACCGCTCGCTGCTGCCCGTGGAGATCTACGGCTCCGCACTCTCGGCTGTGGCGCGGGGCGCAAAGGAGGTGGCGTTCTTCCACTACGTGCACCTGATGCAGCAGACCGCCGCCGGCCGGACCCAGGGGCAGTCCGGCTTCAACGCCGTGCGCGGCTGCTACGACCTGCTGCAGCGCATCGAGCCGTGGCTGGAGGGCGCCGAGCCGGTCAGGCGGGTGGCATTCCTCTACTCACGCGCATCCGACGAGTACTTCTCGTTCTACACTCATCCGGAGCCGAACACCGAGATCCTGACCCACGACACGGACGATCCGCGCTACCCCTTCCTGGCGCAGAAGGAGGTCCTCTACTACCTCTTCCGCGCGGGCGTGCCGACGGACCTCTACTACCTCGACCAGGTGAGCGCCGAGGAGCTTGAGGACTACCATGCTGTCGTGGTTCCCTTCCCGTTCGCGGTGAGTAAGGAGCAGGCGGCGATGCTGGAGGACCTCGCGGAGGCCGGCAAGAGCCTCATCGTCATCTCGGAGTTCGGCAGCGTGGATGAGATGGGCGTACCCTACGAGCGCCCGGTGCTGCTGGACCTGCTGGGGCTGGCGGAGGCGCCCAGCGGCGAGAAGCGGGGCGAGCTGCAGGTCACGGAACCGGGCATTCCCGCCATCGAGGGCGAGTTCAGCGTCTATGACCGCGTTATCCCGAAAGACGGCACGGAAACGGCGGCGATGGTGGAGGGCAGCCCGGCGATCACCGACCGTCCCCTGGGCGAGGCAGGTGTGAGGTTCCTGGCCGGCGAGTTCGGGATCAATCTGCCTGCGAACTACGACAACGAGGCCCGCGATCGGACGGTGCGGATCATGCCGTCCGAGCTGTCAGAGGGCCACGCGAAGCTGTTCGGCACGGTCCTCAAGCCGGTGGCCGTGCTGGAGCAGGCCGTTCCTGAAGATGACGTTGAGGTGGCCCTGATGCGCAACGCCGCCGGCGACCACCTCGTCTTCGCGATCAACTGGGAGGAGTATCCGGTGACTGTGGACCTGGTGCTACCCGATGAGGTCGCCGGGGCGGCCGCGGGCCTCTCTCTGAGCGCGAGTGGGGCAGTCACGGAGCGATCCATCGATGCCGGTGCGTCTGAGCTGCGTCTCGCCCCGCAGGAGGCCGTGGTGCTGCGCTTCCCTGCGCAGTGAACCGCCCCGTCGTCGCCGTCCCCCGCATGGAGGGGCCGCACGCCGATCGGGCCACCCGCGGACGGAGCTCCGGCCAGCCTTTCGCCGCCGTCCGGTGCGATGACACCGAACGGCGCACGGACAGGAGTGTCCGTGCCACGGAACGGCATGGCTGCGGATCCGCCGGGGCCTCTGCCGGCGCGGAGCTTCTTTGCTGGCCCATGGAGGACCCAGCCCCTTCCGGGGAGAATGGGGGTATGAGGGCGGGTTCCGTCCGGCCCGCTCTCGTTGACAGGCGCGCGAGCGCTGTCATATAATACCGCTCGCACGGGTGACCGTGGCTCTGAAGGGAGCATACCGGATGACGACGACGAGCCGGGTCCGCGGACTTATCATCGTGTACGCCCTCCTGGCAGGCCTGCTGGCGTGCTGCTGCGTCGCCTCCGCACAGGATCTCGACGAGGACTTCACCGAGGCCGTCAGGCTCTTCCAGGAACGCTCCTACCGCCCCGCCATCAGCAAGCTGGAGCAGGTGACCACGGCCGACCCCGAGAACGAGGCTGCCTGGTACTACCTGGGGGTGGCGCGATACCGCGTCGGGGAGATGGAGGACGCCCTGCAGGCCCTCCGCCGCGTCAATGAGATCCGCCCCGGCCGTCCCGGGACCTCCTACCACATCGGCCTCATCTACGAGGAGCTGGGGGCCTACGACGAGGCCATCAGGGCGCTGCAGACGGAGCTGCGCAACCGCCAGTTCAAGAACCTGGCCGAGGTGTTCACCGCGCTGGGGCGCGTCTACTACTGGGCGGGTCGCTTCCAGGACGCCATGGAGGCGCTTACCGAGGCCCTGGAGCACAACGAGAAGTACGTGGAGCCCCTCTACTACCGGGGCCTGACGCACTACCAGCGCAAGAGCTACGATGAGGCCCTCGAGGACTTCGACGAGGCGGTGGAGCTGGTCACGGAGTGGGACCGGCTGCGGCGGCGCCTCGATCGGCTCATCGAGCGGGAGGGCCAGGGGACCCTCCCGGTGGAGGCTCGGCGCAGCAAGCAGCAGATCCAGGAGGACCTCGCCCAGGATTACGCCCGGGCTCAGGAGTTCGCCCAGGAGCTGACCCTGCGCCCGGCTCTGTATCTGGCCTACGGGGACGCCGCCGACGCGGCCGGGGAGTACGGGCGGGCGCGCAACACCTACCGCATGGCGCTGGACCCCGACAAGGGCGGCAATGAGGCCGACCCGCTCCCCCACACCAAGATCGGCCAGGCCTATTTCCACCAGGCCACGGACACCTTCTACAACGACGGGCTGCTTTTCAAGGCTATCGCCACCGCCGATGAGGCCATCCGCAACGTCCAGGAGGCCCTGAGGATCAACGCCGAGTTCGCGCCCGCGCACAAGACCATCGGCGATATCTTCTACTTCCAGGCCGACACCTACGTCTCCGACCCCGAGCGCGATATCATCTCTCACTCCTTTGAGGACGCACTGGGGGCCTACGACGCCGCCATCGAGGCCGATCCGGAGTACGTGGAGGCCTACGTGGGCCACGCCCAGGCTTACCTGGCCATGGGCCAGGCCGAGGAGGCCCTCGACGACCTGCGCACCGCCCTGGAGATGGCCCCGCGCAAGGCCAACATCTACGCCGCCATGGCCGAGGCCCACATGCTCAATGAGGACTACAGGCAGGCCATCACCGCCGCCCAGACCGCCCTGATCCTGGACCCTGAGAACGCCCAGGCCCACAACGCGGCCGGGCTGGCCCACTACTTCCTCGGCGAGCTGGGAGCCGCCAGCGAGTACTTCTCCAACGCCATCGAGGCCGATCCCACCGCCCACCAGTCCTACACCAACCTGGGGAACGCCTTCTTCCAGATGGGCTCGTGGCACCGCGCCCGGGCGCAGTACGAGGAGGCGCTGGAGCGCATCCCCAAGCCCGCCGTCGCCAACACGGCCATCCAGCGCAGCTATCTCTACTACCTGATCGCACGCACCTATCACCACTCCGGGCTCTACGAGCGGGAGGTGGAGACGCTCAACAAGGCTCTGGGCCTCGACGCGGCCTACCTGGAGGCCCTCACCCAGCTCGCCTCCGCCTACACGGAGCTGGGGAAGTATCAGGCGGCCAAGCAGGTCCTGGACACGGCCCTGTCGGTGTCGCCGGGCCCGGAGGAGGACGCGCAGATATACGTGCAGATGGGCAGGCTCTACGAGAGAGAGGGCCGGCCGTATGAGGCTATCACCTCCTACGGCGCGGCCCTGGCCGCCCAGAGCGACAACATTGAGGCCAGGGAGGCCCTGAAGCGACTGTCCTCCGGCTGATGCCGCGCAGCGCAGGGCGACGGATCATGGCGGCCGCCGCCCTGGTGGCGGTGGCATCCTGGGGTGCGGCGGCTCAGCCGCCCGCGGCACACAAGTCACACCTGCCCAACGGCCTGCGCCTCATCGTCCAGGCCAATGAGCACACGGCCACCGTCGTCCTCAGCGGCTTTGTGCGAGTGACGGCGCTGCACGAGCTGCGGGCGACCACAGGGATGCGGCAGCTCACACAGATGCTGATCGCCCGCGGCGATGGCTTCGGGGAGCTGATGGGCGAGGCAGCGGTGCACGCCGACGTCTCGGTGGCGCCGGACTACGTGGAGCTGGTGTTGGCCGCGCCCGCGCAGTCCCTCGCCGACTGCGCGCACCTGATGCGAGGCATGCTGTTCGATCCGGAGCTGACCGGGCAGGCCCTGGAGCTGACCCGGGCCCAGCTCATCCGGCAGCTCGCCGCGCGCGAAGAGGTTCCGGTCAGCCTGGCGCTCGACCGGCTCCTGGCCCGGGTCTACCCGGGGGTCGGGGCGGGCGACTTCACCGCGGCCGACGTGGCGGAGGTGGCGGCGATCGGGCTGGAGGACGTCAGGCGCTTTCACGCCGCCCACTACCTGCCCAACGCCACGGTCATTACTGTCAGCGGCGGGGTGGACGAGGCGTCGGCCACGAGGATCGTTCGGCGCGCCATGCAGGGCCTGCTGCCCGGGGCCATGCCCGAGGAGGCGCCCACGCCTCTGGCGGTGGCTCCTCCGGACACGGAGAATCGATCCATCGCGGGTTCAACGAGCGTCTACGCGGTGGGAGCTCGTGCCGTCGCGCTGGACTCGCCGCAGTATCCGGCGGCGGCGGTGGGGATGTCGATGCTCGGCTCCGGCATGGACAGTCGGCTCTACCGGGCGTTGCGCGTGGATCGTGCCCTGGCGTACACTATCGGGGCCGAGATGACGCCCTCGGCCGCGGTGCCGTCGGCGTTCGTGGTAGTCACCTGCGACCCGGACGGCCTCGGCGAGGTCGAGCGGGTGGTTGACGCCGAGATCGAGCGCACCATGGGCGAGCCGGCCGGCGTCGAGGAGCTGCGGCGGGCCAAGCGCTACCTGATCGGCCGCCAGGCCCTGCGGCGGCAGCGCAACCGGGAGATCGCACACTGGCTGGGCGTCTTCGAGCTGCTCGGCGGCCCGCAGGGCTATCGCCGGGACGCGCAGCTCGCCGGCGACATCGCCGCCGTGGATGCCGGCTCGGTGGCCGATGCCATGCGCGACGTCTTTGAGACGAGTTGGGCTGTGCGCCTTGACGCGTCCGACGCCGCGGCCCGCTGAAGCGGCGTATCTGTGCACGATGGAGGGACCGCTATGCGACGTGCTACTGTCATTGTCATCCTGATGCTGCTGGCGGCGTCGAGCTGGGCACAGGACGCCACCTGGCTCGTGCGCTACGACGAGCAGAGCACGGGCGTTTCGCCGGAGTCCCTCGAGCTGCCCGTCAGCCTGGCGTGGAAGCACACCACGGGCGACGAGGAGGCCACCCCCGTGGCCACGCCCGCCGTCGGCCCCGATATGGTCTACGCTCCCGTGGGGCACTCCATCTACGCCATCGACCGCCGCACCGGCGCCCTGGCGTGGGAGCGCTCCACCGGCGACGACATCTACTCCAGCCCCGCGCTCGTCGAGGGCGTTCTCTACTTCGGCTCCCGCGACGGCAACCTCTGGGCCGTGGATGCCGAGGACGGCTCCGTGGAGTGGCGCTACCCCACAGGCGGCGCGGTGGACTGTCCTCCGGTCGTGGCCTACGGCATCTGCTACTTCGGCTCAGACGACAACCGCCTGGTGGCCCTGGAGCTGGAGAGCCGCCAGCCCATCTGGCAGTTCGAGACCGGGGGCGACATCAAGGCCCCCCCGCTGGTCTACCGCGACGTGGTGATCGTGGGCTCTCTCGACAAGCAGATCTACGCCCTCAACGCTCAGGGCCGACCTATCTGGTCGAATCCCGTGGAGCGGAAGGCCTTCTTCGCCTCACCCGTCGGCGAGCGCACCAAGGTCATCTACGCCTCCGGCCGGGAGCTGGTGGCCCGCGACATCTACTCCGGCCGCCTCATCTGGCCCAGGCCCTTCCGGGCCGCCGACCTCATCGTCGGCTCCCCCTGCGTACAGGGACGTCGCATCTACGTGGGGACCCAGGGCGGCGCCGTCTACGCCATCGACGCCAACTCCGGACGCGCCATCTGGCGGTGGCCCCGGGAGGGCTCCCTGGATCCCGTCAGCAGCTCGCCCGTGATCGTCGGCGACATGATGGTGTTCAGGGCCGGAACGCGCGACCTCATCGCCGTCAGCCTCGACGGAAGTAGGATGCTCTGGAAGTACGTCCTTCCCGAGCCGCCCGAGAAGGAGAAGGAGATGCCCACCCGCGCCGGCGGCGAGGGCGCCATGGGCCCGGTCATCCCCGGTGAGGGTGAGGGCATGATGCCCGGGGAGGTCCCCGGGGGAGCCGGTCCCGGCGGCGCAGGGCCCGGCGCTGGTGCTGCAGGTATTGAGATGCCCGGCGGGGAGGGTGAGCGCATCGGGCGCGGCGCCCGCGAGCAGGAGCGGGAGATCACCTTCGAGAACGAGGTCGATCCCGCCGTGGCCGTGGTCGGCAACGCCCTCTTCACCATCGGCGACGACAACGTGGTCTACGGCTTCGAGACCCTGGCCCCGGACAATATCCCGCCCACTATCGCCGAGCCTGTGCTGGAGGTCCCGGGGGCCAAGCGCGCCCGGGTGCAGTTCGAGCCGTCGCTGGCCGACGAGGACGACTTCCCCGACCGCTACGCCGATGAGATCGAGATCCCCGGCACCCCGCCCATCTACCTGTCGCTGAGGCTCACTGACGAGGGCACCGGGGTCGATCCCGACAGCGTCGCGGTCACCATCGACGGCGAGGAGGCCGACTTCACCTACGATGCCACCGAGGGCCTGGTTTGGTACATCTACGCCCCCAGAGGAGCGGCCGCCAACCTCCCCAACGGCGTCAAGACCATCCGCTTCGAGGCCACAGACTGGCGGGGCAACGCCACCATGCGGATCGTCTCCCTCACCATCAACAACCGCCTCAATCCTCCGGAGCCGCCGCGCCGCGAGCGCCAGGTCCCGGGCGGGATGGGCCCCGGGATGCCCGGTGAGATGGGCCCCGGCATGCCCGGCGAGATGTTCCCCGGCATGCCGCCGGGGGCGGAGGAGCCGCCCATGCCCTAGCCGCAGCCGTGCCGCCATCCAGTCCGGCAGGAGGTCACAGCATGGCTCAGGCCGTCTTCACAGTGCTGGCGCTGATCATATTCATCGGTTACGCCGTCCTGTTCGCCCTGTGGAATCCCACCATGGTCAAGGTTGTCGGCTTCTACTGGCGCGGCGAGCAGTACCTGGAGATGCCGGTGTGGATGTTGCCCTTGATCGGACTGGCCATCGGCGCCATCGTCATGGCCATCGCCATGTGGTCGCCCTGGACCTCCCTCAAGCGCGCCCTGCAGGCCACCCGCGAGCAGCTCGACATGGAGCGGGAGCGGGGCAAGGAACGCGCCGCCAAGCTCAAGGCCCTCCGCGAGCGCGCCATCAAGCTGGAGGCCAGGCTGGAGCGGAAGCCGGAGCGGCGACTGGCGGAGGAGGGGGTCACAGCCGAGGGCGCCGACGAGGGCGTCTGAGGCACCCGCGTACACTCTCGCGCCGAATCGCCAAGGGGCCCTCGCGGCCTCTTGGCCGCTTTTTCATCCGGAGGGTCTGCACCCCGAGCCCCTCGGGGGGATGAACTATGCCCGACGAGGACACGTCACAACATGAGGCCTGGCTGCTGCTGAGCCTCAGCGGTCTGACGCCGCGGCGGCAGCGGGACCTGCTCGAGCACCTCGGCCCCCCCGACGCCATCCTGGGCGCCGACAACAAGCGCCTGCAGGCCGTGGAGGGCATCACCGCCGCACACGTGCGCAAGATCCGAGAGGCTCAGGCCGAGATCGACCTCGCCCGCATCAGGCAGACCCTTGACGAGCTGCACGTGCATCTTGTACCCATAACCGACGAGCGCTACCCCAAGCTGCTGCGGGAGACCGACGATCCGTCGGCGCTGCTGTATGTCCGCGGGGAGCTGACCTCCCGCGACGAGCTGGCCGTGGCCATGGTGGGCACCCGCAGGTGCAGCCCCTACGGGGAGCAGGTCGCCGGGCGGCTGGCCGGGGAGCTGGCCCGGCGCGGCTTCACCATCGTCAGCGGCCTGGCGGTGGGCATCGACGCCCACGCCCACCGGGGCGCGCTGGAGGCCGGTGGTCGGACCATCGGCGTGCTGGCGTGCGGGATCGACGTCAACTACCCGTCCGCGCATGCCGAGCTGCGCGACGAGATGACCGCCTCCGGCGCCGTCATCACGGAGCTGGCGCCGGGCACACCGCCGACGCGCGACCGCTTCCCGCAGCGCAATCGGATACTCAGCGGCCTGTCCCTGGGCACCGTGGTCGTGGAGGCGCCGGCCAAGAGCGGCGCCCTCATCACCGCCCGGCTGGCCGCTGAGCAGGGCCGAGAGGTCTTCGCCGTCCCGGGGAACGTCACCAGCCCCGTCAGCCGCGGCTGCCACGATCTGCTGCGGGAGGGCGCCTGCCTGGTGGAGACCGCCGAGGACGTGGTGGAGGGCCTGGGCATCATGCTCGAGGCCGTCCCCGAGCGGGAGCCGGCCGCCGAGCGCGAGCGCAAGCTCGACGAGCTGCCGGCCGACCAGCGGCAGGTCCTGGAGGCGCTGAGCCACCAGCCCCGCAATATCGACGACGTGACCGCCGAGTGCGACCTGCCCGCATCACAGGTCTCCTCGGCGCTGATGTTGCTGGAGGTCAAGGGCCTGGTGAAGCGCTTCCCCGGCAATCAGTTCGTGCGGACCTGACAGCCACGCGCGGCGCCTGCCGACGCCGCCGATCGCAGGGATGATACCGTGCCGAAGAAAGCAATCATCGTCGAGTCGCCAACCAAGACCCGGACCCTGTCGGGCTTCCTCGCCGGGGACTACGAGCTGCTGGCCTCCATGGGCCACGTTCGCGACCTGCCTGAGGACGAGATGGCCGTGGACGTGCAGGGCAGCTTCGAGCCCAAGTATGTCGTCCCCTCATCTGCCCGAAAGACCATCGGGAAGCTCCGCAAGGCCCTCAAGAACGCCGATGAGATCTACCTGGCCACCGACCCCGACCGGGAGGGCGAGGCCATCGCCTGGCACCTGGTGGACGAGCTGGAGCTGTCCCACGCCCGCCGGATCCAGTTCAACGAGATCACCCGCGAGGCCGTCCTGGAGGCCCTGGAGCACCCCGGTGAGATCGACATGGACCGCGTGGAGGCCCAGCAGGCCCGCCGCATCCTCGACCGCCTGGTGGGCTACTCCCTCAGCCCGGTGCTCTGGAAGAAGATCGGCGGGCCCTCCGAGGCGGGCCTGTCCGCCGGCCGGGTGCAGTCCGTGGCCCTGCGGCTGATCACCGACCGCGAGCGCGAGCGCGCGGCCTTCGAGCCCGAGGAGTACTGGTCGATCAGCGCGCTGCTGCAGCCCGAGGGCGGCGAGCAGTTCGAGGCCGAGCTCAAGACCATCGACGGCGAGGAGATCGACCTCTCCTCCGAGGACCAGGTCACGCCCATCGTGGCGGAGATGCAGGGGGCCGCCTACCGGGTCGCACAGATCGAGCGCAAGAAGCAGAGGCGCAACCCCAGGCCCCCCTTCATCACCTCCACACTCCAGCGCGCCGCCTCCAACCGCCTGCGGTTCTCGGCCCGCAAGACCATGAGGATCGCCCAGCAGCTCTACGAGGGCGTGGAGACGGCCGAGGGCAGCCACGGCCTCATCACCTACATGCGCACCGACTCCACGAACGTGGCGGCCAGCGCCCGCAAGCAGGCCGCGGCGTTCATCGAGGAGCGCTGGAGTAAGAAGTACCTCGGCAAGGGCGTCCGCGGGGAGAAGGTCAAGGGGGCCCAGGAGGCCCACGAGGCCATCCGGCCCACCTCCGTCACCCGCACCCCCGAGAGCCTCAGGAGCGTGCTCAGCAAGGACCAGCTCGCCCTCTACGAGCTCATCTGGCGGCGCTTCGTGGCCTCGCAGATGGCGCCGGCCATCGTGGATCAGACCGGCGTGGACATTGAGGCCGGCCGCTTCATGCTCCGCGCCACCGGCCAGGTGGTCATCTTCCCCGGCTGGTACGCGGTGGCGGGCCGCGACGATGATGACAAGAGCCTCCCCGAGCTCCAGGAGGGGCAGGCGCTGGAGCTGCTGGAGCTGGATCCCCAGCAGCACTTCACGCAGCCCCCGCCCCGCTACACCGAGGCCTCGCTGGTCCGCGAGCTGGAGGACAACGGCGTGGGCCGGCCCAGCACCTACGCCGAGATCATCGACACCCTCCGCCGCCGCCGGTATGTGCGCATGGAGCGCCGGCAGTTCGCGCCCACCCCCCTGGGTCTGGCCGTCTCCGACTACCTGGTGGAGAACTTCCCGGAGATCATGGACATCGAGTTCACCGCCAGCGTGGAGGAGGACCTGGACACCGTCGAGCGCGGCGAGCGCGACTGGCGTGAGGTGCTGCGGGACTTCTACGGGCCCTTCGAGCAGGAGGTGGCGCGGGCCGAGAGCGCCCCGCCCCGGGAGCTGGAGGGGGAGAGGTGTCCCGAGTGCGGCGGCCGGCTGCTGATCCGCTACTCCCGCCACGGCAAGTTCGCCGGCTGCGAGAACTACCCCGATTGCGACTACACCCGGGACCTCACAGTCCTGGAGCGCCCGCCGGTGGAGGAGACCGAGTACGAGTGCCCGGAGTGCGGCAGCCCGCTGGTGATCCGCACCGGCCGGCGCGGCCGCTTCTTCGCCTGCAGCGCCTTCCCCGAGTGCGAGTACACCGCCGACGTGGGCCCCGACGGCGCGCCGCAGGAGCGCTCCAGGCCCATGCCCACCACTGAGGAGTGCCCCGAGTGCGGCGGGACGCTCATCCTCCGCGAGGGTCGGCGGGGGAAGTTCCTGGGCTGCTCGAACTTCCCCAAGTGCCGCTACACCCGGGACTACAAGGGGGAGGAGCTTGCCGGCGAGGCCGCCGAGGCCGGTGGCGAGGCTGCACCGGCCGAGGTCCAGGAGGAGCCCGGGGACGACGAGGCCGACAGCGATCGCGTGCCAGTGGTCTGCGACGAGTGTGGGGCGCCCATGGTGGTGCGCAGGGGCCGCCGCGGCAGGTTCCTGGGATGCAGCAACTACCCCAGGTGTAAGGCCACCAAGCCCATCCGCGCCGCCATCGACGCCGGCTGGACGCCGCCCGAGGCTCAGATCCTCGACGAGAAGTGCCCGGAGTGCGGCAAGCCGCTGGCGATCCGCGAGGGGCGGCGGGGCAAGTTCATCGGCTGCACCGGCTACCCCGGCTGCCGCTACACCCGCGACCTCAGCGGCGAGGAAGAGGGCGGCGACGCTGACTGACCAGGCCCCCCCGGAGCCGTCGCGGGTGCCCGCCGCCGTCCTGGCGGGCGTCTTTCTCATCGCCCTCTCGGCGCTGACCTTTGAGGTGGCGCTCACCCGCGCCTTCAGCGTGCTGCTGCGCTATCACTTCGTCTTCCTGGCCATCTCCCTGGCCACCTGCGGGCTGGGGGTGGGGGGCCTGCTGGACTTCCTGTGGTTGCGCTCCCGCCCCGGCGGTGACGATCGCGCCACCCTCAGCCTCCTGGCCGCCGCCACCGGCGCGGCCTACGTCGGCTCCATCGCGCTGCTGTTCTCGTCGCCGCTGTCGGGGCATATCACCTCCCTGGGCATCGTGGGCGGCGTCTGCATCGTGCCCTTCATCCTGGCCGGCGGCTTCCTTAGCCATGCCTTCGCCGCCTGGTCGCAGCAGGGCGGGAGGATGTACTTCTTTGACCTCACCGGCGCGGCGCTGGGGAGCTGCGGCGTCATCATCGCCCTGCAACTGCTCGGCGCCACTGGGGTGCCCTTCCTGTGCGCCGGCCTGGCCGCCCTGGCGGCCGCCGCGGTGGCGCCAGGAGTCGCGCTGCGGGTCCTGGGGGGTGCCCTCACGCTGGCCGCCGCGGCGGCGGTGGCCGTCAGCGCCCGCCATCCGCTCATCGAGCTGCCCACCGTGCCGCCCGACGCCGGCCCCTCCGCCAAGCCCCTCTTCCGCGAGCTGGCCGATCCGGACATCAAAGCGAAGATCGTCTACACTGAGTGGAACGCCTTCGCCCGCACCGACGTGGTGGCCAACGCCCGGCCCGACGGCACCTATCACCCCACCGACGACCTCTACGTCTACACCGACGGCGAGGTGCCCACCAACCTCATCCACTTCGACGGCGATCTGGACGCCCTTGCCAACCGCTACGCGCACTTCATCGGCTTCTTCCCCTTCCGCTCCGGCCGGCCGAACAGCGTCCTGCTCATCGGCCCCGGCGCCGGCCTCGACGTGCTGCTGGCGCTCGCCGCCGGCGCCTCCGAGATCGAGGGGGCCGAGCTCAACCCCTCCATGCTCCCCATCGTCCGCCGCTACCGCGACTTCGCCGGCCCGGTCTACGACTACCAGAACGTGCACGTGGTGACCGCCGAGGGCCGCAGCTACGTCCGCCGCTCGCCGCGCAAGTACGATCTCATCTACATGGCGCTGACCAAGACCGCCACCACCGCCGCCAGCAGCCTGGCGCTGGTGGAGAGCTACGTGCACACCGTGGAGGGCTTTCAGGACTACCTCGCACACCTCTCCGAGGACGGCCAGCTCGCCATCGTCTGCCAGCACCCGCTGGTGCTCGCCAGACTCCTGCTCACCGGCTGCGAGGCCCTTCAGCGGGAGGGCGTGCCCAGGGAGCGGGCCCTGCGGCAGATCGCCATCCTCAGCGTGCCCGAGTACCAGTACGCCTTCGGCCCCTACCGCCACCTGGTGATGGTCTTTCGGCGCCCGCTGTCCCCGCAGCGGTCGGCGGAGCTTGCCAGGATGGCCGTCGCGCTGGGCCTGGCACCGCGCTACTTCCCCGACGCCGTCGAGCAGCCACCCCTGAACTGGGTCGAGGACATCACCAGCCGAGAGTTCGTGGAGCGCTTCGATCGCTGGTGGCCCCACGCTGACGTGGATGTAAGCCCCTGCACCGACGACCGGCCCTTCATCATCGACTTCAATCCCGGCGTCCCGCCCCAGATGACCCGCTTCATCGCCGCCATCGCTCTTGGCGTGCTGCTCTTCGCGGGGCTGAGCATCGCGTGGCTGGTGCGCTGGGGGCAGGAGCGCGCCGGGCCGCTGACCGGCGCCGTGGCCTACTTCGCGCTCCTGGGCGCCGGGTACATGCTGGTGGAGGTGTGTCTGGCCCAGAAGCTGATTCTGTATCTGGGCTACCCGGCGCTGACGCTGTCGGTGATCCTGTTCGCGCTGCTTATTGGCAGCGGCGCCGGGAGCCTGTTCAGCCAGGCCTGGCCCCGACCGGGGATGCTCCGCTCGGCGGCCCTGGCAGCGCTGGTGGTGGCCGTGGCGGTGGTGGTGCTGCTGCTGGTGCTGCCCACCATCCTCTCCGCCACCCTCTCCTGGAACGTGGGGCTGCGCACTTTCGTCACCATGACGCTGCTGGCGCCGCTGGGCTTCGCGATGGGCATGCCCTTCCCCACCGGCCTGCGGGAGGTCGGTGGCTGGGGCGCCGCCATCGTGCCCTGGGCGTGGGGGATCAACGGAGTGGCGTCAGTGCTGGGATCGGTGGCCGCCATGCTGGCCGCCAAGCTGTGGGGCTTCCAGACCGTGCTGCTGGGGGGAGCGGCCGTCTACGCGGCAGCCTTCGCCCTGGCCGCCGCCGCGCACGCCCGGCGGGGCGCACTGCCGGGCAGGTCCTGAGGGCCGCCTCGGGGAAATAATACCCGAAGCCTGAAGGCAGCCCTCATTCGCACTCATCACGCTTCATCGAGGGATACATTCGGACTATGGCTCGAGCCACACGCGTTGAGATTCGCAACGAGCGCACGCGCCAGGTCATCGATCGAGTCAACACCGAGATCGAGGACTGGACCATGGCCCAGCTCGAGGAGCATAACATGACGCACCGGACGCGGATGGCCGCCGAGAACGCCTACAAGAAGGTCATCTGCGGCCGCAAGTACCTGGTGGTGCCCAGGCACACCGACGAGGAGCAGTTCTTCCTGCGGCTGATGGTCCTGTATGCCATGGCCCTGCGGCCTGGCCTGCAGCCCAAGGCCAACGAGGTCGCCGACTATCTGTCCACCAACTACCCCTACGAGTGGACGCAGTTCCCAACCAACCGCCCCGCCGTCCGGCGCGCCCGGGACATGATCCTCTCCGCCGCCGAGTCCCAGTTCGGCGAGACCCCCATGGCCGCCCCCCTGGCCTACGTCTACCACCACCATGAGACCCTCAAGATCGAGAACGTCTCCAACTACGGGGAGTGCTACGCCCGTGCGGCGGGGCTGGTCCGGCTCCGGCACTTCCACAACTCAGAGCAGGCGTGGCGCGAGAGGCTCGGCCTCCACCAGCTCCATAAGACCACATGAGACCGCCCGGTCACAGCGCGTCGGCCGCGGCCGACAATGCGCCCGCGATGAGTCGCTGGCTGCGCCCCAGCGCCGCCAGATCGTCGGACTCCTCCAGCTCGAAGCTGAGCATACCCTGGTACTGGGCGGCCAGCAGCTCCCGCATCAGCGCCGGGTAGTCGATCACGCCTGTGCCGCACTCCCGATGATCCCGCAGGCCCTCCGCCCGCACATCGTGCAGGTGCACGTGGCTGATCCTGCCCCGCAGCGATCGCACGTGCCGCCACACCAGCGCGTTATACGCCTCACCGATCGCCTCCGGCCGGCGCTCGTCCTCGCTCAGCAGCGCCCGCAGGTGCCCCACGTCCACCGTCGCCCCCACCGCCGGGTGGTCGATATCGCGGATCAGGGCCGCGAAGGCCTCGACCCCCGGCGGGAAGCCCGTCTCCACCGTCACCGCGCACCCCAGCTCCCCGGCCAGGTCCCCCAGCTCCCGGTAGAGCTCCAGCACATCCTGCCGGTACTCGGCCAGCTCGTAGCCCGGCCTGGGGATCACGTGCGTGGTGATGGTGGATGCCCCCAGGCCGGCGGCCCCGCGCACCGTCGCCCGGAGCTGCTCCCTGGAGGCCCTGCGGAGCGCGGAGTTCACCGAGAAGGGCGCCACCTCCCAGAAGGGCGCGTGGACGCTGACGTCCTCGAAGGGCGCCAGCAGCCCCGCCAGCTCCTCCCGGCCGGCATCGTCCAGCTCGTCCAGCCATACGCCGGGCAGGTCGCCCTGGCTGTGCCGGTAGCCCTCGAACCCCAGCAGCTCCACGCCCTCCAGGCCCAGCTCCGCTCCCAGGCGCGCCGCCTCCTCCAGCGGACGGTTGGGCAGCGACGCCACGTTGAAGCCCAGCCGCATAGCGCTCATGCACACCTCTCCCTCGACTAGTGCTAAGTCGCAGAAGTTCGCGTACCTTCCTACGTCCCGACAAGAGGCGTGCCCGCCATGGAGGGGCCGCCGCGAGCGAAGCGAGCGGGGCGCGATCAGGAGCGGTAGCGACTGACCGCGCAGGTTCCACCCCGGCCCACTGGAGACCTTCG
>JAYENL010000292.1:0-19801 GCA_034722055.1 Armatimonadota bacterium
TGATGGTCGGGCTGGAAGCCCGTGAGACCGAAGGTCTCCAGTGGGCCGGGGTGGAACCTGCGCGGTCAGTTGCTACCGCTCCTGACCGCGCCCCGCTCGCTTCGCTCGCGGCGGCCCCTCCATGGTAACAGCAGAGGCACCACCGCGACACTGGATAACACGCAAACTTCTGCCACTGGGCATTAGGAGGCCCACGCCCCGCTCACCACTCCATTCTGGGAAGCCGACGCCCTCGCGGGTCATCCTAACCTGAGAAGCCAGCGCCCTCGCCGGCTGGCTCGATTCTGGCAAGCCAGCGCCCTCGCCGGGTCATCTCAACCTGGGAAGCCAGCGGCCTCGCCGACACATCTCATCTCTCATCTTGGGAAGCCGGCGCGCTCGCCGGCTTGTGGCGCGCAGCGCCACTCCTTCTCTGGTGCACCCCTCCGAACGACGGGCGGGCGAGCCGCCCGCCCCAAACAAGAGTTGGGTGTACGGTCCTGGGAACCCGCGCCCCCGCAGACCATCCAATCCTCGGGAACCGGGGCCGTCCAGATCACTCGGTTCTGGGAAGCCGACAGCCACCATCCATCCGGCCTTACCCCCGGCGCCCCACCTTGAAATGCCCGGCGCTATCGGTTACAATACGGCCGTTCAGGAGTATCCGGCGAGGCATTCGCCTTCGGACATCGAACCCCACGCTGCAGTCTCAATCGGCACTGTGATGAGCGTCCCGGGTGGGCGTCCGCACGCCCGGGACGCCTACAGGTATGGCACCCCGCTAAGGAGCTGTGTACCGTGCCAAAGATCCGAATCGTTGACGTGACCAACCGCGACGGCGAGCAGACCGCGCGGATCGTCCTGTCGAAGCTGCAGAAGACGATCCTCAACATCCTTCTCGACGACATGGGCATCTTCGGCTCGGAGGTGGGCTTCCCTCTCAACCCGCACGAGTGGAACTACCTCAACTGCAATGTGGAGCTGACCCGGCTGGAGAGCAATGACGGGGAGCCGGTCATCGAGGACCTGAGGCTGGAGGGGTGGTCCCGGGCCGTCGCCGCCGATGTGGAGCAGGCGCTGGCGCACACGGAGCTGACTCATCTGAATCTGTCCATCTCCACCTCCCAGCAGATGCTGGAGTGGAAGTTCCGCGGCAAGTTCAGCCAGGAGGACATCATCAACATGATGACCGACGCGGTGCATACCGCCCTGGAGGGCGGCTGCACCTCCGTCGGCGTCAACGCCGAGGACGCCTCCCGCACCGACATGGAGTTCCTCAAGGACTTCGGCCACGCCGGCAAGGAGGCCGGCGCCCAGATCCTGCGCTACTGCGATACGCTCGGCTACGACGACCCCTTCACCATCGCCGAGCGCATGGCCGAGATCGCCCGCGAGGTCCAGATGCCCCTGGAGACGCACTGCCACAACGACCTGGGGCTGGCGGTGGCGAACTCCGTGGCCGGCGCCGTCGCCACCTGCGATGAGGGCCAGGACGCCTACATCAACACCACCGTCAACGGCGTGGGCGAGCGCGCCGGCAACGCCGACCTGGTGGGCAGCATACTGGCCCTCAAGCACTCCTCGGGGCTGTCGAAGAAGGGGTACCTCGACGAGCGCATCGACACCACCAAGGCCTACCGGCTGGCCCAGTACGTCGCCAACGCCTTCGGCCTGCCCATCCCCATCAACCAGGTCGGTGTGGGCGCCAACGCCTTCGCCCACGAGTCCGGCATCCACGCCGACGGCGCACTTAAGGACCGCCACAACTACGAGCTCTACGCCTTCGAGGACCTCGGCCGCGGCCATGATGAGCTGGGCAAGACCGGCCGCGAGATCCTCACCGGCCTGCACGGCGGCACCTCCGGCCTGGAGTACGTCTACTCACACATGGACCTGGCCTTCCGCGACCGCGACCACGCTCTGGAGATCCTGCAACTGGTGCAGTACGCCAACCTCGAGAACCAGTCCCCCCTCACTGAGGAGGAGCTGGAGTTCATCTACCACCACCCGCAGATCACCCGCAAGCTGCTGACCCTCACGCCATAGCGGCCGGCACCGACAAGCGATCCAGCGCCCCTCCGCCGATAGCTGGAGGGGCGTTTCCACGTGCGGGGCAGGAGGCCGCGGCCCTCGCAGGGAAAGGGCCGCACCGCACGGCTCGCGACGCCTCCCTGGCGGCGCGACCGCCGCAGCCGTTCGCTGATGGACGGTAGCTGGCAGCCGGTAGCTTCCCGAAGGGAGCCAGACCAATGCGCAAGGAGTCCCTGCAGTTCCTCAAGGACCTCATTGCCGCGCCGTCGCCGTCCGGCTTCGAGCAGCCCGCCCAGCGCGTGGTCCGCAGCCGGATGGCCGACCACGCGGACGAGATCCGCACTGACGTGCACGGCAACGTCATCTGCATCAGGAACCCCGACCACCCGCTGCGCGTGATGCTGGCGGGCCACTGCGACCAGATCGGCTTCATCGTGCGCCACATCAACGACGAGGGCTACATCTACTTCGCGGCCATCGGCGGCGCCGATCCGCCCATCGTGGTGGGCTCCCGGGTGACCATCCACAGCGCGGACGGCCCGGTGCTGGGCGTGATCGGCCGCAAGCCCATCCACCTGCTGAGGGGCGAGGAGCGCACCAAGCCGAAGCTGGAGATCGAGAAGATGTTCATCGACATCGGCGCCGAGGACAAGGAGGCCGCCGAGAAGCTGGTCTCTATCGCCGACCCCATCACCTTCCAGGCGGACTTCCAGGAGCTGGATCGCGACCTGCGCGTGGCCGCCGGCTTCGATGACAAGACCGGCACCTTCGTGGTGATGGAGGCGCTGCGGGTGCTGGCGAAGCGGGACATCGACTGCGGCCTCTACGCGGTCTCGACCGTGCAGGAGGAGGTGGGGCTGCGGGGAGCGCGCACGAGCTGCTACGGCATCGACCCCGCGGCCGGCATCGCCGTCGATGTCACCCACGCCTCCGACTACCCCGGCTGCGAGAAGACGCGGCAGGGCGACATCAAGATCGGCCAGGGCCCGGTCATCGTCCGCGGGCCCAACATCAACCCCGTCATCGGCGCCATGCTCCAGGACACCGCCGAGGAGAAGAATATCCCGTATGTCGTCCAGGCCGCGCCGCGCGGCACCGGCACCGACGCCAACATCATGCAGCTCACCCGCGAGGGCGTCGCCACAGGCCTGGTCAGCATCCCCAACCGCTACATGCACACGCCCGTGGAGATCGTCTCTCTCTCCGACCTGGAGAACGCCGCCAAGCTCGTTGCCGAGACCGTCGCCAAGATCAACGAGGACGTGGACTTCACCCCCACGTAGCCCGCGGGCGGACCCCGATCCGCACACGCTCACGCGATGACTCAATCAGCAGCGGGGTCGGGACCGCGTCCCGGCCCCGCGCTCGTGTCCGGACCGGGCAGTCACTCAAAGGACGTGGGAAAGCCGTGCACAGGCGGTGCATAAGCGGCCCGCGCATGGTGCATCCACCTCAAGGCCGCCTGTGGACAGGCGCGGTATCTGCTGTTCACCGGGAGTGGACCGGGCGTTGATTGGCGGTGGACTCCAGATGTGGGCGTATGTGACTTGAGCCCCCATTCGCTGTTGATATGCCGTGGAAACGCCGAAGGCACTCCGTGCACAGCCGGACGGAGTCCGGGCGGAACCTGCAGTAAAGGTAGTGGCCGCCTTCACAGCACCATGTTCCGCTCTCGATGGGGCGAGCGCCCCCGCTCCCCAGGGAAAAGCACCTCGACGAGGACGCTGGCTTCCCACCATTGAGCAGGGCGGCGAGAGCGCGTGTACTTCTGAGGATGCGGGAGCGGGCGACGGCGCACGCTTCACAGGCTCAGGGGCTGGCGGCCCCAGACTGTCCAGAGCCGCCGCGGGCTGCGCCAGCGGGAGTGGTTGTCATGCCCCAGGTGGGCGTTGCCGGCGCGGATGGGGTAGCAGGCCTGGGCGTTGGTGGTCTCCAGGTAGCGCTCGAGCTGCTCCAGGTTCCCGAACAGCGGCATGGCCCAGCGGCGGTTGCCGCACCGGGCCATGAGCTCGGTCTCATAGGTCTCGATCCCGTCCACGCCCGCCTGCAGCAGCCCGCGAGCGCGGTGCAGGGCCACGATGGGCTGCGAGCGCCAGGTTGAGCCCATGCCCCCGATGACCGGTATGCCGTACTGCCGGCCCAGCTCCAGGTAGGGGCGCACGTCATGACTGCCGCGACCGCCCCAGATCTCCAGCGGGTCGAGCTGGAGCTGATCGACCAGGCCCTCCTCCAGCCACTGCCTGACGTCAAGCCCGGCGGCGAGGTTGTAGAACAGCCCCGAGGACGGGATGCGCACGGCCACCGGTATCCGCCGGTCCTGCTGCTGCTCGATCTCCCCGAGACGCTGCTTCAGGTCGCGCAGCACCTGGGTGAAGAGGTCGGCCCGCCAGCGAATCCAGCGCTCGTACTGCTCGCCGTCGGTGGCGTCGGTCTCCAGCGGATTGACCCCGGTGTTCTCCTCGTACTCGGCGACCATCTCCGGGTGATACAGCAGCATCGGCACCTGCCGGCAGCAGCCAACCAGCAGTCCGTCGGCGCCCCTCTGTGCCACCTCCACGAGGATGTCCACGCGCTCCCTGCGGACCTCGGGGAAGTAGTAGCAGATCGCCGCCGATTCGCGGCGGGCCTGGTCCCCGCCTGGGTGGTACTTGCGCCACCGCCACCACTGGGGGTTGGACCTGAAGAACTCGGAGGCGAAGATGCCCCCGTAGGCGCTCCCGTAGTGCCGCTGCATCGCCAGCCACGGCCAGATCTGCACGCCAAGCTCGCTCCGAAGGCCGTAGACGGTCTGCAGCGGCCGATACTGGTTGATCATGGTGGCTCTGCCGCGGTAGCGATCGGCCCCCTCGAACGTCTTCCGGGCCTCGTCAAGAGGCACTGCCGGAAAGCGAGTGGTGTTCTCCAGGTCGCTGTGGTACTCGACCCACGATCTGCCCACCGACCAGGCGATGGTGCGCAGCCCGATCTCTGCCTGACCTGCGAGGATCGTCGCGAACTGGTCCGGCTGGAGTCTCACAGCTCCGTGGAAGTACTCGCACCAGTCGTTGACCGCATAGAGCGACACGGGCGGTCTGGAGGTAGCGCGGTAGAGCTCGCGGACGGACTCGGCAGTGACCGGCACGAAGCGGAGACGCTGCAGGCCCGTATCTGGCTCGCCGAGGTGATTGAAGGGATAGATGCTGACCGTTGCCTCCGTCATATCCGCCGCGCAGATGAATACCTCGGTGAAGGCGATGCCCAGCGACCGTATCACCTCGGACTCGCCGCCCTGGATCAGGCACCCGTTCTCGTATCCCTGCGCGAAGACCGCGTAATGACCCGACAGCGGCGGCTGCAGCTCCACCGGCTCAGTGGCCTGACTTCCGGGGGAGAGCAGGGCGATGCGGTCACCGACCTCGGCGAACTCCCACCCGTCCGGAAGCCCGTCGGCCCACTGCTCGCAGGCCGAGCGCATGTCGTCGATCAACAGCTCATCTCTGTCGGGATCCCGGCGGAGCGCCCAGGGGGCGAGATGGCTGATCTGCACCGCGTTCGGGTCCGGCTCCCGCCGCCTGTAGGTGACCTCGGGGCCCTCCTCCCACACCTGCCCGTCAATGATGGGATACAGGGCCACCGTGTACTCGCCAGGGGGCCAGTCGGTGACATCGTGCTCCCTGCGGATCCACTCGCCGGGGGCATCGAGCCTGAGATCTTCGTCAATGCGCACGTCGCCATCTGCGTCCCAGATCCGGAGGCGACAGCGCATGATCTCGACGACCGCACCCTCGTTGAGCCTGCACTCCACCACGAAGGCGTCGGGGTCGAGCATCACGGCATCAGACAGCTCCAGCCACAGCGGCGCGCTGACGCCGAAGCCGCCCCAGTAGACCACGCGGCGCTGATCGCCCGGCGTGAGGCGCTGCCCTCCGGCGGTGGCGGGATCGCGGGCCTCGGCGGTCTGCCACGCTCCCTGTGGATCATGCCGGGTGTGCGCCGGAACAGCGAGGTCCTGATAGAAGCGCAGCTCCGCGATCGGGTCACCGCCGTCAACCGGCCGGAGCGTGACCCGCAGCGTGTAGCCGCGCTGGTAGACCACGCCGGCCTCGTACTCGAAGACCGCCGGCTGCGTCATCGGCCCCAGAACGAACTCGGCCGAGCCGCCCGCGTCCACGGTGGCCTGCAGCGTCTGTGTCTGGTCGTCGGGCAGCGTCTTCTCGACGACGACCTCGAAGCGCGCGCCCCCCAACGCGTCCCGGTCAGGAGTCACGGTGAGCACGTTCTGTTGGCCAGGGAAGAAGAATAGCTCCTCCCCGGGTCCGGACCAGCTGAGGTCGTTAAGCTCGATCTGCATGGGGGCCTCCTGCTGGGCGGTCACGGGGACCCACATCCCTGCGATCAGGAGAATGACTGCGGCAAGCTGCCCACGAGTCGTCAGCCCGGTCTCCATCACAGCATCCCTCGCGATCGGGGCGGAGCACGCCAGCCATGGCCTGGTCGTGGCTGGAGCGCATCACTTCTGCCTGGCGCGCTGCGCCTCCTTGACCTGGTGCAGGCCGCGGCGGATCAGCCCTCGGGTCAGCGTCTGATAGGGCATGTCAAGCTGCTCCGCCAGGGCCTTGACCTCCGCGATCAAACTCGGCTCGAGCCGCAGCGTCACACGCTTCTTCTTCTCCGGCTTGATGTCCCAGACGATATCCTCCACGGGCTCCCACTCGTAGTCCTCAACCCTTGCGGTCTCCCAGAACTTGAGCTCTTCCTCCTCGGACTCGAAGTCGGGGAGATACTTCTTCTTCGCCAATTCCGCTCACCTCCTCATTGCGCGTCATATGCCGTAACCACCCGTGCCACCGGACCTTCAGTGCGAAGACCACCACGAGCCGGCGTCCGCTTCCGGTCTGTCCCGTGACGAAGTAGCGCCTCTCCCCTCGGACAGTACGGGTCCGGAAGAACGGGAGGCCCTGTGCCAGCACCTCCTCGACCTCATACCATTCCACATTGTGCTTCTCCAGCATGTGCCGCTTGGCGGCAGAGCTGGCCCACCAGTCTCGTATCCGCATCTGGCACCCCTCAATCTACTGCTGTCATGACACGATGTCAATACATCGTGTCAGCCTCAGTAGTCGCGCAGCCTCTCGAACTCGTCCAGCCAGGCCATGAAGTTGTCGTACTTCGTGCCCCAGGCCACGGAGTTAGTGGCGCCCATCAGGAAGCCCCCGCCGGGCTTACAGGTGCGCATGGTCTCTCGCACCGCGGCCCGCACGTCGCCGGGCGTGCCATCGATGAGCCCCGCCACGTCCATTCCGCCCCAGCCGGCCATCCTGCCGCCGGAGAGCTCCTTGACTACTGCGGGAGTCACCCCGGCGCCGGGCTGGAGGGACTGCATGCAGTCGATCCCGGCATCGGCGAGCTGGTCGATGATGGGTCGGAAGTCGCCGCAGGAGTGCTGGACGAAGTCCAGGCCGGCGGCATGCGCTGTCTCCACGTTGAAGCGAACCGCCGGGGCGAAGAGCCGCCGGAAGGTCTGTGGCGAGACGAAGGTGCCCGTGGAGTGCCCGAAGTCGGCGCCGACGATCACCCCGTGTGCCGCCCGCGGGCAGCCCCGCTGCTGCTGCTTGCGCGCCCGGGCGATGCTCGACCGCACGGCGCGCTCCACGACCTCCGGCCGCAGCGCGATCTCCAGCAACCCGCGCTCGTAGCCTCCCAGCAGGACCTGCTCGGCGGCGGTGGGGAAGGGGCCCAGGATGTACTTGCCGTCCGGCAGGGTCTTCAGGACCGCATCGTAGACCTCGTAGATGCTCTCGTCGGGCGGCGGCAGCTCCGGGTCGAGGGGGAAGTCGTCGAGGCTGTACCGGCGTGGCGGGGTGGGATCGCGCACGATCACGATCTCGTTGGTGACGTCCGAGTAGCGGTAGACGCGGCCGGCACTGTCCTCCCAGGTCCCGTCGCCGGTCTTCCTGGGCTGCTGGGGGTGGTACCCCTTCGGCGGCACCCGCGCCATCTTCCACAGCGGGATGACGTCCCACACGTCCAGCGCCCGGTAAAAGTCGGTCAGGTCCTGGGCGAGCGACTCCACGACCTCGTCGCGACGACCCTCCCACCAGGCGATCTGCAGCCCGGCCTTGTCGCGCACGAGCGTCCTGCGGCCGATGATGCGGCCGATGGTGTCGCAGTCAATGGCGTAGTGCGCCAGGGGCGCGCGGTCGGGCTCGTCGAAGGCCAGTGCGGCCCTGACACGCTCGATGGAGGTCATCGCCGGCACCTCGGCATCAGTAGTCGCGTGTCCTCTGGAACTCATCGAGCATGGCCATGAAGTTATCGTACTTGGTGCCCCAGGCGATGGAGTGGCTTGACCCGAGCAGGAAGCCGCCGCCGCGCTTGGCGGTTTCCATGGCCTGGTGCACCTCGCGGCGCACGTCCTCCATGGTGCCGGCGACGAGCTTCGCCACGTCGATCCCGCCCCAGGCGGCCATCCGTCCGTCGGAGCGCTCCTTCACCATCTCCGGCGTCATCCCCGCCTGCGGCTGGAGGGACTGCAGGCAGTCGATGTCGGCCTCCACGAGCTGGTCGAAGATCGGCTGGTTGTTGCCGCACGAGTGCTGGATGAAGTCGAAGCCAGCCTCATGAACGGCCTGGGCGTTGAACTTGATGTTCGGGAGGAACAGGCGCCGGAAGGCGTCAGGGGAGACGAACGTCGCGGTGGTGTGCCCGAAGTCGTTCTCGTTCATCACGCCATCAAACTCCCGGCGCCTCCACAGTTGCTGCTGCTTGCGCGCGAGGGCCCGACCGGACGCGGCCGCTCGCTCCACCACCTCCGGGTTCCTGGCCACCTCCACCAGGCCCCGCTCGTATCCGCCCAGGAGGATCTGCTCGCGGGCCATGGGGAAATGGCCGATGACGTAGCGGTCCGGAGGCAGACGATCCACGACCGCGTCCCAGACCTCGTAGATGCTCTCATCCTCCGGCTCGACCTCCGGATCGAGCGGGAAGTCCTCCAGGCGGTACTCGTGCTCCCAGAGCGTGGGGTCCTTGACCACGACGATCTCGTTGGTGACCTCCGAGTACTTGTAGACCCGCCCGCGCTCGTCTTCCCACACCCCGTCGTCGATCTTCTTGGGAGCGGGCGGGTGGTACCCCCTGGGCGGGATGATGGCAATCTTGCGCAGGTGGATGACGTCGTAGAGGTCGAGCTTCTGGAAGAGCTCGGGGATGTCGCGCTTGAGGGACTCGGCTATCTCGTCCCGGCGGCCCTCCCAGTAGGCGAGGCGCTGGCCGGCCTTATCGCGGATGAACGTCTTGCGCCCCAATACCCTGGACACCGTGTCGCAGTCGATGGCGTAGCAGGCCAGCGGGACCTTATCGGGCTCTTCAAGCCGGAGTGCGACCTTCACTCGCTCGCGGGATGTCATGGTGGTCTCCCTTCGGACCGAGTTAAAGGCAAGCGGCCGGGCCGGCCCTCAGTCGCCGGCCCGGCCGCGATGGTCACTGCACTTACTCCTCCACCTCCGTGACGTCGGGCGGGTAGGCGAAGTCCAGGTAGCGCTGCCCCACCTTCGCCTCCTCCACGTCGCCAGCGTGCACGTAGACGCGGTAGAGGAAGTTCAGCGAAGCGCCCAGCGGCATGGTGTAGTCGCCGCGCTTGGACTCGTCGCCGGTGAAGTAGGAGTAGCCCCAGCAGTTGGCGGTGAACAGGCCATAGCTGCGCACGTGCCACGCCGTGGGGTGGCGGAGGTTGTAGGGGGAGTCGAAGATCGCCAGGCCCACCTTCTGGCCGTTGATCTCCCCGGAGTAATCCACCCACGGTGAGGGCTTGCCCCAGTTCTCGGCCTCCGTGAGCGCCCCGTAGGCGTTGGTGATGGTGCCGGAGCCGTCGCGCTCGTGCAGCGGAGTGTTCATGCGTACCGAGAGCGTCCCGGCCTCCTTGGTGTCGCCGATGTGGATGCCGCAGTCGGAGGCCACGAAGGTGATGTCCCAGTCGATGAGCCGGCCGCTGTCGGGCATGTTGTAGACCGTGATGACGGTCCACTCCTCCATGAACTTCTCCTCGTCACTGGTCACCCAGTCGTTCATCGCCAGAATCTGCGCGTAAACGGGGCCCTCGTTGAGCACGTCCACGCTGCGGCAGCGGGTGAAGGCATGGCCCTCCATCTCGCTCCAGTTATCGTGGCCGTTGACCTCGCCCAGCGCCACGTACATGGACCTGTGGTGGGGGTGGTCGGTGGTGGCGTACTCGGTGACCTCCACGCCGCCGGGGCCCAGGACGGGGTAGGCGTTGGGCCTCGCGAAGTCGTGGCTGAAGTTGTAGCGGGTGAACGGCTCGCCGCCGATCAGGAAGCTGGCCGTCTTCTCATCCTCATCCAGCTCCACGGAGACGCCCTCGTACTCCGGCTCCTCGCCCTCATCTGTGGCGATGCCGTAGCGCCGCGTCTCACCGGCGGCCAGGGAGGGCACGATGAAGGCCACGCTGCAGCCGACGTCGGCCTCCTCCGCCTCCTCGTCGCACTCGCAGACGCCAAAGCACTGCGAGGGCACGGTGTCGCCGAGGTTGCCGGCGTCATCCACCTCGCGCACCACGTGATACTCATGCTCCTGTTTGCAGACCATGGGGGCGTAGACGACCGAGTTCTCCCGGTCGTGGTTGCCCCCGCTGACGTCCATGATGACATGCTCGTCGCCCATGACAGATCCTCCTTGACGTACAGGGACAGTTCGTGATGCCAAGGCTCCGCGCGGATGGCGCCGAGCTCTGTGTCGGCTTGCGACAGCCGTGTACAGCCTTATTCCGCGCCCGGCGGCAGTCCTCCTCCGCCTATCGCACGTAGCGGGCGAGGCTGATGGGCACGCCACCGACCTCCCGCTCGTGCACGTCCGCCAGCCGCATGCCGGCGTCCTCCAGTGCCCCCCGCCGGACGGAGTCGGTGATGGCGACCTCCGCCCGGGGCTGCGGGATGGACCGTCCCAGCAGCTCGGCGGCTACGGCCATGGCCCGGCGGTCGAGGCCGAAGACGTCCATCAGCGAGCCCTCGTCGTCGGCCCTCGCCGCCGCCAGGGCTGCGGGCCTGCCGCCCTGGCGGGCCACGGCGTGGTCGCCCGCGTCCCAGTCGTGGGTGAAGGAGACGAAGCGGCGGCTGCCGGTCAGGCCCAATGGCAGAAGACGGACGGCCGCCGCGGGCCGGGACAGGAGATAGTCCAGGGCGACCCAGTCGGACCGCTGCGGCTCGGAGGCGCGGATGGGCCGGTTGGGATCGGGCGTGAAGTACTCCTGCCAGAAGCCCGCAGGCTCGCGCACCATCCAGACGCCTCCGTCGGGGTCGGTGATGGACAGGCGCCACCCGCGGCGGTAGTACATGCCGATGGCCCGCTCGTTGCCAAGCTGCGTGGGCAGCATGAGCATCTGCACGCCCTCCGCGGCCAGGGTGCTGAGGCAGGTTTCGATGATCCGGGCGCCGACTCCCGCGCCGCGCACCTCGTCCTCCACGTAGAACCAGCCGAAGTGCGCCAGCTCCGGGCACGTCTCCGGGACCTGGATCCAGACCACGCCGCACCAGTCGCCGGATGCACGCCGGGCGGCGATCATGCGATCCGTCACTCCCGGCGTGTCCTCGTGGATCACGCGCCGCAGGCAGGGCAGCCAGTGCTCGTCGCCGCGCATCACCTCGGGCTTGATGTAGGGATACCAGGCGACGAAGTCCTCGGGGAACGGATATGTGAGGACGTGGCAGGTGACGTCTGCGAGCGACATGGGCGTCACCCTCCCGGGGGGGTGAAGTCGTTCTCGGCGGGCCGGCTGTCGATGGCCCGTCGGAGGTTGCCGCCGAAGAGCTTGGCCATGCCCTCCTCGGACAAATCGAGGGTCTTGAGCTGCTGGATGTCATCGGCGATGAGCTCAACAGGGTTGTAGGGGAAGTCCAGGCCCCAGATGGGCATGTCCTCGCCGAGGATGCGGATGGCCTCCGCCACCTTCTCGATACCCAGGTACCACAGCTTCTGGAGGTCGCGGTTGAGGATGCTGGTGATGCCACCGAAGAGGTGTCCCGACTGGCCCAGCGGCAGGTTGTTGCCCATCACGGCCAGGATGTCGAGATAGAACGGCAGCCCCCCGAGGTGCTCGAACACCATCTTCAGCCGCGGGTAGGCCCAGGCGATCTCATCGAACTTCAGGGGGTGGTAGTGGCTGATGCGGTACCAGTGGGGGCCGGTGTGGATGTCGAGCAGCACGCCCAGCTCCTCGGCGGCGGCGTAGAAGTCCATGGCGCGCTCGTCGAGAATGTCGAAGCGATCGACGGCCGGGTGCAGCTTGCAGCCGCGAAGGCCCATCTCGAGGGCTCGCTCCAGACGCGCCACAGCGTCGGCCTCCACCGGGTTGATGCAGGCGAAGCCCAGGAGTCGGGGCTGGTCGGCGAGTGCCTCCACGAGCCACTCGTTAGGCTCGGCATAGCCGCGGTCGCGGAGCTGCCGGCGGTGGGGGGCGAAGCAAACACAGCGGGCGATGCCCACCTCATCCATCATCCGCAGCAGACTCTCAACACTGCCCTGCTCCCGAACGTCGGCAGGGAAGACGTGCGCGTGGTTGGCAAATATCTCCATGAAAGCATCCTCACGCCGGTGGCACGTACCGGGCGGAGGTTCGCCGCGGGGACCGACGACACCTGCACCATCCCGCCGCACCGCCGCAGATCTGGAAGGTGCCCCGGCGCGGCGGTCGAACTCAGTAGATGATACCTGAACCTATGGACCGTCAACCGAGAAGGGGGCTCACGCCATGCCCGGTGCCCAGACCCTCATGACGCTCGCCAAAGATGAGCTGACCCAGCTCGAGGAGGAGGGCTGCGATGGCTCGGTCCTCCAGGAGATGGTGCAGGCCGCGGAGGGAGCCGACGAGGCATATGTTGAGGGGGCGCTGACCGACTTCTTCGAGATGGCCCGGCGTCTGCGACCGGCGCCGACCTTCGGCTACCGGGAGCCCTCCGACCTCGAGGGCATCCGCGAGGCCCGGCCGGAGGCGGAGCGGTGGAGGGCTGATGTGGACGAGGAGTGGCTGCGCGACCGGCTGACCGGGGCGTGGCTGGGCCGCTGCATTGGCTGCATGATGGGGAAGCCGGTGGAGGGCAAGTCGCGCGAGGAGATCGAGGCCATCCTCCGCGCCGCCGACGCCTGGCCGCTGGAGGGCTACTTCCCGGTGGTCGAGGAGCCGCCGGAGGGCGTCTCCTACCGCTCGCCCGACGATCCCACGCTGGCTCCGAACGTGGACCGGGCAGTCCGCGATGATGACACCGACTACACGGTCCTGGGCCTGCTGCTGATGCAGAGGCACGGAGCAGGGCTGACGCCGCAGCAGGTCGCCGAACAGTGGCTGGCGCGGCTGCCCTACCACCGCACCTATACCGCCGAGCGGGTGGCCATGCGCAACTTCATCAACGACATCATGCCCCCCGAATCCGCGCGGTGGATGAACCCCTACCGGGAGTGGATCGGGGCCCAGATTCGCGCTGACGGGCTGGCCTACTGCGCGGCCGGGCGGCCGGAGTTGGCCGCGGAGCTGTGCTGGCGCGACGCCTCCATCTCGCACATCAAGAACGGCATCTACGGCGAGATGTTCTTCGGGGCGCTGATCGCCGCCGCGCTGGGGGCCGAGGACCTGGAGGCCTGCATCCAGCGGGCGCTGGGCGAGGTGCCGGAGCGCAGCCGCTTTGCCGAGGCGGTGCGGGAGTGCCTCCAGTGGTGTCACGAGGAGGACTCCTGGCAGGGCACTCGGGCGCGCATCGAGGCGAATTACGGCCATTACCACCGCGTGCACACCATCAACAACGCGCTGCTGTGCATCATGGGGCTGCTGCACGGGCAGGGCGACCTGCGGCGCTCGGTGGCCATCGCGGTGATGGGCGGCTGGGACACGGACTGCAACGGGGCCACGGTGGGCTCGGTGATGGGCGCGCTGCTGGGCTCGGACGGCGTGCCGGACGACCTGGCGGGGCCGCTGAACGACACGCTGGAGACCGCGCTGTCGGGCCTGGCGCGCCAGCAGATCAGCGATCTCATCGAGCGCACCCTGGTGGTGGCGCAGCGGATCTGAGGACTCGCGCCGGTACTCAGATGATCTCGGCAATGACCTGGAGCGTGCGGTCGATCTCGTCCTCGGTGTTGTAGAAATGCGGTGAGAGGCGGACCGCACCGGCCCGGCTGGCGGCGTAGATGCGCGCGTCCGCGAGGTGCTCGACGACATCGTCCGGCGATATGCCCGGAGCGCGCGCGCAGACGATGCCTGAGCGCTGCTGGGGCGCCAGGGGGCTGGCCATCTCGCAGCCGAGCCGCTGCAGGCCGTCGATCAGGCGCTCGGTGAGCATCAACACGCGGCGCTCGACCTCCAGGCCGACCTCAAGCAGCAGGCCCACGGAACAGTCCAGCGCGACGATCCCGAGCATCGTCGCAGATCCCTCCTCGAAGCGCCGGGCGTCGTCGCGCGCGGGCTGGGAGTACTCCAGGAAACAGTAGGGCTCCGGGACGCTCGCCCACCCGCGCCAGAACGGCTCCAGGTCGCCGATGACGCGCGAGGAGACGTAGAGGACGCCACAGCCCTCGACGCTCAGCAGCCACTTGTGCCCGTCGGCGGCCAGGAAGTCTATGCCGAGATCGTGCACGTCGATCTGCAGCGCGCCCAGCCCCTGGATGGCGTCCACCACCAGGTATCCGCCGGAGCGGTGCGCTATGTCCGCCAGGCCGGCGAGGTCGGCGCGCTGGCCGGTGGCGAACTGCACCCAACTCACCGCGATGGCGCGGGTGCTCTGGTCGCAGGCGGCGGCGTAGTCGTCCACCGTCGGGAACCGCCCCCGCGCCGACACGAAGCGGGTCTGCACTCCGCGCCGCTGCAGGTTCAGCCACGGGTAGACGTTGGCCGGGAACTCGATGTCGGCCACGACGACGTTGTCGCCCTCCCGCCAGAGGATGCTCTCCGCCACCAGCAGGAGCCCGGAGGTGGTATTCTTGACGATGGCCAGCTCCTGGGGCTCTGCGCCCATGAGATTGGCGAGTCGCCGCCTGCATCGCTCCGCCACCCCACGCCAGCGCTCGAAGTTCCAGGCGCCGCGGTCGCGGCAGTCGTCGGCCATCTCCGCCACAGCGGAGGCCGTGCGGGCGGGAATGGGGCAGACGCCGGCGTGATTGAGGTAGGTCAGCTCGTCGCGGACGGGGAACTCGTCGGCCCACCAGTGGCTGTCACTCATCGACGTCTCCTCCTGCGGCGCCCGGCACCGCGGCCTCTTCCTCCGCACCGCTGGGCTCGCGGCCGGGCAGGATGATCATGGTGGCGCCAGCCATCACCAGCAGCATTCCCTGGATGGCGTTCATGGTGATGGGCTGGTGCAGAATCAGGTAATCGCCAATCACCGCTGACGGCAGCGCCACCAGGGCGAGCATGCGCACCGCCCACATGGGCGCGCGCTTCATGGCGTAGTAGTAGAGGAAGAGGTTGGTGGCGATGGCGGTGGCACCGAGGATCACCAGACCGATGAGCCGCGGGCTGTGCAGCACGGCCACGGCCCCGTCGAGGCCCACCAGCGTGGGCACCGCGATGGAGAACACGATGGTCTGCACGGTGGCGCTGGCGAGGATGACCATCTCGTTGGGGACGCGGCTGAACTGCAGCTTGATGATGACCGCGTTGACGGCGATGAACAGGGCGGCGCCGAGCAGGGCGGCCACGCCAACGGGGTCGAAGCTCAGCTCCGCGGAGCCGATGCCGATGGTGCGCAGGGCCCCGGCCACCAGCAGCGCCGAGCCGAACCAGCCGATGGCGCTGACGCGCTGCCTGACGATGATGTAGGAGAGGATGAAGACGAAGCCGGCCTCAACGCGGCTGACGATGGCGGCGGTGGTGGCGCCGCACAGGTCCACGCCCACGTTGCGCAGGTAGAAGATGGTGGCGGCGATCAGCGCGAAGAACCCCAGCCACCGATAGGGCTTGTCGGGCGGGAAGAGGTTGTCGCGGTTGCGGATGAGGTAGAGCGGCCAGATGATGGCGGCCACGCCGATCATGTTCAGCCAGTTGACGTCCGCCGGTCCCAGGTGCGGGGAGTTGAGCTCCAGCTTGAAGACCACCCACGACAGTCCCATGAGGACGCCCGACAGCAGAGCCGCGGCGTAGCCGAAGAGGCGTATCCACCTGGGCTGGCGATCGATCCGCATCAGTGACTCCCGTCCGCCGTCCCGCTCGGCATCGCCGCCTGCTCCTCCCGGCGGTCGGCGCTGAGGACCACCATAGCCGCACCGGCGCCCGCGGCCACCAGCCCCTCCACGTGCGCCCAGGTCACCGGCGCGCGCAGCACCAGCAGGTCGGCGAGGGTGGCGACGGGCAGGCCGCTGAGCGTCAGCATGCGCACCGCCCACATGGGCGCCCGCTTCAGGGCGTAGTAGTACAGCAGCAGCCGCGTGCCCCACACCACCGACCCCAGGCCCACCAGGCCGATCAGCACCGGCATGGTCAGCAGCTCCCGCACGCTGGGCAGCGCCCCCGAGGCGGGGACCACGATGGAGTAAACTGTAATCTGCACCGCCATGCTGCCCAGGATGATCAGCTCATTGGGGATGCCCGTGAACTTGGCCTTGACGAGCAGAGCGTTGATGGCGATGGTCAGCCCCACCACCACCAGCGCCACTACGCCCAGCGGCTGGAAGTGCAGGGCCGTGGAGCCGACCAGGGCCACGCGGGTGGTGCCGTAGAGCACCAGCGCCGTGCCCAGCCACCCCAGCCGGCGTACCGGGGTGCGCAGAGCCAGGTACGAGAAGAGGAACACGAAGACGACCTCGCTGCGCTCCACGACCGCCGCCGTGGTGGCACTGGTCTCGGCCAGACCGTACTTGCGGCAGTAGTGCATCACGCTTGCCACGCCGCCGAAAAGCACCAGCCACGCCGGCGAGAAGCCGCGCCAGCGCAGCCGGCCGCGATAGCGCAGCAGATACACCGGCGCCACCAGCGCCAGGAGGCCGCAGACGTTGAGCCAGTGCAAGGTGGCCGGGCCGATGACCTGCTGTGACAGGATGTACTTCTGCAGCGGCCAGGCGATCCCCATGGCCGTGCCCGTGAGAAGGGCCGCCAGGTATCCGGCGGCCCTCGTCAGTGGCTGCGCATCCGACCGATCCATCACGGCCCGGCCCTCCGGGGCACGACGCACCCCTATCCGCCCTCCGCGGACTCACCCTCTGCCAGCAGCTCCGCGACCGCCCTCTCGACCTTGGCCGCCGAGCGCCCCGGGCCGAACTCGTAGGCGATGGTGCCCTCGGGCCCGATCACCCGCGCCGCCGGGATGGACCAGGTCTCGCCGAGATAGGCCTCCAGCATCTCCGGGCTGCCTACGGCCATGGGGAGTGTGAGGTCGTCGCGCGTTTCCAGGAAGGCCTCCACCATGCCCACGCTGCCGTCGAGCGAGACGCCCAGGCATTCGAGCTTGTCGTGATCCCAGCTCTCGTACATCTCCTGGAACTCCGGCAGCTCCTCCACGCAGCCGGCGCAGTTGGTGGCCCAGAAGTCCAGCACCAGGATCTTGCCCTCGTAGTCCGAGAGGCTGACCTCGCCCCCGCCCGCTAGCGGCAGGGAGAATTCGGGCGCGGTCTGGGCCGCCTCGGGATCCTCCGTCGCCTGTTCAGGAGCCGCCCTGGCACTCGTGGCCGGGCGGGACGCCGACTGGTCACCACAGCCCACCAGCAGCACCGCCAGCGCCAGAGCGAGCGCAATCGCCGTGAAGCCGTGTCGCGTCATCGCCCTCCTCGTCACCTCATCAGTCCTCTGGGAGCCCCCTCACTGGCGGCCGGTGTGCCCGAAGCCGCCTCCCCCGCGATCAGTGTCGGGAAGCTCGTCGGTCTCCACAAGCTCCGCGCGCGTCACCGGCGCCACCACCAACTGCGCCACGCGCTCGCCCCGCCGGAGCACCACCGGGCCGTGGCCGAGGTTGGCCACGATGACCGAGACCGTCCCGCGATAGTCGGAGTCGATGGTCCCCGGCGCGTTGAGCAGCGTGATGCCATGGCGGAGCGCCAGCCCGCTGCGAGGCCGCACCTGGGCCTCGTAGCCCTCCGGCAGCGCCATGCGGAAGCCGCAACTGACCAGGTAGCGCTCACCCGGAGCGATGGTCAGGTCCTCCTCGAGCGCTGCACGCAGATCCATGCCGGCCGAGCCGCCGGTAGCGTATGCCGGCAGCTCCAGGCCCTCGCCCTCGGGCTCGACGGTAATGGGCACCCTCAGCGGCTCACCCCGATCCATCGCACTCACCTCGCCGCAGTGCACATGTGGGATGCGATTATAGCATTGCATGGCGAGGCCGGCAAACTGCTCCGAGGGCGGGGTGCGGCTCCGTGGTGCGGGGGGAATGCGCGGGCGAGGGCGCCCGGAGGCGGGGCGAACAACAATATCATGGCGCACGGGCAAGAGTGCCCGTGCCACGGACGACATACGGCAGCGATCGGTGCGGCACCGGCGGACGGCTTCCAGCATGGCAGAGCGCTCCAGGGCAGGGGGTGACGGAGGAGACGGGCCCTCTGGCGCCGAAGTGGACGCTGTGCCCAGTCGAGAATGCCGGGGGAGCTACCCATGATCGCCAGGATCGTCGCCGTCATCGCGCTCGTCGCGACCTGCCTGCCGCCCGCCGTGGCGGCGGAGCTTACCACTGCCATCCAGCTCGGCCCGCCGGTGATCCGCCTGGAGCGGTCCGATGTGCTGGAGGTGACCCGGCGTGGGACGGTGGGGCTGAAGCGGGGAGAGAGCCTGCTGGCGCTGCCCGTCGATAAGCTGGGCGTGGCCCCGACGGACGTGTGGCTGCGCGTGGAGCCGGCGGACGTCGTCAGGATCATCGCCATGCAGTCGGGGCCGGAGCACCCCGGCGCCGCCGTGTGGCGGCTCAGCGCCTCCCGAGCGGTGGAGGCGACCGTCCGGGTCAGCTACCCGGTGAAGGGCCTCTCGTGGGCCATCGAGTACAGCGCCACGCTGCAGGGCGAGGACGGCCTGGAGCTGGAGGGGAAGCTGCGGGTGACCAACGGCCTCGGCCGGGACCTGGATGAGGCCTACCTGCTCGGCGAGGGCTTCGGCGTCCGGCTGGGGCTGGAGGATGGGCAGACCGTGACTGTGGGCCAGGCGGCGCTGAGCCGGAAGTTCGGGCCGGAGGCGACGTCGCGGGCCTTCGTCTACGACAAGGTCGAGCACGGCGACGCCCCGGCCCAGGTCCTTACGCTCCCCACCCAGCCGGACCAGGTGGGCCTGCCCGCGGGCACGGTCCGCATCTACGCGCCGGCGGAGGCCGGCGGGGAGTTGATCCGGGAGGCGTCGATCCCCTACACGCCGCCGGGGGAGGCCATCGAGCTGTCGCTGGGCCCGGCCTCCGGCATCACCGTCACCCGCAGGCGGGCGCAGGCCAAGGAGGTTGACAAGCGCTTCGACGCCCACGACAAGCTGGCCGTGTACGACCTCGTGGAGACCTGGGAGCTGGAGCTGCGCAACCTGCGCGATATGCCGGTGACCGTCACCGTCCGCGAGCACCACGAGGGCGCCTGGGAGCTGGAGCATAGCTCCGCCCCGCACGTCCGCGAGGACGCCGAGACGCTGGCCTTTGAGATCACCCTCCAGCCCGGGGAGACTCAGGAGCTGAGCTTCCGCATCCGCCACCGCAACCGCTAGCCGTGACCCGGCGCAGGCTCATTTCGCCAGGCCGCGTGGGTGCGAACTCCAAGTATCGGTGGAACGCGGCCGAGGGCGCCCGCAGGCGCCTGCGCGCCTCTTCCCATTGGCACAGCCCTACCCGCCCCCAGCACTTACCTGGGTTGCGGGCGCCCT
>JAYENL010000293.1:0-19524 GCA_034722055.1 Armatimonadota bacterium
GTGACGACCTGCGACGGTTCTTTGACTTCATGGAGAGCGAAGGGGTAGACTGCACGGTAGAGAACGTCACCACGTCGCTGGTCAGAGGCTGGGTCGTATCGATGCACCGCAGGGGGCTTTCCAAGGGCACCGTCGCACGGAGGCTCTACGGGCTACGGAGCTTCTGGACGTACCTCCACGACTGCGGCCACACCGACGGTGACCCGGTGCGGCAAGTGTCCGTCCCCAAGTACGAACGCAAGCTCCCGAAGTACCTGCCGGCCGAGGATCTGGAGAAGCTGCTGGAGGCGTCGCAGCAAAGCCCGTCCGTGATGTGCGCCTTCCGCAACTACGCCATGATGTCGGTCCTGATCTTCACCGGGATGCGCCGAAGCGAGCTCATCGGCCTCAAGCTGTCAGACGTATCACTCCGAGACAGCACCGTCCGCATCCGCGGGAAGGACGACAGGGAGCGCGTGGTGCCGCTTGTGGACCGCGCGGTCGATGCCGTCCGCGACTGGCTGGAGTTCCGCCCTGAGGACTGCGAACACGAGTACCTCTTCACGACCACCCACGGGAACCGCATCTACCCCTCGCGGATGCAGCGCATCTGGCGCAGCATCCTGGAGCGCACGGACGTCAAAGACGAGGGGATCAGTCTCCACACGCTCCGCCACTCCATGGCTACGCTGTTGCTGCAGAGCGGCGAGGCATCGCTGCCGGAGATCCAGCGCATCCTCGGGCACGCGAGGCTGGATACGACCGCGATCTACTTGCACGTGACGGACGGCGGACTGAGAGGGGCGGTTCGGGCACCCCCGCTCGCTGAGTAAGCGCCTCGGCCCGAAGGGTCATAGGCCATCGTGGAGAAGAAGGTCACTAACGAGACGGGTGACAGGCACGGCGTTGTTGTTCACGGCACCGACCGTTGCACTGAGTGATGATGCGGTCGATCGGCGACACGTTCGGACACGTCTTCCAGCGCATGACCCGTCGCGTGTTGGTCAGTTCCACGTGCCGCCATATGCACGCAGAGCATCTGGGACGGGGAGTGGAAGCGCCTCGTTCTCTGCCGCGTCCTACGCAGGAGTCCCCGCTGTCCGGAGGTTGCGGACGCATGGGTCAGCCGTGTCAGGGGCGATGGCCGGTGGCTCCCACGCCTGATGCCGGGCTTCCCGGTCGCAGCCGCAGGTCAACGTTGGGCCATCCCGAAACGAAGACCGGATCGGCGGCGAGGTCGCCATGGCCGTGGCCGCTCACGGTCGCCCACGTGCCATCGGTTATGTCCTGGCGAGACACCTCACGCCCCTCCGCTCCGATGAACCCGGCGTAGATCTCCTCGTCTTCGCGGCTGAAGAACACATTGTCCCCTTCGTCAACGAGGCGGACGCCCCGCCCCAGGTAGATCCCGGTCGGGGACCCCTGCGCAGGCCCGGTGTTGAATGCGAAGATGTTGCCGCGGAGCGTGAGCATGACGGTGGGCGGCCGGGCGCCGGGCTCGGCGTAGCCGAACGTCGAGGCGTAGTCACGCGCGCCGTAATCGGCATCCCACATGTTGTAGGCGATGGTGTTGTCTACGATGACTGCGGTACAGTCGAATGTGCCCACGTCCACGGGGTTCACTCCCTGACCCCAGACTGTGTTACGCTCCATCCGGCCACCCGCCCAGAGCTTGATCCCGTTGAGGTGGTTCCTGTAGACGGCGTTGCGCATCACCACGACCTGCCCGACATCGCCGTCTGTGTCACGCGAGTTGAGGTCAATGCCATCGCCGCCGTTATCGTGGATGCTGCACTCCTCGACCCGCAGGTCCCGCCCCCTCTCGATAGAGAGACCGTCCGCAGCGAAGGAGTCCTCCCCGCCCAGGCCGGCGCCGTAGACCTCCACGCGGCGGAAGGTGAGCTGGTTGCAGGGCCCCGGCGTGCCGTCAACGCCAGCATACAGGGTGTCGTGGATGCAGGTGTCCTGGATCGTGACACTCGATATGGGGCCGAACTCCGGCTCCTCCCCCGAGTAGCCCACGGTGAGCCTGATACCCACCTCGCCCCCGCTCACCTCAAGGTCCGACAGCTCGATGTGGCTGTTATTCCCGTTGAGCGTGATGCCCCAGATCTCGTAGCCGCGCACGGCGAAGCCGTTCAGGCGGACGTGTGAGGCCCCGTGTGCCAGATCGAATGACCCAACGACCGTGGCGCGGTTCGGCGCTCCCTGCAACGTGATGGGCGCCCCGAGGTTGCCGGAGCGGCTCACGCGCACGTCCTCATCATACTGTCCCGCGTGGATGTAGACCGTCTCACCGGGCGTCGCGGCATCGGCGGCGTGCTGGATGGTGGCCCAGGGCTGATCGGCAGTGCCCGGGCCGGCGTCATTGCCGCCTGTCGCCACGTGGTGATCGGCCGCTGCGTCGCCAGGCGGCGGGATGACGGGCTGACCTCCGCTGCAGCCGGCGACTGCCAAGGTCAGGCACGACACCAACAGGAGTCGTCCGACGCTCATGAGGCTCACCACCGGTGGCGAGCCGAGATGGCTCGCCGGAGATAGCTGCAGTCCCGTCCGCTACTCGCCCCCCTCTGTCCTGCGCGGACGATGTCCCACCCCACTCGGCAGCCCGGCCATGCGCAGTTGGAGTGCATTCGCCAGCGATCCGGCATCACCTGCCGGTTCGTAGGACGCTCGAGAATCTGATATGCCGACCGGTCCTCGAGGGCTCACTCAGACGGCGCGGTACAGACCCCGGAGGGGCCCTGACGGGCAGACTTGTCGGCTCGGGAATCCTCTTGTCCCCCTTCACACGGAACCCCGCGGTCATCTGATGGGGAGCGTCCTGGGCGCTCGCTCCTTTCTCGTCCTACCCGGCGTGCGCAACTTGCCATTGATCAGCCGTCGCATCGCCTGTCGAGGCCGTAACCCTGTGGGCTTGGAGGGCGAAGTCTATTGCAGCCGCAGCGAGTCTGGGGTAGAAGTCCCATATTGGGGTGGCCAGTTCATCTCTGATGCTCCTACGAAGCACGCCTCACTGCGTGCGGGATATGTGCTGGCACCTCGTTAGACGGATAGGCGCACGATGGAGGCGGTGGTGATGCGCGCTTCGTGGCTGACGCTCACTGCTGCGGTCACCGTCTCATTGGTTGCATCAGCGCAGCCAGCGGAGGAGCCAACTCCAGCGGAGGCCGGGCAGTTGCCCGGCCCTGCCTCGACGCAGCCCTTCACCGAGACCTTCGAGGCACAACCTCTGCAGGGCTGGGAGCTGACCCCCGGTATCCAGGTGCAGCAGGTCGGCCAGGGGCACGCCCTGGTGTTCGGCCAGCCGGGGGTAGCGTGGGCACCGGCCAGCGCACAGGACTTCGCTCTGTCATTCAAGTACCGGCCGGCTGGGGGAACGATGGAGGCGGTCGTCCGTGCCTCGGGGGAGCCGCCGAATCAGCGCAGCTACCATGTGATGCTCATGCCGGGTGAGGTAGTGCTGCTCCGGGAGTTCGGCCAGGGCAACATGACGGAGCTGGGCGGCGCTCCCTGCCAGTTGCAGTCGGGCGCCTGGAATCAGATCGGGCTCCAGGTCAGCGGTGGGCAGCTTACGGTGTCGGTGGGCGGGCAGCAACTCATCACAGCCACTGATCCCCAGCCGCTGCCTGCGGGTGGCGTGGGGTTCATGTCCCAGCAGGGCGGAGACGCGATCGACGATGTCTCCCTCACGTCGGGAGCCGGCGGCGCGGCAACACCGACGGCGACCACGACCGGCCAGCCTGCGACCGCGTCGGGGCAGCAGCCCGCCACTGGACCGGTGGTCCAGCCGACCGTGGTGCAGCCGGGCCAGCCCCCGATCACCACCGCCCAGCCCGTCGGGGCCGCAACCATGAGCGAGACCTTCGAGGCACAACCTCTGCAGGGCTGGGAGCTGATGGACGGCGCATCGGTCGCCAACGGCATGCTCACATTCCCCTCGGCGGGCCGGGCGCTGTGGTCGATCCCTCCCACGGCTGATCTCACTCTCAACCTCCAGCACAGGCCCGGCACAGGCCCTGGAGTGGTGAGCCTCTGCCTGTCTGGTCAGCCGCCGCAGGACCAGGGCTACGACCTGGTCTTCTTTCCGGGGGAGATGGCGATCGTCCGCCGCCAGGGCCAACAGGTGCAGGAGCTGGGGGCCGGGCCCATCCAGCTTCAGCCGAACGCCCTCAATGCCCTCTCCATCTCGCTCAGCAACGGGCAGTTCCAGATAGGCGTAGGCGGGCAGGTGGTGGTCCAGGCGACCGATCCGCAGCCCCTGGGTCCGGGCGCGGTGATACTGGGATGCCCGGACGGAGGGGGCGGGGCCTTTGATAACGTGACGCTTGGCGCCGCTGGCGGCGTTGCGGCCCTGACCGGCCTGCCGGCGACTGCCCAGCAGCCCGGCCAGCAGCAGGCTCCGGCTACGGTCCCGACCGCGCAGCCCGGGCCGGGTCAGGCGCCCGTTCTGCAGCCCGTCCCCGGCCAGACACCCACGCTGCAGCCAGCCGGGGCCACGCTGTCGGAGAGCTTCGAGGGGCAGACGCAGGGCTGGGAGTTCATGGAGAACGCCCAGGTGCAGCAGGTCGGACAGGGCAATGCGCTGGTGTGCTCCGGACCGGGGCATGCCTTCTGGAGCAGCCGCTCACTGCGCCCTGCCGGTCCGCTCGCGCAGCCACTGCACGCACTCGTCCCACGCCTGGACCTGCTGGGGCATGTAGTACAGCCCGCTCTCGCGCGGCTCATCTCGATCCGTGCGGAAGTTGGCCCCCGCGTAGACATTGATAACCGCCGCGCCCGCCTCAACCGCCGCCCGGAAGACCTCGCGGATGCGCTCCGGCGCGATGCCCTCCTGCTCACCGTAGTGGCACAGCTCCACTGTCGCGCCCCACCGCTTGCCCGCTCGCAGGGCCGCCTCGCGGAACGGCTCAAACCTGGTGCCGCTCATGTAGCCCGCAGAGATGATGTCCAGGTGTGGGAGGGCCGCGAGCTTGTCCAGATTCTGCCCCAGCTCCGTCTTGATCCACGTGACCGGCATGATGTACATGCAGCCCCGCCAGCCGGGGCTCGCATCACAGGCCTGCGTGGCCACCGTCGTGGCGGAGTCCATCCAGGCGGCGTAAAGGTCCTCGCGCCAGGTATACCAGTGCTGCCATAGGGGGCTGTTCGGCCAGTCGTTGTCCTCCTGCAGGCGCGCCCGGTTCTGTTCGGTCAGGGGTACGGCGGGCAGCCCCTCGTTCGCCTGCCCTCCAGGCTCAACCACCACCGTAGTGACGGGAAAGCGCGCCTCGTCCGCGCCGGGGTAGTCATGCGCCGCGAGGTGGGCGCGGAACGAAGCCAGGCTCTCCTCGCTGTAGGTCGGGCTGGTCCAGTAGGTGCTGATGGGCTGGAACCAGAAGTTCTGCCCCGGCTGCCCGAGTATTATCTCGTCCTGGTAGAACATCTCCAGAGGGCGGTCAACAAGCTCCAAGAGGCGGGACAGGCGGGCCTCGAACTCCTCCTGTGCGGCCTCGCTGCCGCAGTCCCATCGCCTGACGGCCACGAAGCTCCCATCCTCGGGGTCCAGACGCTCTGCGGCGAAGGCGAAGGCCTCCAGGTCATCGCCGCGGGGCAGCAGGCTGGGCCAATGCAGCCCGAAGACGACATCGAGGCCATGCTCGTGGGCCAGGTCCACTATCAAACGCACGCGCTGAATCTCATCCGGCGCGTTCAGGCAGTCCTTCGTCCACGTGGGAACGCCGACCCACAGGGCGTCGGCGTGGCCAGCGATGTCGCGGATCGCGGGCTCGACCTCCTCCGGCTCGGCCTGGTAGTGACTCAGCGACGCTCCCACCACTGCGGTGATGGCCTCAGGGCGAATCTCCGACCGCTCCTGCGCGGTGACCGGGAGAATCATCACTGTCATCAGCACCAGCACTACGAGGCTGTGCGCCGCACAGGCGCGTAGGTGTTGCTGCAACATGGCATTGCGCCTCCGAGTGGCAATGGTCTGCAGGACCTCCATGGCGGGACCCTGAGCGCGCCCCGTCTCCGCCTCGGGTGATTCGTCAACATCGATCTCGCGGTCCGCGGTCTTCATCCCGGATTACTCGCGGATGGATGCAATAGAAAGCGGCAGGAGCGTCGAGATCCGGTGGCACCAGCCATAACGTCATATTCAGGAGAGGCCTGCCGTAGGCACACACTGCGACAGGCAGCAGGAGTTCTCCTTCCAGCATGGCACAGAGACCCGCGCCCGGTGCGGCCGTCATTGGTCTTCTGATGCTCGCGGGCACGCCTGGGCCGACCTGCAGCCTGCCATCGCGGGCAGGGGTGCATGCAGGACTGATCCTGCCGCCCGCCGAAGGTCCCATCGCTGGAGCGCAAGCATAGTGCGGTGGTAGCGGGCCTTGACGGAGGCGGTAGTCGTGAAGGCGGAGATGACAGTGGTGCTGACATTGCTGCTGGCGGGACAGGCGGTGCTGGGCGAGTACAAGGGCGACATCTGGATTCACCCCGACGCCGAGCGGCTGCCCACCGACCAGCGGGGGCCGTTCGTGCGGCTCTCTGACGGGCGGGTCATGGCGGTGGGGCGCAACCAAATCCTGTTCAGCGACGATGACGGGCAGACGTGGGAGAGCCGGCCCATGTACGAGGGGGTGGAGAATGTCGATGACACCGGAGGCGGGGTGCTCTTCCGCACCGAGGAGGGCGTGGTCCTCCGCGCCTTCCTGAACTTCGCGCACAAGAACTTCGCATGGGATTACGAGGGCGTCGGGCCGCTGCCGGAATGCCAGCTTCCCGTCTACATCACCCGGAGCTTCGACGAGGGCGAGACCTGGGAGGAGCCGCGCGAGCTGCAGGAGGGCTGGTGCGGGTACGTCCACAACATGATCCAGCTCGACAGCGGGCGGCTGGTGCTGGTCAGCCAGGTGGCGGTGCCCGACCCGGGCCATCACGTGAGCTTCACCTGGGTCTCCGACGACCTGGGCGAGCACTGGCAGAGGAGCAACCTCATCGACCTGGGCGGCGAGGGCGACCATGCCGGCGGCATCGAGCCCACGGTCATCGAGCTGGAGGACGGCCGCCTGTGGATGCTCATCCGCACCTACACCGGGCACTTCTGGGAGGCCTACTCCAGCGACCAGGGCCTGACCTGGGAGTACATTCGCGCCTCGGACATCGAGGCCAGCGGAGCGCCGGGGATCCTCCTGCGCCTGTCCAGCGGGCGCATCATCCTGGTGTGGAACCGCTTCGCGGAGGGCCGGCCCAAGAAGATCGGCCGCCGCGAGGAGATCTCCATCGCCTTCAGCGAGGATGAGGGCCGGACGTGGACGGAGCCGGTCATTGTCGCCCGCAACCGCACGCCGGAGGGCGGCAACCCGGTGGAGTACCGCATCTCCTACCCGGACGTGTACGAGCACGAGCGGGGCGAGATCTGGATCACCACCGGCCAGGGGATGCTGCGGATGAAGCTTTACGAGAGCGATTTCGTGAAGTAGTGCAGGCTATGACACGGGGGGAGAACGGTCGTGCGCCGCGAAGTTCTTGGTGCAGCCGAAGTGAAAGCGATCTGGGAGGGTCGGCGATGAGCGACGAGCAGGTCCGTGACGAGGCTGAAGAGGAGTTCGATCCCCTCGCTCAGGCCCGGACCATGGGCTACACCGAGGAGCAGATCGCCTCGGTGCCCGCCGAGGCTGTGATGGGCTACGGCTGCGCCAATCCGCTGGCCTTCGCTGCCCTCCGGGAGGGCGAGAGCGTGCTGGACCTCGGCTGCGGCGGAGGCTTCGATGCCCTGCTGGCGGCCCAGGAGGTCGGTCCGGAGGGGAGCGTGGTGGGCGTGGATTCTGATGCCGAGATGGTGGAGCTGGCGCGGCGGAATGCGGCCGAAAGCGGCGCTGGCAATGTCACCTTCGAGGTCGCACAGATGAGCGATCTGCCGCTGGAGGACGGGTCCGTGGACGTGGTCATCAGCAACTGTGTCATCAACCACTCTCTCGACCTGGAGGCGGTGTTCGGCGAGATACGCCGCTGCCTGCGGCCGAATGGCAGAATGGTCATCGCGGATCTGGTGCTGGAGGAGCCGCTGGGCGCCGAGCAGTTGCGGCAGGTGCCGGAGGCCTGGCGGGAGTGGCTGGACCTGGCGGTGGCCCGCAAGGAGTACCTCCGCAGCATCGAGCGGGCGGCGCTGAGGGACATGGAGGTGGCCGAGGACTGCCCCTTCAACCTCGCCGAGGGCCACGAGGCCCTGGCTGGCGGACTCGCGAGCCTGGTCATCAGAGCCCGACGGTAACGCGCGTCGTCGTTGAGAGCCGGGCGTCACAATACTCACGGGAGGTAGAGGCGGATGTGTGGTTGGAGGAGTGGAGGCTGGATGATGGCGCTTATCACCGCGGTCGTGGTGGTGATGCTGACCGGCTGCCGCGACGAGGAGCAGGCAGAGCAGCAGACGGTGGAGGGGCCGGCGGGCCAGGGCGGGGCGCCGGCGACCTCCGACCGGCCGCTGGCGGGCATGACCGTAGCGGTGCTGGTGGCCGATGAGTTCGAGGACAGCGAGCTGGCCAAGCCGGTTGAGGCGGTGCAGAAGGCCGGCGCCGGCGTGGTGCTGGTGGCGGCCAAGGCCGGGCAGCAGTACACCGGCAAGAACGGCGAGGTCACGGTGACCTCCGACCGGGCCGCCGGAAACGCCCGCGCGGAGCAGTTCGATGGCCTGGTGATTCCCGGCGGGCACGCGCCGGCGACGATGCGAGAGAACCAGGACATGGTGCGACTGGTGCGGGAGATGGTGGCGGCCGGCAAGCCCGTGGCCGCCATCTGCCACGGCCCGCAGGTGCTGGTGACCGCGGGCGTCCTGGAGGGCCTGGAGGCCACCTGCTACCGGAGCGTGCGTGGCGAGCTGGAGGGGGCGGGGGCGGAGTACCACGACCTGCCGGTGATCGTCGATAGCAACATCATCACCTCCCGGCACCCGGGAGACCTGGCGCAGTTCAATGCCGCCCTCATCCGAGCGCTGAGCCGCCAGAGGGCGGGTCGGTAGGCCGGATCCGGTGTCGGATGCCGCGCGGGCGGCTGAGACGGCCGACTGGACGCTCGATCCCAGTGACGGGCAGTGGCGTGGCCCGGAGAGCGGACCGTGAGTGTGAGGTGGCGGCGATGTCAGACACAGGCCTCACCATCGTGCAGCTCAACGACAGCCACGGGTACCTGGATCAGCACCTGGAGTGCTTCCGGGCGCAGGATGGGCTGCGCTACGCGCCGGCCGGGGGCTTCTCGCGCATCAAGCGCATCGTGGACGGCATCCGCCAGGAGACCGGCGGCAACACCCTCTTCCTCGACTGCGGGGACACCATCCATGGAACCTACGCGGCGGTCCAGAGCCGGGGCGAGGCCGTGATCCCCATCGCGAACGAGCTGGGGCTGGAGGCGTGGACGGCGCACTGGGAGTTCGCCTGGGGCCCTGAGCGCCTCAAAGAGATCGCAGCGCTGATGGACCACCCCCTGCTGGCTATCAACTGCTACGACGAGGAGACCGATGAGCGGGTGTTCGAGCCGTGGATCGTGCGGGAGGTGGCCGGCCTGCGCCTGGGGATCATCGGGATCGCGGCCACCATCGTGGACAAGACCATGCCCGATCAGTTCAGCGAGGGTATCTACCTCACGGTGGGCGGCGAGGAGGTCCGCATCGGGATCGAGGCTCTGCGCGGCGACGAGGACTGCGACCTGATCCTTGTCATCTCGCACCTGGGCTTCCCGCAGGACGCGAAGCTCGCCGCGACCGTGGAGGGCATCGACGTGCTGGTGTCGGGGCACACGCACAACCGTATGTTCCGCCCGCACGTGGTCAACGACACCATCATCTTCCAGTCCGGCTGCCACGGCTCATTCCTGGGGCGGCTGGACCTGACCGTGAGAGACGGCGAGATTGCCGGCTTCGATCATGAGCTGATCGTGGTGGATGAGCGCATCGAGCCTGACTGGGAGCTGCAGGGGCTCGTGCGGACGGTCGAGGAGCCTGACGCGGAGATGCTGGCGGAGATCGTGGGGGAGACGCGCATCGGCCTGCCGCGCGTTCGGGCGACCGAGTCCACGATGGACAACCTGCTGCTGGATGGGTTGCTGCACGCCACTGGTGCGCAGATGGCGTTCTCGAACGGCTGGCGCTACGGCGCGCCCATCGCCCCGGGACCCATCACGCTCGGCGACCTGTGGAACATCATCCCGGTGAACCCGCCGGTCTCCACCTGCACTCTCACGGGCGCGGAGCTGCGGGAGATGCTGGAGGAGAACCTGCACCGCACATTCGCCGCCGATCCCTGGGAGCAGATGGGCGGGTACATCAAGCGGTGTGCGGGACTGACGTGCTACTTCAAGGCTGAGAACCCGGAGGGCGCGCGCATCCAGGAGCTTTTCGTTGAGGGACGCCATGTGCGTGACGATGACGAGTTCGACGTGGCCTTCGTCACCACACAGGGCGTGCCAGCGAAGTACGGGTGGGACCGCGAGGACCTGGACCTCCGGGCCATCGACGCGCTGCGGGATCACCTGGCCGAGGCCAGCCCCGTGGAGCCAGCGCTGCAAGGCGCCTTCGTGGCGGTTTGATCGCCTCCGGGAGCGGCCCGCCATACGGCCGAAGCGCATCACTGCCATCCACAGCAGTGCATCGCGCCCAGGTACTGAGGAGAGGCCCCCGGGGCCGGCTCCGGGGGCCTCCAACGCCGTCGGACAGTGTGGCTCGCGCGCCTATTCGGCGAACACCCCTGGCGCGTCCACGTTGCCTGCCCCTCTCGCGCCTCACCAGTGCAGCTCTCGCCACGAGACCGTCCGACATCGTCGGTTCCTGAGACGATGCTGCGATTCAGGATGTTCACCGCGCGCTACGGGAACGGCAGCTACAGGCCTCAAGCCACAACCTCCAAGCTTAAGGCTGAACTCCCACGCCGTACGGATCGGCGGCGTGCCCACGCCGCCCGCCGTTGATGCCGTTGCCCGCGGTCGTTCCCGCGCCGTGTGGAGGGGCCGGACGACTGTCCGGCCCGCCGTTGCCAGCAACGACGGCGGGCTGGGCAGCCCGCCGCTCCGTACGACAGAACAGCAAACGACAGGCGCGGCACAGGTCCGCGCGCTACGGGAACGCCAGCTACAGGCCTCAAGCCACAACCTCCAAGCTTAAGGCTGAACGCCCACGCCGCCCGCCGTTGATGCCGTTGCCCGCGGTCGTTCCCGCGCCGTGTGGATCGGGATAAGGCGGGGGCTTTCGCCCCCACCTCCCCCCTTCGAACCGCACGTGCGCTACTCACGCATGCGGCTCCCGTCCAGCTAGCCCGAAACGGGCGAGAAGATCGGGGCATTGGCATGTCCATCGGAGTTGGCTGAAAGCCAACTCCTCCGACCATGCCGACGGCAGCTACCGGACAGGCCCTCGTGTCGGGCTTCGGAGAGCCCCTGCACCCTCGCCCACCTGCCCGGCCGTCATCCGTTCGCGTGTGCTTCGGCCTTTGTCGCCGACCCTTCACCTCCGGCCTCGCGCCCTCAGGCTGCCTTTGACTACGGAGGCTTCCACATCACACGAGTACCTCCGGTTGGACTCCAACCAACTGGATACGTGCGCTGCGAGGCGCACAGGGGCGGGCTTCCTTGCCCGCCCGGTCGTTCGGGGGCATCCAGTCGTTCGCAAGGGCGGGCAAGGGCGCCCGCCCGCAGAGAAGCGGGTGGGGCCGTTGCCCAGCCGTTTGGAGGGAGCCGGTCTCCGTCCCGGCCCGGTCGTCGTCGTTCGGCGTTGAGCCAACGCCGGGCGGCGCACGGACAGGAGTGTCCGTGCCACCGAACAGCGGCGCTTGCCGTGCCGTGAGGAGGGGCGGGCTTGTGTCCAGCGACGAGCTACGAGTCACGAGCTACCAGCCACGGAAACGACCACGTCGCTGGTCGCCGCGCTTCCTTGACCGCTCGAGGTCGTCAGGAGGGGCGGGCTTCCTTGCCCGCCCGGTCGTTCGGGGGCATCCAGTCGTTCGCAAGGGCGGGCGAGGGCGCCCGCCCCCAGAGAAGCGGGTAGGGCCGTTGCCCAGCCGTTTGGAGGGAGCCGGTCTCCGTCCCGGCCCGGTCGTTCCTGACCTCACCGCCCGGCCCCCGCCACCAGCTCCGCCCCCACGCCCTGTGCCCTGGACGGCACTACGCGCACCCGCGAGCCGTCCGTGACCAGCGTGATCTGCCCGGAGAGATCGGTCCGCAGCAGCCGTATTCCTCGCTGACCGAGCACCGCCCGCGCCTCCGCCGTGATGTAGCGGTCGGCCGTATGGTCGCACGAGACCAGCGCCCAGGCCGGCGCCACCGCGTCAAGCAGCGGCGCCATCCCGGCCAGGCCGCGGCCGTGATGCGGAAGGACGAGCGCCTCTGCGGCCAGCGACCGCCCCGTCGAGCGAGCGTCCCGGAGCAGTCGCACCATGCCCGGCTGCTGCAGGTCGCCGGTGAACAGCACGCGGACGTCATCGCATCGAAGCATCGCCACCACGGAGTTGTTGTTCGCGTCATCGCTGGTCCCCGACAGGTACGGCAGCCTGGGCTCGAGCAGCTCCACTCGAGCGTTGTCACCCAGGCGGAGGACGTCCCCGGCGCCTGCGGGCGTCGCCGGCAGGCGGCTGACCCACGCCGGGGCCGTGGCGTCGGGAAGCTGCGGCGGGGCGATGAGTCTCGCCACCCGGACGCGCCTCATCACCTCCGGCAGCGCGTTGCAGTGATCGGTCTCCCAATGGGTGATGATCACTGCGTCGAGGCGCGTGATCCGCCGGGCCGAGAGGAAGGGCAGGACCACGGCCTCCGCCACCTCACGCCCTCCGCCAGGCACCCCGCTACCACCGCCGCAGTCGATCATCACGGCGGCATCATCAGGCGTCCTGACCACCGCGCACTGTCCGGCACCGACCGGCAGCAGCGTGATCTCCACGTGCCGTGGCGCCGCTGAGTGGACCAGATAGGTGGCGGCGAGCAGGCAGACGACGACGAAGCCGCTCACAGCGGGCAAGTTCGGGTGCATCCGCAGCAGGGCCTCGTCAAGCTTCCGGTGGGCGAGGCTGAACCCGCCGAGCACCACGGCCACCGCCACCGCCCCATACCACAACACACAGGCTCCAAGACCCATGTGCAGCTCGGGAACGAAGGCCACCGGCAGCGAGGCGGCCAGCCAGTTCACGTGCATCACCACCGCCAGCAGGCCGCGGGCCAGCCAGCACAGCACGCTCAGCAGCGGCGACAGCGGGGAGAAGAGCGCGATCGGAAGAGCCACGAACCCCAGCACCATGATCGCGACCGAGAGCGGCACGTTCGCCAGGTTCGCCAGGTTCCCGCTGACGGCGAAGCCGGACACGCTGTGCGCCAGCAGCGGGGTGGTCATCACCCATGCGCCAAAGGTCCCCCACAGCACCGCCCGCGGTGCGGTCACCGGCCAGGACGCCCGAGTCCCGTCGATGCGCTGAAGGGGCTCTCCCGGAAGGAAGAGGGCGACGCCCAGGGTGGCGGCGAAGGTGAGCTGGAAGCTGAGGCTCAGCAGCGCCTGGGCGTCGAAGACGCAGATGAGGGCCGCGGCCAGGCCGATGGAGGTGAAGATGTCGTAGTCCCGGCGCGTCAGCCCCGCCAGCATCACCACCGCGAACATGCCCACCGCGCGGGACACCGACGCCTCCATCCCCACGATGAGCACCAGGATCGCCACACCCGCCCCGGCCAGCCCCACCTGCCACCATCGCAGCCCGTGGAAGCCGACGCCGGTGAGGCCCACGATGGCCACCGCAATCATGGAGATCTGGGCGCCGGAGACCACCAGCAGATGCACCGTGCCCGCGCGGCGGAACTGCTCCACGATCGTGTCCGGCAGCGGCGCCGCCTCCAGGCCGTAGACCATGCCGACGAAGAGGCGCGAGTACAGCCCTGCATCAGCCCCGGGCATGGCGCGGCTGATGGAGCCCATCACCCGCCGGCGCAGGCCCAGCCCCGCCCGCGCCAGCCACAGGCGCCAGCCGCGCTCCTCCCCCATCCTTCTGGCCTCGCGTGCAGAGATCATGGCCCGCACGCCCTGCGTGGCCAGCCATGCCCGGTAGTCGAACTGCCCGGGAAGCTCGGCCGCCGGGGGCTTCTCCACCGAGGCTCGGCCCAGCCGAACACGGTCGCCCAGCGCAAGCGCCGGCTCCAGTGGCAGGCGGGCCTCGGCCGTGCCGCCGGCCGCGATGACCGCGCCCGACCTGGTATCACGGACGCGCTCCACCCGAAGGCGCAGCCGGCGCCGCCACCCGCGCTGCTCGGGCGAGGTGATGGCGACGCCCTCCACCACAGCGTCGTGCATGCCCGTCAGGTGGGAGATGTCATCACCGGGGACGGCGGTCTGGACGGCGTAGATGAAGCCGCCCAGGCAGAGGAAGCAGCCCAGCAGCGGAGCGAGCGAGACATCGGCCGCCACGCGTGAGCCGACCAGCGACAGCACCGCGCACGCCGCACACCCCACTGCCAGGGGCAGAGGCGAGGCGGCCAGCAGGTGGGCCAGCGCCATCCCGCAGATCAGTGCCACGGAGCACAGCAGCAGCGGGCGATGGCGGATCTCGACGATCGCCTGCCTGGCACGTGCGCCGGCGTTCGCAGTCTGCCCGTCCTGGCTGTCGGCTGGGCCTGTCATCATCCCCCGGCCGGGGTGCCCGGCCTATCGTAGCGTCGCGCTGACGCGGATCTGTTCAATCGTCCCGGGCCCGATGCCGGGGACCTCATCCAGCTCGGAGAAGCTGCGGAAGGGCCCATGCAGGTGCCGATAGGTCAGAATGCGCTTGGCTAACTCGGGCCCGACGCCCGGAATCCGCTGGAGCTCCTCCAGCCCGGCGTGGTTGAGCCGAACCGGGCCCTGGCGGGACTCCGTCGCGAAGGAGGGCAGCTCGCTCCCTTCATCGGCGGACGAGGTGGCCGAGACGGGTGGCACGCCGGTGGCCGCAGTGCTGTGTCTCGGCAGGGTTGCGGCAGGTGCGGCTGATTGCTGTGGGTGCACGGACCTGCGCGCGGCGGCCGTCTCAGCCGGCGGGGATGGCTTTGCCTCCACGCGAATCTGCTCGCCGTCCTCGCAGAAGGCGGCCAGGTTCACGGAGGCCGCATCGGCCTGCTGCGTGAAGCCGCCGGCGGCTCGCAGCGCGTCCTGGACGCGGACTCCCGCCGGGAGGTCGTAGACCCCCGGTCGTTGCACCTCGCCCACCACGTGCACCTTGATGGTCGGCGCCGGCTGTGCCCCGGGCTCGTAGACGACAGCGCCGGACTCCCCCGTGCCGTCGCCGGGCCCCCTCCCACGAGAGTACCAGAACGCCGCCAGCGCCGCCGCGGCGGCGAGGACCAACACCACCTTCTGCGCAGGTGTCAGGCTGTGCAGCACTGTGCTCGCCCCCGGGTCTGCTAACTTACGACCAGGTTGATGAGCTTCTCCGGCACCTTGATGGTCTTGGCGATCTCCTTGCCCTCCACGTACTTCGCGACCTTCTCGCGCTCCAGGGCCAGCTCTACGACATCGTCCATGTCGGTGCCGGCGGGCACGTCGATGTTGTCGCGGACCTTGCCGTTGATCTGCACCACGATCGTGATAGTCTCCTCCTCGGCAAGGCCCTCATCCGCCTCCGGCCACTGCTCCTCGACCAGCGACGGCTCCAGCCCCATGCGCGCCCACAGCTCGTCGCAGATGTGCGGTGTGATGGGCGAGAGCAGGACCACCAGCGTCCACAGCCCCTCGCTGAAGACCGCCCGATCGGCGGCATCCTCGGCATCCATCTCCTGGACGAAGGAGGCCAGGTCGTTGGACAGCTCCATGATCGCCGCGATGGCGGTGTTGAAGCGCATCTCCTCGAAGTCGTCGGTGACCTTCAGGATGGTCTGGTGACTCTTACGCCGGATCTGGCGCTGCTCCTCGGAGCCATCGGAGGGGAGATCGGCGCGGAAGTCCGCGTTCCAGGCCCCCATGTTCTCGGTGGCCAGTCGCCAGACGCGCCACAGGAAGCGGTGGGCGCCGATGACGCTCTCGTCGCTCCACTCCGTGTCCTGATCGGCCGGGCCCACGAAGAGGCTGAAGAGCCGGCCCGTATCCGCTCCGTACTCGTCATTGATCTCATCCGGCGTCACCACGTTGCCGCGGGACTTGCTCATCTTGGCGCCGTCCTTGTAGACCATCCCCTGGGTGAAGAGTCTCGCGAACGGCTCGCGGAAGCTCACCCATCCGAGGTCGTGGAGCACCTTGGTGATGAACCGGGAGTACATGAGGTGGCCGGTGGCGTGCTCGATGCCGCCGACGTACTGGTCCACCGGCAGCCAGTACTCCACATCGTCACGGTTGAATGGCGCCTCATCCTCGTGCGGGCTGGGATACCGCAGGTAGTACCAGGCGGAGTAGACGAAGGTGTCCATGGTATCCGCCTCCCGGCGCGCGGGCCGGCCGCACCGGGGGCACTGTACCTGCATGAACTCCTCGTGCCGGGACAGCGGCGAGTCGCCGGTCACGGTGAACTCGGCGTCCTCCGGCAGCATGACGGGCAGCTCCTCCTCCGGCACCGGAACGATCCCGCACTCGTCGCAGTAGATGACGGGGATCGGCGCCCCCCAGTAGCGCTGGCGGGAGATGCACCAGTCCCGCAGGCGGTAGCTCACGTCGCGGTGCCCCAGGCCCTCCGCCTCCATGTGGTCAGCGATCTGCTCCATCGCCGCGCGGTTGGACTGGCCGGAGAACCGGGCGGAGTTGACCTGTTCGCCATCGCCGATGTAGGCCTCGGTCATGGTCTCGCCATCCAGCTCGGCGCCCTCCGGCTGGATCACCGGCACCACCGGCATGTCATACTTGCGCGCGAACTCGAAGTCGCGCTGATCGTGGGCCGGAACTGCCATGATGGCGCCGGTCCCGTAGTCCATCATCACGTAGTTCGCCACCCAGATCGGGACGCGCTCGCCGGTGAGCGGATGGATGGCGTGGGCGCCGGTGAAGACGCCCTCAACCTCGGTGTCCTCGGCGGTGCGCTCCATGACGCTCTCAGCCATGGCCCTCTGGCAGAACTGCTGCACCGGCTCCTCGAACTCAGTGCCCCCGGTGAGCCGGCTCGTCAGCGGGTGCTCGGGGGCCAGGACCATGAAGGTCAGGCCGTAGATGGTGTCAATGCGGGTGGTGAAGACCTCCATCTCCTCGTCGAGGCCCTCAATCTCGAGCGTGAACGAGAAGCCCTCGGAGCGGCCGATCCAGTGCTCCTGCATCCTGACGACGCGCTCCGGCCAGTGCTCGAGCAGCTCCAGGTCCTCCAGGAGCGCCTCGGCGTAGTCGGTGATCTTGAAGAACCACTGCTCCCGGGTGGTGCGCTCCACGAGGGTGTCGCAGCGCTCGCAGCGGCCGCCCACCACCTGCTCGTTTGCCAGCACCGTGCCACACTCGGGGCACCAGTTCACCAGCCCCGGGCCGCGGTAGGCCAGGCCGCTGTTGTAGAGCTGCAGGAACAGCCACTGCGTCCAGCCATAGTACTCGGGGTCCGAGGTGTCGATCTCTCGCGACCAGTCGTAGCTGATGCCCAGGCGGTCGAACTGCTGCTTCATGATGCCCACGCACTGCTCGGTCCACTGCACCGGGTGCACGCCGAACTTGATGGCCGCGTTCTCGGTGGGCAGGCCCAGCGAGTCCCAGCCCATGGGGTGCAGGACATTGAACCCCTGCATGGTCTTGTAGCGCGCGAAGGCATCCCCGATGATGTAGTTGCGCACGTGCCCCATGTGCAGCTCCCCCGAGGGGTAGGGGTACATGTCGAGGTAGTAGAACTTGGGCCTGTCCTCCCGGCGCTCCACGTGGAAGAGGCTCCGCTCGCGCCAGTAGTCCTGCCACTTGCGCTCGATCGAGGTGAAGTCGTAGCTGTCAGGCACGCTGTCTCCTCCCAGCTCCATCGAGACCGGCCTCAGGGGACCAGCGCCCGCGTCAGGTAGCCCAGGCCGGCAAAGAGCAAGATCAGGAACGCGAACGCGATGACGAGAGCCCGCTTCTCCCGCGCCGTCAACGAGAAGCTTCCCCGGTTGGCAATCAGAAAGCCCAGCGCCATCAGCGGCAGCACCGGAACCGGCGGCGCTCCGGGCACCGCCACAATCGCCGCCAGCGCCAGGGCAACCACTCCGAAGATCCACCAGAAGCTGGCCCGCAGATCCAGGCCGAAGCGGACGATGCAGGCGAAAAACAGGGCCGCGAAGACCAGATCGCCCGGGCCGATGGTGGCCATGTGTGCCAGGCCCTTGACCCCCTCCGGACCGGCCGCCGAGCCCATCTCGGGCAGCTTCAGCGACAGCCGCGTCACCACCTCCGGAGCCTTCTCAAGCATAGCCCGGGTGGGACCTATCAGCACCGTAAACACGTCCGCCAGCGCCAGCACCAGCGCAATGGGCAACATCAGATTGCGCTCCCGCAGGATTCGCGACAGCAGGCGCCCGCCCAGCACACAGCCGAACAGGAAGATAACGTCCGCGCCCGCCACCGTCAGCAGGCGCACGGCGTCGCCCTTCCCCCCTACGTCGGCCAGCACGAACCACACGCCGAAGCACACCAGCATCCCAAGGAGCTCGACGGTCGGGGAGAGCTGCAGCCGTGCCGAGAGTGCAGCCGCCGCCAGGACGGCGGCGGCGAACAGCACCGTGACGATGATTCCGCCCACCAGCGGCGGGATGCCGCGGACCAGGGGCGCTGCCACAAGCAACAGCCAGGTCGCCAACAGGATGCCGGCGACCAGCCGGGGCTGAATGCGGGCCAGGGCGGCCCCGGTCGCCTCATCGTCGGACGCCTGATCCCGGTCGGTCAACTGCCGGACTCCGACCCCTGGGGTGCGAGCGCCCGTGTGCGCCCGGGCTCCTCGTCGATGAACTCCCCGCCCTCGATCTCCGAGGCCACCACCCCGCGATCGCGGTCGAAGCGGATGGTAAAGCGGATCAGGTTCTGGCAGTCTTCGCCCACGATCTCCTTGCGGAGGACGTACTCCTGCGGATCGTCGCCCTCCTCGGCATCCTCGGCGTAGACCGACTGCAGCTCATGGTCTCTATCGATCCGCAGGCGAATAGTCTCGGCGCACTGGTGACACCTGACGGCCAGGGTGAAGGACCTGGACGAACAGAGCAGCGGCTGCTTGCCCTCGCCGCCGGAGAACAGCCGCTCCAGCGCCTGGGCCAGTTGTGCTAACATGCTGACCGATGCTCCTCTCAGGCCGGTGGTATTCGCACCTGCGCACGATGCGGACGAGTCTCCGAGCGGCCCAAATCCCCACAGGACGGATTCATTATAGCACCGCCACCCGCCGCGTCAAGGAAATGCGCCGGGGGGGTGTGGCTCAGATTGTCGGTTTCGGGCGAGGGCGCCTGCAGCCCAGCAAGAATGGCTACGCAGTGCTGGCTAGCCGCCCCCACGCTGCGTACCGATGGGCCCGCGCAGTTCCGGCGCTGCGGTTCAGTGTCGTACGGAGGGCTGGCCTGCCTAGGCCAGCCGTCGCGCGAAGCGCGACTGTCGTTCCAGCGCACCCTCAACGGCACGGCATCTTGGGCCGGCCTCCTCCGGGTGCTTCGCACCCATCGTCG
>JAYENL010000294.1:0-19436 GCA_034722055.1 Armatimonadota bacterium
CAAGGCCGAGGCTGAGGGATGGCCGGAGATCATCTTCCAGCCGGTGGACGAGGCCTTCGAGCACCGGCCACGCTTCGAGCGCATGATGGTGGAGATGCGCATCCTGCACGACCTCGGCGTCCCCGTAGAGGCCGACGGGATGAACGGCCACCCGGAGGGCATGGAGGAGGCGCTCCCGCTTATGGACTACCTCAACTTCCACGACGGGCCTTTCCTCCGCCGCGGCGTCTACGATGGGCCGGCCTGGGAGCAGTTCCGCGCCCGAATGCAGGAGCTTGGCAAGACCATCTGGTTCTACAACGTGGAGATCTCCGGCCACCGCCCCGAGAACGCGCGCTTCTCGCAGGGATTCCACCTGTGGATCAACGGAGCGCAGGGCGCCTACACCTGGTCGTATCGCTCGCATGTCGATGACCCCTACGGACCCAACCCCGAGCGCCGCTTCGTGTTCATGCACCGCTACCCGCCGATGGGCGACGAGACTGGCGGGCCGTCCATCGGCTTTGAGTCCCTGCGCGAGGGCATCGACGACTACCGCTACCTTTACACCTGGGACCAGCTCTGCGAGCGGGCGCTGCGGCAGGGCACAGCCGAGCAGAGGGAGCTGGTGACGACCTCCCGCGCCTGGATCGAGGACAAGCTCGCCGAGATCGACTACTCGCAATGGAGCGGCTGGCCGACGCAGGGGGAGTGGACGGGCGGCAGAGTGCTGACCGAGGAGGGCGGGAAGGCCGTGGCCGGGCACCTCAAGGTCCCCGGCGTGTGGGACTTCGACGACTACGACGCCATCCGGCGCAGGCTCGCGGAATGGATACTGGAGCTGCAGTGAGGCGGCTGGGGCGCAGCGCGGCGGAACATCCAGCGGTCGGCGGTGCTGAGCGATGACCCTTCAGAACGCCGCGCTGCTGCTCGGCGCCGCCGGCATCGCGGTGCCTGTCCTCATCCACCTGTTCGGACGGCCGCGCCCGAGGCTGGCGCGCTTCCCGTCCCTGATGCTGCTGCGCTCCGCCCATCGCCAGCGGCACAGCCGCGCCCGCCTGCGCCGCCTTCTGGCGCTGATCCTCCGATGCCTGGCGATTGTGCTGCTGGCCTTGGCGCTGGCGATTCCTCTGTCCAGGCTTCCGATGCTGTCCGGCCTGGGTGTCCCGCTGCCGGCCGCGATCATGCTGGACGTCTCGGCCAGCATGAGCGCCCTTACGGGCGGGCAGCGGCCGATCGACCGGGCGGTGGCCGCGGCCGAGCGCATTCTGAGCGCGCAGGCGGGGGGCCGGGCGACCGTGGCGCTTGCCGGCGCGCGGCTGCGGATCGTCGAGGAGCCCGAGCGGGAGCTGACGGCGGGCTCCAGCACGCTGGAGCGCGGCAGGCTGTCCGGGTGCCTGGCGGGGCTGCTGGCGCGGTCGCCGCGCCAGCTTGCCACCGTCTACCTCCTGACCGATTGCCAGTCCACCTCGTTGGGCGACCTTCCTGACGACCTCCCAGGTCCCCGGCCGCACGTGGTTGTGGTGGACAGCGGCCCGGTGCCCCGCGCCAACCGTGCCGTGGTCGAGGCGGACGCAACCGATGCCGTCGCCATCCGCGGCCGACCGCTGCGCATCGCGGCCCGGGCCCGGACGTGGGGAAGATCCACTGACGACGCGGTGCCGCTGACGCTCAAGGTTGCCGGCCAGCCGGTTGACTCGCGGAGCGTCCCGATGACGCCGGGTGAGCCGGCGGTCGCGGAGCTGACCGTCGCTCCCGACGAGCCGGGCGTCACAGCCGCCGAGGTTCGCCTCCCCGCAGACCACCTCGGGGCCGATGATCGCAGGGCGGTGGCGCTCTTCGTCAGAGAGCACTTGCGGGCGCTGATCATCGGCGGGAAGAAGACCACGCGCTTCGTGCGCGCGGCGCTGAACCCCTTCCCGCCCGGCGACGAGCGCGCCATCGTGGAGCTGAAGCTCGTGAGCGCCGCGCACGTCGCCGAGGACCTCTCGGGCTTCGATCTCGCGGTGATCGCGGACCCGTCAGGGCTGTCTGATGGGGCGCTGGCGCGGGTGGCGGATGAGGTCGCGAAGGGGATGGGCGTGCTGCTGTTCGCCGGCCCTGACGCCGACGCGCGCGACCTCTCGGCGCGCATCCTCCCTGCGCTGGGGCTGGAGGGCGTGACGGTCGGGGATGCGGCACGGGTCGAGACGCCGCGTGCGGTCGCCGAGATGCTCACCGACCGGCCGCCGCTGGCGGAGTTCGCGCAGCCGGGCGCCGGGGATCCGGGCGCCGCGCGCTTCTCGACGGTGCGCTCCATCGAGGCGCCGGGCGCTGGCGCCACGGTCCTGGCGCGCCTTGACGACGGCCAGCCGCTGCTCATCGAGGGCGCGCCGGGGAAGGGGCGGGCGCTGCTGCTGGCGAGCGCCCCCGACGACGCGTGGTCCGATCTGCCACGCCAGCCGGTCTTTGTGCCGCTGATGCACGCCCTGGCGCGGCATCTCGCCGCCGGTCGCGGGGCGTGCGTCCTGGATGCGGGCCCCGGCGAGCTGCTGGTCGGGGAGCTTGTGCGCCCAGCGGACGCGGTCGTCCTCGAGCGCGCCGGCTCCGCGGTGCAGGCCACCGTCTCAGGCCGCCGGTGGAGCGCGACCGCGGAGGAGCCCGGCGTCTATCGTGTGCTCGCCGATGGGCGGGAGGTGGCGGCCGCGGCAGTCAACATCGACCCGGCGGAGTCCGACCCGACGCAGGTCACGGACGCGCAGGTGCGGGATCGGCTGAGGCCGCTGACCGCGGAGGTCATCTTATCCGCCGACGTGCCTGAGGCCGTAGTTGGGCGGACCGCCATCGACCTCTCCAGCGTCGTGGCGCTGCTGGCGGTGCTGCTCATCGCGGTTGAGGCGGTGATTTCGCTGGCGCCGGACGGCTCATCGACCGAGCGTGAGGCCCGCAGCCATGACTGATCGGCCGACGACCTACGTGGCGGTGGACGCTGAGGCCCTGGCGCACAACTGCCGCCAGGTGCTGGGGCGCATCGAGGGAGGCGCTCGGCTGATGGCGGTGGTGAAGGCCAACGCCTACGGCCACGGGCTCGTACCGGCCTCGCGCGTGTTCCTGGAGGCGGGCGCGAGCTGGCTGGGCGTCAGCTCCGTCGCCGAGGGCGTGGCGCTGCGGGAGGCCGGCATCGACGCTCCCGTGCTGGTCTTCATGCCCGCCGCTCCTGGCGAGTGTGAGACGCTGGTGGAGGCGAATCTGACCGCCACGGTGGCCCACAGTCGGCACGTTACCTGGCTGGAGCAGGCCTCGGAGGCGGTCGGGAGGACGGCCCGAGCGCACGTGTTCGTGGACACCGGCCTGTCACGCATGCCCGCCGACGAGCCGGCCATCGACATCATGGACGCCGGAGCGGGCGTGGGCGTGAAGATCACCGGCCTCTATAGCCACTACGGCCCGCCAGGCTCGGGAGCGATGGCCGAGAGTCTGGAGCTGTTCCGGACCGGCGTGTCGGCGCGGATGTTCGGGGCGCTGGCCAACGACCTGCTGGCCTCGGCCAACCGAACCGAGCTCCTGGTGCACTGCGCCGCCAGCGCCCTGCTGCTGGAGGAGCCTGAGACGCACCTGGACATGGTCCGCATCGGCACGCTGCTCTACGGCCAGTATCCTGCGCAGGTGACGCAGCGGGAGCTCGACCTGCAGGACACCTTCGAGCTGCGCAGCCGCGTCCTACACCTGGGCACGGTCGGCGTGGGCGGGAAGATCGGCTACGGTGGCGACTTCCGCGCCCGCCGGGAGACCACCATCGCCACCGTCCCGGTCGGCTACGCCCACGGGCTGGAGATGCTGCCGCGGAGCATCGCGTCGCGACCCGCCACGGCCCTGAAAGGCTTCATCGCGCGCGTGGCCGGGGCGTGGGGGAGAGCCGGGCGCCTGCCCACCGTTCGCATCCGCGGGCGGGAGGCGCCCATCATCGGCCGCATCGCCATGGACCACTGCACCGTGGACGTCACCGACCTGCCGGAAGTCGAGCTGGGCGACGAGGTGGTGCTGCCGGTCCGGCGCACGGCCGTCAACCCCAACATCCCGCGCATCTACGAGACGGTCGAGGAGGACACACCATGAAGTGCGCCATCGCCATGGCTCTCAGTCTCACCTGCGCCGCCGGAGTCTCGGCTCAGACCCCCGACGTGGCACTGGTGAGGGCGACCTTCTCGCTCGAGCAGCACCCCAACGCGGGCATCGACATCTACTACGAGGCGGCGAAGCGGGGGCTCGATGCCAACGCCGTGCAGTACGACATCGTCACCGACGAGGAGATCGTCGAGGGGGCGCTGGCGGACTACGCGCTGGCCATCTTCCCCTTCACTATCGACACCACCGAGGAGCATACTGCCGCGATCCAGTCCTACGTGAAAAGCGGCGGGAATCTGCTGTGGTTCTTCACCGTGCCTCCCGACCTGCAGGAGACGCTGGGCATCGCGGAGATGCACTACTGGCGGGCCGAGTATCCCGGCCATCTGCACACCATGCGCTTCAACGACCAGGCGCCAGCCGGCTTCCCGGAGGCCGTCCGCCAGGTGTCGATGAGCTCGCAGGCGGTGACCGAGACCACCGAGGACGCTCGCATCATCGCCACCTGGCTCAACGACGAGGGGGAGGAGATAGGTATCCCGGCCGTCATCCTCACCGACCACAGCGTCTGGCTCTCCCACGTCCTGTGGCGTGACGCCGACGCCGAGGCGCAGCACCACCTCATGCTGGCGACCATCGGCCACTTCGTCCCAGGCGCCTGGGAGCGCATCGTCGGAAGCGCGCTGGCGGGGGCGCTGGAAGATGCGGGCTACGACAGCCTGGAGGCCCTCGTCGAGGCCGCGTCGGAGGCGCCCCGAGCGGGGGCGCTGGCAGGCCAGGCTCGCGAGCAAGCGCAGCAGGCCCGGCAGGCGCTGCAGGACGGGGAGTTTGGGCGGGCGCTGGCGCGGGCGCGCGAGTTCCGTGACACGGCGCAGCGGGCGGCTGCCGCCACCTACCCGTCGCGGCCCTACGAGATGCGCGGCGCCTGGATGGGCTTCCCCTCGGATGACACCGACTGGGAGGCGATCATGGCGGAGCTGGAGGCCGCCAACTTCACCGCGCTGTTCCCGAACATGTGCAATCCCGGCGCGGCTGTCTATCCCAGCGACTACCTCCCGCAGATCACGGAGACCGACCAGATGGCCGCCTGCCTGGATGCCGCCCGCGCGCACGGCATCGAGGTCCACGTCTGGCGGGGCAACTGGCAGGCCTACCGGGCCGCCGAGGGGGTGATCGACCGCTTTGCCAACGAGGGCCGCTTCGTCCTCAGCGTGGAGCAGGCCATGGGTGAAGAGGAGCAGAACACCCGCTACCGCTGGAGCCGCCGCTGGCTGGACCCCTCAGACGAGCGCAACCGCCAGCTCGAGATCGATGCCATGGTGGAGCTGGTGGAGAAGTACCATCCCGACGGGATCCACTACGACTTCATGCGCTACCCCAGCGCCCGCTATTGCTACTGCGACCGCTGCCGGGCGAAGTTCGAGCAGTGGGCGGAGGTCGAGGTCGAGCACTGGCCGGAGGACTGCTGGGAGGGCAGCGAGCACCTGGAGCTCTATCGCGACTGGCGCCGCCACCTGCAGACCTCGCTGGTGGCCGAGGTGCGCGAGCGCCTGCTTGCCATCGACCCCCACCTGCGCATCTCTCTGGCCGCACGCGCCTCCGTGACGGGGGCGCCCGAGAACGACGCACAGGACTGGATCACGTGGGCGCGCGAGGGCTACCTGGACTTCCTGTGCCCCATGGACTACACCGGCGACGTGGAGGTCTTCCGCAACAAGCTGGAGCCGCAGATGGACCTGGTCGGCGGTGTCGTGCCCGTCTACCCGGGAATCGGCGTCAGCCCCACGCGCTCGCGCACCCCGGCGAATCTCTCCGAGCAGATCATGCTCGCCCGGGAGATGGGCGCGGACGGCTTCCTGATCTTCAGTCTCTCCTCGTTCTCCCGGCAGATGCTCCCTATCATCGCCGAGGGCGCCACCGCCACGCCTGTGCACCGCCTGCCGCACCACGATCAGTCGGTCATGGTCAGCTTCGAGCCGCCGCCCGCGATGGAGGGCGCTCCGGAGCGCACCTACCGCGCGAACCGGTCGCTGACGCTGACGGTGCGGCTGGCCGCCACGACCGGGGACGCCGTGCAGATCACTGCCCAGCCGCTGGTGATGCCGGCGAGAGGCGGCGAGGCCGTCCCGCTCGCCGAGTACACCTCCGCCGACGGCCAGGCCTGCCAGGTGCAAGCTCAGTGGTCCGCCGAGCCCGGCATCTGGAGCGTCATCGCGCGCGGGGAGACGGTCTTTGAGGACGGTCACGAGGAGCCCTTCTACCTCCGCAGCCTGCCGCTGACTGTGCTGTCGGAGGAGGAGGCGGGGGCGCTGGAGGCGCGCCTCAGCCCTCCCCGGTTTAAGACCGACGGGCTGCATGTCGGGATGCTGGCCGGCGGCTACGGCACCGAGGGCATGACGCGCGCTCTCTCCGGGGAGAATGGCGTTGAGCTGCGCAGCCTGTACTCCCTGGCCCCCGAGATCCTGGCGCCCTGCGAGGTGGTCATAGTGCCTCAGCTCCGACAGGGCCCTGGCGACATCGGCAGCGAGGCGCTGGCGGCGCTGCGCGCGTATGTCCGCGGGGGCGGCGGCCTGCTGGTGACCCACGATGCCGTCGGCGTGCGCGGATACGAGGCGCCCTTCCCGGAGGTCGCCACGGGAGCGCTTCCACCCGTCCGGGAGACACCGATGACAGTGGCGGCGAAACACGGGATCACCGGCGACCTGCCCCCGGGCACGTCCTTCACGCACAGCTACTACGACCACATCGCGCTGGAGCCGGGCGAGGCCGGGACGGTCGTCCTGCAGGACGAGTCCGGCAACGCCGTCGCGGTCTGCGGTGACGTCGGGGCTGGCCGGTACGTCGCCTGGGGCATGGCCACAGGCCTCGGCTCAGGCGACGGCGAGGTCGAGCCTCAGGGCGCCGAGCGATCCCTGCTGATCGCCGCCGTCCGCTGGCTCGGGGCCGCCAGATAACGGCTGAAGGAGGCACTGACCATGCGTACGCCGACAGCCGCGATCGCTCTCGCTGCGCTGCTCGGCGCCGCCTGCGCGGAGCCAACCAGCTATCACGACATCATCCCGCAGCCGAAGCACCTTGAGGTCACGGGCGAGCGCTGGACGCTGGCGGACGGTGAGGAGGCCGCCGCCTGCATCGTGGTTCCGCCCCGGCAGCCCAAGGCCGCCATTGGCGCGGGGGAGATCAACGACCGTATCGCCCGCCTGGGCGGTGAGCCGCTGCCGGTCGTGGAGTGCGACGATCCGGCTGCGCTGGCCTCCATGGACCTGCCCATCGTCATCTCCAAGTGCTACGGCAGCCGCCTGGCCGGGGCCATCATCGACGAGTGTGATGTGCGCATCAGCCCCGATGATCCCGGCGAGCAGGGCTACGTCATCCGGTTCGTCCGTTTTCGCGGCACCCGCGCCATCGTCCTGTTCGGCAGCGATCCCCAGGGGGCTCTCTACGCCGCCGTGACCTTCCGCTCGCTGCTGGACGGCGACGCCGGCGGCGTGAGGGCCCTCGTGGCCTCGATCCGCGACTGGCCGGACTTCAAGTGGCGGGGCACGGGCTCGGTGCATCAGATGACCGGCAGCTACCCCGTGTACGGGAGGAGCGGTGAGGAGCGCGTCGAGGCCCTCAAGCTGCACATCGACTGGATGCTGCGCTGCAAGCTCAATCTGCTGGGCGACTACCTCTACGGCGGCGAGGATGCCACCAAGTGGGAGGGTGCCGACTGGGTGGCCCGGATCAACGCCTACGCCCGGGCGCGCGGGATCATCGGCGAGGAGTACCAGAGCACGAACGTGGGCTATGACGAGCGCGACGCTGATGACCCCCGCTTTCAGGGGATGCTGCACACACGCAACCTGTTCTTCTCCTGGAGCGACGACGAGCTGATCCGCAAGCGCGCGCGGGAGATCGCGCGGGTGTGGGACCGCCTGAACCTTGGGATGCTGGTGCTGCACTGCCCTGACGGCGGCGGGCCGGTCAACCCCGAGATGTGGAATGGCCGCTCCGAGGCCGACCGCCAGCGCTGGGGCGATGACCGCGCCTCCGCCGACGCGCACGTCTTCAACATCCTCTATGACGAGGTTCACAGGGTCGCCCCGGAGGTCCAGGTGGTCTTCGTCATCTACCCCTACAACGCCCGCTACCTCGACTGGGACATGCTCAAGACCGCCTACCCGGAGCTCACGCGCGAGCAGTTCAACCGCGCCGGCCGCGACTACTGGCGGCAGGTCGGACCCAAGCTCAGGGACGACGCGGCCATCTGTGTCTGGCTGGGCGAGCCGCACTACATGGACCAGTTCCGCTCCTACTTCGGCGACATGCCCATGTATTACTGGTTCATGATCTCCAAGGGCTGGGTCAATGCCGGCTGGCTGGTGACCACCCATCGGCATATCGGCACCAACTACTACGGCCACCCCGGGGACATCATGGCCGTGCGCATCGACCGCAACTTCCCCAACTTCATCAACCGCCTCCTCGCCAGCCAGTTCGCATGGAACACCGCCAGCGCCGGAGCGGAGGACTTCAGCGGCAGCTACTATGACTTCCGCACCGACAACGATGAGCCCGAGGTCATCGTCGAGCAGTGGGGCGAGCGGGCCTGCAGGCACATGTGGGGCGCGAAGGTCGGACCGGTCATGCACCAGGCCTTCAACAAGGGCATCATCCCAGCCCTGATCGTGAACCCATCGCGGATGCTCAACGACGAGAACCGCGGCCGACGGAGGCGGGGCCTGGAGCCGCTGGAGCTGACGCCACAGATGATGCTGGAGCAGGCGGAGGGGTGCGGGGCGGCCGCCGAGGCGCTCGACGCGATCCTCGACATGGACGCTGAGATGAATGACCTCCAGGAGCGCCTCTTCGTCTACTACCTCCGCCGCACGCACTGCCTGGCGGCCTACGCTCGCGCGCACTACCATCTGCTGCTGGCTCAGCAGGCTCTTGCGGAGGGCGATGAGCAGGAGGTCGCCGCGGGTGTGGCGGCGGGCAAGCGCGCGGTGGAGGATGGCCGTGCGGACATGGAGCGCGTGCTGGAGGCCACCGCGGAGATGCGCAGCTACGACCCGAAGTACACGCGCCAGGCCGAGGAGGGCATCTCCCCCGCGATTCCCGGAACCGACGCCGACTTCCCGCGCATGACCGAGTCGCTGGAGGCCGTCACGCGCCGCTACCGCGATGCGCAGCTCGAGTTCGAGCCCGTGACGCACGAGGGGCCGGTGCGTGTCGCCATCTACGATCCCAGCGATGATGGCGGCACCGCCATCGGCCATCATGGCTGGATGCTCACGCTGCAAACCGCCGGCGACATCGAGGCCGAGTTCATCGATGACCTCAGCCTCTCGAACCTCATCAGCTACGAGGCCCTGCTCTACCCGCAGTCCACCAGCGGCAGGAGCGTCAGCCGCTACGAGTATTTCGAGGTCCTGAGGCGCTACGTCGAGGAGGTCGGCGGCGGCGTCATGTTCGGCCACCACCAGGTCGGCCACCACCGCGCGGAGTTCGGCGCCGAGACCACCTTCCCGGCCATCTGCCGCGGCGCGGCCGACCGCGTTGACAGCTACGAGGTGGTGGTCGCCGGCGACCATCCCATCACCGAGGGCCTGAGCGCGGGCCAGAGCTACCGGCACGTCTACTACGACCACTTCACGGTGCAGCCGGGAGCGAAGGCCACGGTCGTGTTGAAGGACCGGGGTAGCGCACCCGTCATGGTAGCCGGCGGACAGGGGAAGGGCCGCGTCATCTACGACGGGCAGATCATCCTCAGCGACTCCGCGGGCGACGTCGCCGCCGCCGGCCACGAGCGCGAGGTCTTCCTCAATGCCGTCCGCTGGCTGGCGCACAGGAGGTAGCTGCGCGCAGCGATGCGCGAACGCATGACGGCAGAGCTTTCTCGAGGGCTGGGACCGCGAGATGGTCGTGATTCGATGATGCCGCCCCGGAACCGGCGGTGCTCCAGGAACGTCGTACCGCCGGAGACAACTCGTCGCGGGGAGGCCGTGCGATGAGAGACCTCTGTCTGGTCCTTGCGCTGCTGATCCTGCCATGCGTACCGAGCCTCGCCGACGGCGGCTTCTTCCCGCCCGTCCACGGCGTGGCGAACACCGCCGACCAGCGCGCCGTGGTCATCGACCACGGAGACGCCGAGACCATCGTGCTGCAGACCGCCTACGATGGCGATGCCAGCGACTTCGCCTGGGTGATCCCCGTGCCGGCGCTGATCTCGGCCGCGCAGGCCGTCGGCACCACCGCCCCGGCGCTCTTCGACACCCTCGACCAGCTCACCGCCCCGCGTCACGTTGGCGCCTTCACCGGCAGCTCCGGCCTGTGCGGATGCTCGGGATCCGGCGGCCCGGAGCAGCGGTTCCACGGCGTCACCGTCTGGGAGACGCTGCGGGTGGACGACTACGAGGTGGCTGTGCTCTCGGCGGATGAATCGGCCGACCTCGCGCAGTGGCTCGGCGATAACGGCTACCACCTCCCGACCGGGAGCGAGGACACGCTGCGCTACTATGTGGACCGCGACAGCTTCTTCGTGGCGCTGAAGATCGCTCCCGCCGCACAGCAGGCGGATGAGACCGGTCGCGATGGCGCACCAGGTGACAACTTCGCTGCGGCGGAGGAGCTGCGACCCATCACGCTGACCTTCGCGACCGATGAGCTGGTCTTCCCGATGCGCATCTCGCGGCTGAGCACGCGCGAGCGCGTGGAGGTGCTGCTCTACGTCCTGGGGCCGGATCGCGACTACTTCCTCACACGCCTGCGCACGCGGCTGTCGCCGGAGCAGATGACCGAGGACATCGCCATGGTCCCCGCCGACGCGGACGCGCACTTCGAGGTCATGGTGGACAACGGCCTGGCGCGCGCTCGCGGGACGATGGCCTTCGCTCTGATGATCGCGGGGGTCAGCGGCATGACGCTTCGCTGGCGGCGCCTCCGCGCAGTCGCGTGGACATCAGCCCTGCTTGGGGTGCTGCTCCTCCTGGTGTGAACGCCCGCTCTGTCGCACGTCTACTGACGCAAGCGTCGAAGGGGGACCGTGGGGCAGGCCTCCAACCCTACAAACGACCGGCGGGTCTGAAGACACCGGCGCTCCGCACGGCAACGACACATGTGATTCACGCGTGGCACGGACACGGAAGTCGCAGGCCGCAAGCTACAGGCTCACGGCAACGCCTGTCATTTAGTGGCACGGACACTCCTGTCCGTGCGCCGTTGTGCGCCTGTCATTCCGTGGCACGGACACTCCTGTCCGTGCGCCGTTGTGCGTGGGCGCAACGCCGACCGAGGACCGCCGGGCGCGAACGTAGTCGCGCCCCCTCCAAACGGCACGCCAAACGCTAGTCCGCCCCAAGCGGCACAGCAAACGCCGCTGCGCCTCGTCTCTTCATCGCGTAGTTCGGGCTTCCAGACCGACGCCGTGCATCAAGCCGGGCACGCTTCTCGTCCTACTCGGCGACTCGCACGGCGATGCGCACCACGCGAATGTTGAAGTGCGGGTCGTTCCACCAGCCGTCGAGGTTCTCCAGCGGCACATTCGGCCCCGCGCCCGGCCCGATGACCACGTCGAGCTGCCCGGCCCCCATGATGGTCACCTTGCGGCAGTCCGGGATGTCGAAGTGAGCCGAGCACAGGCCGGCGTGGCGGTTGCCCTCATCCAGCGGCGTGCCGGGCTTCCACCCGTAGATGTGCTCGCCCCACAGGCCGGTGCGCTTGAACTTCACCCCGCTGCGCCCGTACTTCCACTCCACCGGCTCGCCGAACACGTAGACCGTGCCCGGCGGCGTGCAGGGGCTGCCGATCACCGTCACGCCGATGATCGGCTCCTGCTCCTCGACCGTGACCGCCCCGAAGGGCGGCACATCCAGCTCCACGCCATCCGGATGCGGGCCGGTGCCCGTCCCCTCCCGCCCGTACTCGCAGTTCACGTTCGGGTAGTTGAAGGGCGCCTCGTACTCGTAGCGCCGCACGGAATACACCAGGCGCTGCTGCTCGACCCCCTCCTCCGCCATCGTCCGCGCCTCGAGCTCCTTCTCGGTCAGCTCATCTCCCTCGCGGTGCGGGTTGAGCACGCGCACCCGCGTGGGCTTGCCGTCGGAGCCTTTCATCCGCGGCTGCTGCATGATGCCGCCCTCCTTCGTCGGCCCGTTAGAGTGAGTCGCAGAAGTTCGCGTATTATGCGGCGTCACGATGGTGCGTCTGCTCAGGTTGCGTTAAGGAGTGCAGGCGCCCTCGCCTGCACGCCGTTTCTCCCGGCCCACCCGCTAAGTAGCACAGGCGCCCCCCTGTGCGCCGTTTTGGCCCTGGGCAGAGCCACGTCCTGGCGGAGATGCTTGGCATCTCAGGTGGAACCTTCGGCCTGCTCGCGCTGCTCGCCCGGCGACAGGAGGTCCCGCCCGCCCGTTGCCTTGTCGCTGTCGGGCTGGAAGCCCTACGCGACGAAGAGAGAAGGCACACGGGCGCTTGTGCTGCCGTCAGGAAGGGCGGGTTGCTTGCCCGCCCGGCCGTTGTCGCGGGCGTTGGGCAAACGGCGCACGGACAGGAGTGTCCGTGCCACGGAACGGGGACCTTTGCCGTGCCGCCTCCACCAGGCGCGCTGCGCATCCTCAACACAACCGAGCTGCCGAGCGCCCTCCGCCACACTATATGCGGAGTTGCGCGAGTTACCACTATCCAGGCGTCGCCTGGCCCCCCCCGCCCCCGCGTTACGGCCGCCAGCGGATCAGGGTCATGCCCATGGTCAGGTAGTTGTTGTGCACGGTCAGGATCGAGCCGTCGTCGAGCACTGTCGCGTAGAGATGGCCGCACTGCCCGATGGCCGGACTGAGCGAGTCGTGGAACTCCCACTCGTCGAGCGCGTATCTGCGGTCAAGGTCCCAGGTGAGGCCGTTGTCGTGGCTGATGACCGCCTCGCAGCCCCGGCGGTAGCTGGCCAGCTCGCCGTCCTCCACGTCGTGCCGCACCGTCACCGTCAGCACGAGGTCGCCGCCCGGCAGCTTCAGCAGGTGGCCGTGCATGCGGCCGGCCGGGAACAGCGTCTGCACCGGCGACCATGTGCGACCGTCGTCGCGGGAGATCGAGATCCCGGTTCCCTCCATCTGGTCGCTGTGGCGGGCATGGATGTAACGCGCCGGCATGTCGGTGCGCAGCGCGGCGACCAGCCAGCCGTTGTCGGCCCGCACCAGCGCCCCCTCGCTGACCCCTCGCTCATAGGTCTGGCCCTCGAAGGTGTCCTCCCATCGCCAGGCCATCGGCTCGGACTCATCGGTCCAGGTCCGCCCGCCGTCGTCGGACCAGCGAATGAAGGCGCGTGTGGGCTCGGCCGGCCGCCACTTGCCGCCGGGGCCGAAGTTGTAGCCGATCTCCGCCATGCGCGTGACGTTCCCGTCGTCGTCCCGGTCCACGAGCGGGTTGCCCTCCATGCCGAAGAAGGCGCCGTTGGTCGCGTCCGGCTTGGGCACGCTCTCCGGCCACGTCCGGCCGTAGTCGCTGCTGAAGTAGCGCGTGCCGCCCGTGACGAAGGTGAGCCGCCCGCCGCCGAGAGCCGCCAGCATGACCGGCCGGCCGGAGATGCCCTCCATACGCTCCAGGTCCGTCCACGTATCTCCGCGGTCGGAGCTGAAAGCCACGATGGTCTCATCGCCCTCGCCGCCGCCATACCAGAGGCTCTTGTTCCGGTTGCAGATGCCCAGGAGGATGATCTCGCCGTTGTCCATCTGCGCCACCCCGAAGCCCGCCGTCCATCCTCGCTCCCGGAAGCGCAGCGCCTGGCACTGCGCCTCCCTAAGGACCCACCCGCCGCTCCCGTCTCCCTGCCGGATCAGGTGCGGCCGCCAGCCGAGGCTTGACGTGTCGTTCGGCCATGCGGGGGACGCCATCATCAGCATCCATGCCGCAGCCGCGATCAGGCCGATAGCCAGCGTGCAGTGACAGTGGTGAACCATCGCAGACCTCCATCCGGCTCAGGATTGGGCGACCCGGGGTTGTGCGCTCCCCTGACCGTCGAGCCCGACTTCGCGGCGCGGCCGCAGGCGGTGAGGGGCACGCCGTCACGGCTGTGATGTCCGCGATTACCAGCGCGCCGGCACCGGCGGCTCCGGAGGCACGGGCGTCCCCTCCCAGGCCAGGTCGGGCTTTGGCTGCCAGTCCACGTCGAACCAACCGCCGAAGACGTTCGCCTCCGTCTCGCCCACCGTGAACTTCGTGGAATCGAAGATCAGGAAGTCCGGCAGCATGTCGTGCTTGTGGTTGATGGACAGCCGCCGGCCGTAGAGCTTCCCGGAGTAGATCAGCACGTAGCGATCCGGCTGCAGCGGATTCGGGTAGCAGAGGACCAGACCCAGCTCATCGCCCTCGAAGGTGCGCCCCATGACGGTGTAGCTGTGATCGCCGATCTGCACCGGCAGACGGTCGGCGATGCGCGCGATGACGGCGTTCGTGTCCGGCGTGCCGAAGAGCACCAGGTTTGATCGCTCGATCTCCCCATGGCTGAGCTCCTCATCGGTACAGACGCGTGGCTCGCCGTCCGCGAACTTGTCCCACTCCTCGGCCCAGGTGCCCACCTTCTCAGCTATCGCCAGGTCCTCTGCATCGGTCCCCGCGGTGCCGCGAACCAGGATGAAGCTGGTGTTGAACACGTCCTCGGCGGGGCCGCAGAGCCCCTTGCGCTTCACTGGCGGCCAGCCGTCAGATTCCGGCACCTCGGCGACATCGATCACAAGCTCCCCGGCCTGCACGGGAACGCTCCGCTCCTCGCCGTTGAGGACCACGGGCACGCCGACCTCCAAAGGACAGGTGTCGAGGTCGATGGTCAGCCTCGCCACGTTCTCGCAGTCGATCTGCAGACGCGCCCCCCCGTCGATGACCCGCGCATCCACCGTTGCCGGCCTCCCCCACCGCTGGAGCTGCTCGATGGTCAGCCAGAACGCCCGGTTGTAGGCCAGCGAGAAGCAGCGGAAGGTCACGCGCTCGGGCGACGGCTCCAGCGTGAACTGCGGGCACCAGCCCCAGGCATTCTCGAAGCAGGGGGTGTCCCAGTAGATATAGTGGCTCTGGCCGGTGAACTCGTGGTACTTGACGGGAAGGCCCAGGGAGCGCAGCGTCTGCACCATGGAGCGAGTCTCGGTGACGGAGATGAGGTGGTCGAACTCCCCGTGCTGGGCGAAGAAGTGCTGGCCGCGGGCGTTGGTCGCCATCTCCTCAGGGTTGTCCCACTCCACCAGGAAGCGCTTGAACCCCGCCATGTCGTCGGGGTCCCAGCCCCACCAGCGGAACATGTTCGTCTGCCCGGAGATGGGGGTGACCGCCGCGAAGGTGCCCGGATGCCGCAGGGCCATGTTCCACGCCCCCATCCCGCCCATGGACACACCGGAGAGATAGATGCGCGCGGGATCGATGCTGTAGAGCCGCTTCATCTCCTCGATGACCCGGAAGCAGTCCACCTCGCCCACGCCCTGAAAGTCCGTGTTCCGCCGGGCGTAGGGGATGGCCAGCAGGCAGCCGTTCTCCTCGGCGATCTGGCAGAAATCGTCGGAGAGCACCCAGGGATCGACCACCGTGATGCTGGGCACGTAGCCGTGCAGGAAGACGATCAGCGGCCAGGGGCGCCCGGGATCGTAGTCCTGGGGGATGTGCACGTAGAAGGGCTGCACTGTGCGGTCGTTGCGGGTGATGTAGGCCACCTCGACCAGCGTGCTTTTCGGGGGGGTGTAGGGCTCGCCCCGCGGGAGCATCTCCAGCAGCCGCAGCCCCTCCTCGATCTCCTCGGAGGCGTTGCCGCCCAGCCACAGGCCGCCGCCCTCCTCGAGCATCCGGGCCTTCTTCAGCTTCAGCATCGCCAGCGGCAGGTTCATGCGCGCTGCCGGGCCCTCGGGAGCCTCGGCTCGCGCCCGGACGATGGCCGTCTGCAGCCTCTCCACCGTGGGCTCCTGGGCCTGGCAGGGCACGAGCGCGATCGACAGCACGGCCACGGCGGCGACGCGGGCGGCTCTCACAGTCATCCCTCCATGGCGAGTCTCGGGCGTGGCGTAGGCTTCGGCGCAGCCAGCCATGGCACCTGCCGGGAGTGCAGAACTGAAGCGGCCCCGCCGGTGGCAGACAGGGCTGTCTGGCGGCGGGGCCCGGATCAGTTAAGACCGCAGAGCCAGGCTGAGGAAACCCTTACTGAGATTCTTTCGCCTCAGCCGGATGCAGTCCGCGGCAGATAGCTATCTGCCCGCACCACATCCTCGCGTCGGGGTCTCCCTCACCATCACTCTGCAGTCATGTCTATCGCCCAACTGCATCACCTCCTGTGGAAACGCGAACGTACGCGTGGTTCAGGGCGCTGAGGCCCCGTGCGAAAAAAGCGCTGCGAACCCTGGGACATCCTCTGGTGCAGACGCCACAGGAGCTACGGTATCTCGATCTCCTCGCCGGGCTCCATCACGCGCCCGGTGAGGCCCTCGGCCTCGATGCGTCGCACGAACTCCTGGGGGTCGGCCTCGATCACCGGGAAGGTGTCATAGTGCATCGGAACGGTGAGGCCCGCCCCCAGCATCTTCGCGGCGATTATACCATCTTCGATGCCCATTGTGAAGGTGTCACCGATGGGAATCGTGGTGGCATCGAGGTCATTGAGCCTGCCCAGCAGCTCGATATCCGCCGACAGAGCGGTGTCTCCGAGGTAGTAAAGTGTCTTGCCGCCCATGGTGACCAGGAAGCCGCAGGGGTTGGAGATGGCCTGGATCTCATCGTCAGTGACGATCACGGAGCTGTGGTGCGCGACGGTGAGCTTGACGTGCCCGAAGTCGAACTGATGCCCGCCGCCGATGTGCATGGGGAAGACGTCCTCCACGCCCTGGCGCTGGCAGTACAGCGCCAGCTCGTAGGTGGCCACCAGCGTGGCGCCCGTGCGCCTGGCGATCTCGATGCCGTCGCCGATATGATCGGAGTGGGCGTGGCTGATGAGCACGCCATCCACATCGATGTCCTCGACGCTCTCGACTGCGTGCGGGTTGTCGCGGATGAACGGGTCCATGATGACACGCTTCCCGCCCGCGGCCATTGAGAAACAGGCGTGCCCGTGGTACTTCAGTGTCGCACTCATCGTCATGTGCCCTCCCTGCGTCAGATATCTCGACCCGCCAGCGCGCCCTCGTGCACCGCCGCCTGAGCGTGGCGGGGGCGGTCGGCGTCCCCGATGACGATTGTCGTCAGACGCGCGCTCTCCAGCTCGCCGGCCAGGTCGTCGTTGGCCCGCCGGCCGATGGCCAGGACCACCGTCCCCGGCTCATCGAAGCGCTTCTCCGCGCCGTCGGGGCCCTCCACCATGATGCCCTCCGCGTCCAGCCCCAGCGTCCGGTGCCCCGTCAGCATCGTGACGTTCAGCTCCTCCAGCCGCTCCAGCAGGAATGCTCGCGGACCGGACGGAACACGCGAAGCGGCCTCGTCGTCGGCCTCCAGCAGCGTCACGGGATGGCCCTGCTCGGCGAGCAGGTGGGCGACGTCCGCGCCGGCGCCGCGGCTGCTCACCACGAAGACCGGATCCACGATCTCTACCTGGCCCTCCAGCACGTCATCCGCCAGCACGAAGCGCCCGCCGGCGCCGTAGGGCAGCGACTCCGAGCCCAGCGGAAGCGAGCCGGTTGCGATGATGGCCACATCGGGGTCGAACTGCAGCACGGACCCGCTGGTGGCGTGCGTGAAGCTTTGTACCTCCGCGCCGAGCCGGCCGAGCTCCTCCCGCTGCCACCGCAGCAGATTCGCCAACTCCCTCTTGCCGGGCGCCTTCGCCGCCAGGCGGAAGGCCCCGCCGACCTCCTCAGTCTGCTCCCAGACCGTGACCTCATGTCCTCGATGGGCGGCCACGATGGCCGCCTGCATGCCGCCCGGCCCCGCCCCCACCACCAGCACCCGCCGGCTTTGGCCCGCCTGCGGCCCGGGGTACTGCGGCCAGTCCACCTCGCGACCGGTCCAGGGATTGGTGGTGCACTGGGTCCGCCCGTCGCCGTAGGAGCGGTCCAGGCAGCCGAGGTTGCAGCCGATGCAGGGGATAATCTCGTCCTCGCGGCCCTCCCGTGCCTTTCTCGGCCAGTCGGGGTCGGCCAGCAGTGCCCGCCCCAGCGCAACGAGGTCGCAGTGCCCCTGGCGGATGAACTCGTCCGCCATCTCGGGCCTCAGGATGCGGCCCACCGCGATCACCGGGACGTTCACGACCTCGCGCACGCCCTGGGCGTAGCCGATGAGGTGCCCCTGCTCCACGTAGTAGGGCGCGGACGCGAAGCGGGCGGTCTCGCCGATGCACACTGAGACGTGCAGGGCCTGGTAGCCGGCCTCCTGCAGCATGGGAGCGAAGCGGCGGGCCTCCTCCAGGTCGGTGCCATCCGCCACCAGCTCGTCGGCCGAGATGCGGCACCAGCAGGGGAACTGCTCCCCGCAGCGCTCGCCGATGGCCGCGCGGACCTCCCGGGCGAAGCGCGTGCGCCGCTGGGTGTCGCCGCCCCACTCGTCCTCCCGGCGGTTCAGCAGTGGTGAGAGGAACGAGCAGCCCAGGTAGCCGTGCGCCATGTGCACCTCCACGCCGTCGAAGCCCGCCTCCATGGCCCTGCGCGCGCCCTCGCCGAAGGCCTGTACGGCCTCCAGGATCTGCTGCTGACTCATCTTCTCCGGCGTGCTGCCGCCACGCACGCTCACCGCCGAGGGCGAGAGCGGGCGGCGGCCGATGACGTCCGCGTTCGCCTGGCGGCCGCCATGCTGAAGCTGCAGCGCGATGCGCCCTCCGGCCTCATGGACGGCGTCGGTGAGCCGCTGCATCCCGGGTATCATGTCATCATCGTAGATCGCCAGCATTCGCTCCCCGGTCAGCCCCCAGGGATGCACCGCGCTGTGCTCCACGATCTGCAGGCCCACACCGCCCTCCGCGCGCGCCACGTGGTAGGCGATCAGCCTGTCGGTCACCCTATGGCTCGTGGTGGCGTAGCCCGTGCCCATGGGGGCCATCACGATGCGGTTGGGCAGCTCCAGCGTGCCGATGCTGATGGGGGAGAAGAGAGCGTCGAAGTCGGACACCGGTCCATCACTCCTCGCGCAGGGCGTGGGTCGGCCAGGGATGCATTCTGCGTGCCGGGCATTGAGACCTGCCATCGCAGAAGGACTCGACGCATGTGAACATGCGTCGCTCCGATGCCGTACGGAGGGGCGGGCTTCCTTGCCCGCCCGCGTCGTTGGCCGTCGTCGTGGACCTCCCCCCGCCCCGAGCTTCGCTCGGGCCACCCCCCTCCCTGGCGCCACACACGACGTGGCGCAAGCGGGAGGGGGGAACAACGGAGCGCCCCATCCGCCATTGTCGCTCTCTCGCCGCCGAAATGTGGTACGGAGCGGCGGGC
>JAYENL010000295.1:0-19403 GCA_034722055.1 Armatimonadota bacterium
CTACTGGCCCGCCGCCTTCTGGGGGCTGCTCAACGCCGGCCTGTGGCACTGGGCTTGGCTCCGACATCGCGAGGGCACACTCCGGTGGTCACCAGCCGCGCGTCATGAACCGGAGGCCGGAACGGATGCCGCATCGCCACGATAGTCCGCCAGCCAGCCTGAGGAATCGGGGGCGCGTCCCTGCGCGGTGGACAAGGGGCCTCAGTTCGCATCTCCTTGTGGCGCGTGCCTGCGAGCGAGGAGCAACGGTTTGCACCAGAGGCCACATGGTGTATCATGTCGGGCAGATGGGAGAGCGTGAGGGCGAGGGCCAGGCCCCGGCCAAGCGGTCGGGGTCTGTCGCATGATGCGGCCCCCAACGGTGCCCCGGCGGCCACACCAGCAGCCGTGCGCAGGGAGACGACAGCGTGGAGGACGACGACCAACTGCGGCGCCACGGGGGGCAGCCAGAGGGAGAGGCCGGGCCCGACGACGGGGCGTCGGAGCCGCCACAGACTGGCATGGAGCGCCGTGTGGACCTCACGGAGGGTCACCTGCTGCGGCGCATCGTCCTGCTGGCGTGGCCCATCGTCACGGCCTCCTTCCTGCAGTGGGCCATGGGCGCGGCGGACATCAAGATGGTGGGCAAGCTCGGGCCCACAGCCATTGCGGCGGTGGGGCAGTCGCGCCAGGCCATCTTCACCTTCATGACCATCGTCTTCGCGGTCGCCACGGGCACCCAGGTGCTGTCGGCTCGCTACATGGGCGAGCGCGACGCCCAGCGCGCGGCGGATGTCACCCGCCAGGCCGTGATCCTGTCCCTGATCTTCGGCGTCATCATCGCACCGCTTGGGTACTGGCTCTCTGCGCCGCTTCTCACCGCCATGGGCGCGCGGGGCGTGGTGCACGAAGCCGCCACGCAGTACATGCGCGTCTACTTCTTCGGCACCATCTCCCTGATGCTCAACTTCATGATCGTATCGTCGCTGCGTGGCGCCGGGGACACTCTCACGCCCCTGTGGGTGCTGCTGGGGATCAACTCCGGCAACATCCTCTTCGACTGGCTGCTGATCTTCGGCGTGGGGCCGTTCCCGGAGCTGGGGGTGCAGGGGGCGGCGTGGGCGGTGGTGATCTCGCGAACCGCCGGGGCGATCATCCTCCTGTGGATCGTCTGCTGCGGGCGCTTCGCCATCCACATGCCCCTCATCGACCGCTGGCGGATCGACCTGTCGCTGTGGGGGAAGATGTTCTACATCGGCGTCCCGTCGTCGATCCAGGGCTTCACACGGAACATGGCCTTCCTATTGCTGTTCTGGATCCTCAACCAGACCGACGCTGGGCGGATGGCTGTGGCCGGCTACACTGTCTCGGTCCAGATCCGCATGTTCGGCGTGATGTTCGGACTGGCGCTGATGAGCGCGGCCATGACGGCCGTCAGCCAGAACATGGGGGCCGAGGACCCACAGCGGGCGGAGCGCTCGGGCTGGACGGTGACCTGGATCTCGGTGGCCGCCACCGGCCTGATGGCGGCGGTCTTCATCGTGGCGGCCAGGCTCCTGATCGGCTTCTTCACCACCGACGCCGAGACCATCAAGTGGGGCGTCATCGCCCTCATCACGCTCTCGGCGGCGCTGCCCTTTACGGGCGCCTCCATGGGCTGCTCGGGCGCCCTCCGCGGCGCCGGCGACACCCTCTCGCCCCTCTACGCCAGCCTCATCTTCACCTCCGGCGTCGGCCCGGCGATGGCCTACACCCTCACTGTGGTCCTGGACCTGGGGCCCTTCGGCGCCTGGCTGGGCCTCTCCGCCGCCTGGGTGATGCAGTCGCTGATGGTGGCCTGGATCTTCAAGCGCGGAAAGTGGAAGCAGATCAGGCTGTGACGGACGCTGCCCCGGTCCGGTGCTGCGCTGTGAGCTGCGCACGGTGGGCCGTTCGAGCCCGGGCGGAGGTCGGCATGGAGAAGGCGATGTGGGCGGCGGGCTGAAGGTCCCTCGCAGGGGTAATCTCACCGGCACGATGGGGATTTCTCGGCCTTTTCCCCTCAGAACCTCTTGCGCTTGCACGGGCAAGTACGTATACTATACGCAGTATCAGTCTGTTGTGTCGTTGTTCGAGGCGCTGCTAGGGTCACTCCCCGGCGCGCGAACAGCGCACGAAACACACGGGGAGGCAACCCGTAATGGCGACCGGGACGGTCAAGTGGTTTGACGACGCGAAGGGCTACGGCTTCATCGAGCGCGAGGACGGCGAGGACGTCTTTGTGCACTACTCCGCGATCGTCGGCGAGGGCTACAAGACCCTCACGGAGGGCTCCGAGGTGGAGTTCGACGTGGAGGACGATCCCAAGGGGCCTCGCGCCGCCAACGTCATCGTGACCAAGGCGGCCCCGGCCGACGACGCCACCACGATGTGGTAGTCTGACGCGTGGTCACAGCGCGGACGCCCGGCTTCCGGCCGGGCGTCACTTATTGGGCCGACCGTCGCCGGGAGGGCGTGGGGCTCACGGCCTCTCGGACGCAGCGTCCTTGCACGCCCTCCGGGGCGTGTGCTATTATTCTGGTGCATTAACTCGGCGGCGAGACCGCCGGCCTCTGTTGTTGTTCGGCGCGCTTGCGGCACCCGCCGCGACCGCCGGCCAGGCATCGGGGGAAAAACCGGACGGAGGATGTATCGTATGGCGACCGGGACAGTGAAGTGGTTCGACGACGCGAAGGGCTACGGCTTCATCGAGCGCGAGGAGGGCGAGGACGTCTTCGTGCACTACTCCGCAATCGTGGGTGAGGGGTATCGTACCCTCACCGAAGACTCCGAGGTGGAGTTCGACGTAGAGGACGATCCCAAGGGTCCGCGGGCGGCCAACGTGGTGGTCACCAAGGCCGCGCCCAGCGAAGACTCGCCGTTCGTGTGGTAGAGGCCCCAGCATTCGCGAACCGCGTCCGGCCGCAACGGCCGGGCGCGCTTTCTTTTTGTCGCCTAACGCCCCGGTGACCACACTACAGCAGCGGTAATCGGTACAGGGGAGAGTGCGCCACCGCCCAGGTCGCCCCGACGCTGACGGACGTGCTACAGCTCGTCCACCGAACTAGTGGTGACTTGCGCAATTCCGCCTATGTTGACGACGAGCGCACTCAGCGCTTAGTCTTGGTGGTGTTGAGGATGTGCGGCATCTCCGGTGGAGGGGCCGCCGGGCGCGCAGCGCCCGGTGAGGCCTGTGACTGAGACTTCGTAGAAGTCTCCCAGCGAATAGGCCTCAGGTTCCACCCCGGCCCGGCACGTGGCCCTACGCAGGGCCGAAAAGGGGCGCAGCGGGGGCGCCTGCGCTACTTAACCAGTGGGCCGGGGTGGAACCTGAGCGGTGCGTTCGGGAACGCACCGCTCACCGGAGACGCTACGCGTCTCTCCCCGCCCCCACAGCTCGCCCGCTCGCTTCGCTCGCGGCGGCCCCTCCATGGTGGGCGCGCGTCTTGTCGGCACGCAGGAAGGTACGCGAACTTCTGCGACTCAGCACTGGCTCGCACAGGCTCTTCTCACTGTGTGGCATCCGTCCGCACTTCCCACAGATGGAGCGGCCATTGTGTGCCAGCCGGCGAGGTCCTGCACCCTATTCCTCTTCGCCACCCTGCACAGCTTCATCGCCAGCGGCTCTCCCTCTCCCACGCTGCTCGCCGCCGATGGCCTCCGCCAGTATGGCCTCCATATCGCGTGCCACAACGCCGGGCGAGTAGTGCTCGTCAACGGCCTCAGCGCCGGAGCCGGCCAGGCGGTCTGCCTCCCCGGCATCATCCATCAGCCCCGCCAGCGCCGCGGCAAGGGCCTCGGGCTCCTCGGGCTCAAAGAGCACGCCCCCGCCGGTCAGCTCCATCATCTCCGGGAAGATGCCCTCCTCCGGCACCACCACCGGCAGGCCCGCGGCCATCGCCTCCAGCGCCGTCGTGCCCAGCGCCTCCCGTTGGATGCTGAGCTGGCAGAAGGCGCTCAGCGAGTGCAGCAGGGCGATCTTCTCATCAAGCGGCACCTCGCCGAGGTGCTCGAAGCGATCCCCCAGGCCGGCCCGGCGCACGTCGCGCCGGATCTGCCCCCAGTAGCGCCTGCTCAGCACCTGGCCGGCGACGCGTAGCCGGAAGTCGCGGTCATCCTCGGCCAGCAGCCGGCAGGCCTCCACCAGCACGTGCAGGCCCTTGCGCGGCGTGATCACCGACAGGTAGCCGATGATGAACGGCTCCACCGCACGTGGCCGGTGGCGCCGGAGCCTCTCGGCGTCCACCGCCGAGCGCACAACCGCCATGCGCGCCGGCTCCACGTCCAGGAATCCCGCCATCTGCCCGGCGTATGCGTGGCCCGGAGCGACGAAGCGATCCACCGACCGCGCGTTGCGCCGGATCAGCTTCACGGCCTCCGACCGGTGCGGCTCGGGGATGCCCTCGATGAACCCGTCCTCCCCCTTCACCTCGCAGACGACCGCCACTGCCAGCCGGCGCTTGACCTCAGGCGCGATTCCCGACAGCATCGAGTTGGTGATGCTCACCACGTCCGGGCGCGCCTCACGCTCGAGAAAACCCACCAGGCGGTCGAGCTGGGCGCGCTGGCGTCCCTGGGCGCCGGCCAGCACCGACACGGTCATGGGACCGAGCTGCGAGGCCGTGGTGCTGACGGCGAAGCGTGAGACGAGGCGCAGCAGGGCGGGATGGTCGAGGGCGCGCGTGATGAAGCGCGGCAGGCGCGCGAAGAGGCCGGAGAGCTGCTCCAGGCGGGCGTTGATGGCTCCCATGTGCACGTTCCTGACGGGCAGCACGTGGTCGCCCTCGATGCGCAGCGGCGTGTACAGCGGCACGATCTGCACCTGGTGGCCGCGGGCCATCAGCGCGCGCGCCATGGCCGCGTCACGGGCGCACGCCCCGCAGTACATGCTCGCCGCGCCGGCGGCGAGGTGCACGATGCGCATCAGCCCTCTTCCCCCACCATCGACTGCATCAGCGCCAGGGAGGCGATGCCGTAGTAGGTGTACTCCACGTCGGCGCCCGCGTCCGATGGCGAGGCGCCGAAGCCGCCCTGCGGCCGGGCCGCCGAGCGGATGAAGCGGGCCAGGGCAGGCAGGTCCAGCGCCGCCAGCGATCCCAGCATGACCAGCGTCAGCAGGCCGGTGAAGCTGGAGAGCAGGTCGCCCTCCGGTGCGTCACGGTGGGCGCGGAGGCCCCCGTCGTCGGCTTGCATGCCGGCCACGAAGTCGGCCGCGCCCCGGGCCGCGTCGGCCTCCAGGCCGCCGCGTATCAGCAGCACCCCGGCCGCCGCGGCGGTGGCGTTCGTCTGGGCGCGGTCTGAGTCCCCACGCTCGACGTAGCCCCCGGAGGGCCGCTGCAGAGCCTGCAGCGCGGGCACGGGATCCGGCACGTCAGGCGCCACCTGCTCCAGCATCTGCACGCAGAGCGATCCCAGGAAAGTACCGTATGCGCTCAGCTCACCCGAGCAGGACGCGAACCCCCCGTCCGACAGCGACTGCCGCCGGACCACCTCCGCGAGATGGCCGCGGTCGATCCTGGGGACCAGCGAGCGCCGGCGGAGGAGCCGATCGATGCTGAGCATGCTGAAGGCCTCCAGCAGATTGTCGATGCCCGCAGGGATCTGTCCCAGGAAGCCCTTCGCCGTGGTCTCGAACGCCGCCGACTGCGGCGCGACCAGATCCAGCGCTCTGAGAGCGAAGTCCGTGTAGTAGAGGTCGGCCGGCCCCTCCCGGCCCGGGAAGCCGCCGCCGGGCGCCTCCTGAGCCTCGACCCATGCCGCCTGCGGGCCGATGAATCCCTCACCCAGACCGTGAGCGCCGCTGCGGAGGATGCCATCCACCAGGTCCAGGTAGCCCACTGTCACGCCCCCGGCTGCGCGGCGGGACGCTCCCGGAGGATCGCCCTGACCAGGAAGCGCAGCAGCTCGCCGATAGCGTCCGGGCGGGCGTCGTCGGCCAGCTCCCCGCATCTCATCTTCAGGCGGTCCACCAGCACCCGGGCCTTCTCGAAGGCCCCCAACTCCTCGTAGAGGGCGCGGACCTCGGCCACGATGCGCTCGGCGCTGTCCTCCTCCGACACGCGTGAGAGGCGCTCCCAGCCGCCGGCCTGGATGGCGAAGGCGCGCAGGATCGTCGGTCGGCCGGCCAGCACATCCTGCCCCAGCGCGGCCTTGTTGCGGCGGTCCAGCCGCCAGTCCTCGAGGTCGTTGAGCACCTGGTAGGCCTCGCCGAGATAGTTTGAGAAGCGGCCCAGGAGCTCCTCATCCCGCTCCGCGCCCGAGGCCCTCAGCCCCGCATACAGCGCCACCTCGAAGGCCGGCGCGGTCTTCAGGGCGGCGATGGCGAGGGCATCGACGGGCCGGAGGGCCCCCGGCTGGCGGCGCATCCACTCCAGCTCCGCGCCCTGCCCGCGGCACAGGTCAAGCTGCGCGCGGGACAGCCGCCCCAGGATGTCAGCCACGGCCTCGGCGCCCAGCTCGCCCGAGCGCGCGGCGATCAGGCGGTAGCCCAGGCCCACCAGCCAGTCCCCGACGTTCACCGCCGGGCCGACGCCGTGCGAGCGATGCAGCGTGGGGCGGCCGTAGCGAAGCTCGTCGCCGTCGGCGATGTCATCGTGCACCAGGGAGGCCTTGTGCAGGGCCTCGATGGCCACGCCGAGGTCGCGCACGGGGTCGGTGACTAGCTCGGCAGTAGGCGCGTCGGGCGCCAGCGCCGCCACCCCATGCGTCCCCAGCGCCCAGGCCGCCAGCGTCACGAACGGCCTCAGGCGCTTGCCTCCGCAGCGCAGCCAGTCGATTCCGACCGCCTCCACCGCGAGCATCGGGTCGGCGGTCTGGCCCTCAGCGTCGAGCTCCAGCGCCTGGGGTGTGACGTGAGGTCGCAGGATCGCGTCCATTGCCTCCCGCTCGAAGATGCGACGGGCCTCCCGCAGCAGCGGAACGGGGCTGCGCGTGGCCGACGAGGCGTCGGACCGGCTGGCCGCCAGGAGCTCCAGGATCAGCCCCGGCTCTGTCTCCGTCCGCTCGCAGCCGTCGCGGAGCAGGGGAATGGCCTGATTGGGCACGCCCAGGTCGGCGATGGGCTCGAAGGACTCGTCCAGCGACTCCAGGCAGGCCACGCCGAGAACGGCGTCGGCCTCGCCGTCAAGCACCTTCATGATCACCGAGGACGTGCCCTCGGCCACGACCACCTCGTAGCCCAAGTCTCGGGCGCGGGAGACCAGATCGTGGATGACGCAGGCCCCGCAGCCGGCACAGTGCAGGCCGACGGAGTCGAATCGCCCCCTGCAGGCGTCGGGATCCCGCAGGCACTTCGGCAGCAGCAGCAACCGGCGGCTCGGCCGCACGGCCTCGAACTGCTCCCGCCAGAAGCCGTTGCTGACCGCCACCATGGCGAAGCCCAGGAACTCACGCGGCAGGTCCAGCCGCTGCAGCACCTGCTCGCCCAGCTCCGCGAGCGTGTCACGCGACGGCGCGGCGTCCCGTGGCACACCGCAGGCGACCTCGGCGGCGGCCTCACGTATGCGCCGCCGGACCTGGGGTGCCTGCGGGACGCGCTTGGTCTCGTCAGGCGCTGCCTGCGCGGGCACGGGCTGCCCGGTCATCGTGCGATCTCCTCGGCGATTGCCGGTGTGATCTGGTCTTCCGTCAGTCTACCCCGCATCCGGGCCGATGCACCACAGCTTCTCGTAGCCGCGCACATACATGCGGTCTCCGTCGAAGACCGGCGTGCTGCGGACCGTGTCGCCGAGCTGATTGCGGGCGACCTCCACGAACTCGCCGCCGGGCTCGAAGATCACCGTGGTGCCGTTCTCGTGGGTGGCGAAGAGCAAATCACCCGCCAGCACGATGCTGGCGAAGACGTCGCCCTTCCCCATCTGCAGGTCCTGCTCGTAGACGATCTCGCCCGTCTCCGCGTCGAGGCAGGAGAGCACGTTGTGGCGGGTGACGGCGTAGATCAGCCCATCCTCGACGATTGGGGACGCGTAGTAGCGGTTCTTGTTGGGCTCGGCCTCCCACAGCAGCTCGGGCTCGAACGGGCTCTCCGCGGTCTCGGGCAGGCGGTAGGCGCGGCTGATGGCGTCGCCGCCCTGGTTGTCGATGTAGTAGAGCACGCCATCCTCCACCATCGGCTCCGAGCCCCACTCCAGCTTGCCCAGGCCGCTGGCGATGATCTCACCGTCCTCGGCACGCACGACATCGCCCTTGCAGGTGAAGATGAGCGTCTCGCCGCCGATCTCCTGCACCCACGGCGTGCCCCAGCTCCAAGCGGCCTCCGGCTGCGCCCATATCTCCTCCCCGGTCGCGGGATCGAGCGCCCGGAGGTGGTTGATGTGCACTACCAGCTTCCCATCCGCCATCACGGGCGTGGTGGCGAGCCCGTAGTCGTGGGGGTGCTTCTCGATGAAGCGCCCCCACACGCGGTTGCCCTCCATGTCGTAGCAGGCGGCGATCCCGTTGCCGTAGATCACCCACACATGCTGGCCGTCGCTGATAGGGGTGGGCGTGCTGTAGCCATTGTAGCCGTGTGCGGGCGGGCGCACGTACCAGGTCTCAGCGAGGGGCTTGATCTGCGCCTGAAGCTGCTGCTGCTTCTGGCGCAGCTCTCTGAACTGCGCCTTCAGATCCTCGTTGGACTGATCGTCCTGAAGCTGCTTCTTGACCTTGCGGAGCTCAGCGTTGACCTTTCCCAGCTCTCCCCGAAGCCGGTTGAACTCCTGTGTCTTGTCCTCAAGGTCCGCGACCTCATCGGGCGGCGCGACGTCCGCCGGCTCGTTGGAGGCCTGCCACCGGATCACACCGCTGCCCACGTCAACACACAGCAGCAGCGCCGGCTCCGAGCACGTGTAAAGCCTGTCGCCGACGATGATCGGCAGGGAGTTGGAGCTGCCCGGCATCTCCGTGGCCCACACCACGTTCTCGTCCGGCGACCAGGTGATCACCGGGCTCGCGTCAGGATACTCCCCCGTCCCGTCCGTGCGCCAGCCGACGTAGTCGTCGGCGGCCGCCGGCACCAGCGTCACTGCGACGAGAAGCCCCAGGAGCGCCTGGAGCGGGCCTGCAAGGCCAGAAAGCCATCCGTCCGCCATCCCCATCATCCTCCCGCCATAGTGCGGGCGCCGTCTGGCGGCGCCCGGGCTGCATCAGGTCTACCACTTGCGCCTATTGACACCGGAGTGCTGACGAAGGTTCTGTGCCCGGCGGTCGCATCCGGGCCGAAAACGCCTCGCGCGCCCGTCCCAGCGCCTCCACCGTCCAGGCCACCGGGTAGAGGTCCTCAGCATACCACAGGGCGGCGAAGTAGAGGCCGATCGGCGTCGGCTCCGTCCAGGACCCATCCTTCACGCGTCGGAGCAGATACGTTACGCCCGTCTCCAGCGCCGGCTGCACATCGCGAGTAGCCGTGAAGCGGGTCAGCGCGCTGACCGCCACCGCCGTCTCCTCCATGCTGCTGCGCACACCGGCGGCGCCGCCCCAGCCGCCATCCTCGTTCTGCGCTCGGAGCAGATACTGCACGCCACGCCGGGCGGCGTCATCATCAGCGCGGCCGCAGTCTCCCCAGGCCGCCAGCACCCGGGCGGTCCCGAAGACGGGGTTGCGCTGCCCCGGCGCCTCCTGGTTGCCGAACCACAGCGGCACCCAGGAGCCGTCCTCCCGCTGCGTGGCCTCCAGGTAGCGGAAGCCCTGCCGGCCGACCCTCCTGAGGTTGGCGCCGATCAGCCCTGCCAGCCTCGATTCCTCGCCGCTGTTGACCATCCCCAGCAGCGCATTGTGCGCTCGCAGGGCGTGCCCCGTGATGTCAGGCGAGCTCTGGTCGAAGGGCAGCCGGCCCCACCCCTGGCAGAAGGTGGGCCAGCCGCCATCGAGATTGTGGAGCCCGACGAGCCAGAAGCCGCCCGCCATCGCGGCCTGCTGCTCGCCCATCGCGGCCATCAGGAGCACCGCGCCCGCGGTGTCGTCCGCGTCGGGCACTCCGCCCGAGAGGTGCGTCCAGGCCCATCCGCCCGGCGCCGCGCCAGTGAAGGGGTGCACCTCGGAGTGCTGCTGCTCCAGGAGCCAGCGGCGCGCGCTCCCGGCCAGCCCGGGTGGGATGCCGCCCGAGTGGCGCAGGGCCTGCAGGGCGTTGGTGGTGACCCACACGGAGAGGTTCGTGTCGATCGGCCAGCTTCCGTCCTCCCGCGCGGTGTCGCGCAGGAACTGCAGGGATCGCTGCACGACGCCGTCCTCCGCCCCCAGCACGGGAATCAGACTCATCGCCACGAAGCCCGTCAGCGGGGCGGCCTCCAGAAAGCCGCCGTGTTCGGGCTGCAGCTCCGGCAGCCTTCCCAGCGCCCGACCCAGTGTCAGCGAGCGCATGAGACGGGTGAGCGGGTTGAGCGGCGGGCTGTGACGGTGGATGACCGCCCCGACGGCGATCAATGCCGGCAGGGCGTAGCTGACCACCTGCAGCCGCAGAAGCCGGTGCCATGAGCGCGGCAGCGCGGCCAGCTCCACCGGCAGCGACGGGACCTGGCTCCAGGGCACCAGCCCGGCCAGGGCACAGGCCGCCAGGACGGGAGCCGCGAAGGTCCGGTCCTCACCATAGCGCCGGGTCACGGCCCCGACGATCTCCTCCGGCCGCTCGCCCGCGACGTCCGCAACATGCTCCCGCGCCTGCGCAAGCGCCTGGCCCTCCGCATCCGCTACTGTGAGGGCGCAGATCGACAGCAGCGTGGCCGCGATGTTGGAGGGGCTGTCGGGCGTGTCGCCCCAGCCGCCGTCCGCATTCTGCGTCCGCTGCAGCCAGCGAACGGCGGCCTCAACCAGCTCTCGGTCCTCGTCCCGGCCGGCCATCCGCAAGGCCATGGCGGCCGTTGCGGTGGAGACCGCCGAGGATGACAGGCGCCCCTCCCACCACGATCCGCCGGCGCGCAGGGACAGGAGGTGCTCGCGCGTGGCGTCGATGGCGGCCTCCAGGCGGTCGGGGTCAATGCTCATCGCGACGCCCGCCAGGCGTGCCAGGCGAAGAGGGCCTTCCACCGCACGACCTGCCCCCGGCCCAGAAGCTGCAGCAGGAGCCTGCGGCCCACGGGGACGCCGGCGGCACGCTGGTTGTCCCAGAACATGCGAGGGACCTCGCGGAAGCTCACGTCGTAGCAGCGCTCGATGAGCCGCCAGTGCAGGGGCGCCAGGTCGCGGCGCGTGGGCGTCGGGCTTCCGTCAATGGGCGCATACAGCACCGGGAAGATCATCAACGGCTCGTGCGCGATCTCCTCGACCCACTCCAGGTTGCGCCGCACGTGCTCGGGACGCTCCCCGGGCATGCGCATCATGAGGCTGGCCATGGGCATGAAGCCGGCCGCGATCAGCCGCCGAAGCTGATGGGCGCAGAACTCGCCCCACTGAGCCGGCTCCACGTCGCCGAGCTTGGCGGCGCCGCTGCGCGCCAGCAGCTCCCCGTCCGCCGACTCCACGCCGAGGTTGATCCACGGATGCGTGCAGCCGGTGTCGCCGACCATGAGCTGTCGGACCTCGCGCAGCTCGTCGTCGGAGTAGCCGCCGACGCTGATGACATTGGCGTGATCGGTCTGGATCAGCCCCACGCCCTTCACCCGGCGCATTCGCCGCAGAAGATCGATGAGGGCCTGGGGATCGACATTCCGGGCGGAGCCGCCGTAGCGCAGCATGTCCTCGCTGATGGTGCTCACGCCGGTGAGGCCCGCCGCCAGGTTCCTCTGCAGGTCCGCCAGAATTGTCTCCTCCGGGAGGTGCCGCATGGGCACCGGGCCCATGGTGCAGTAGTCGCAGCCCATCCCGCAGCCGCGCGACAGCTCCACCACGCCCATGGTGGCCGGCCCGCGGATGGCAGGGATGTCCGCCGACCCCACGCCTCGGCCCTCCATGACGGCGGGAAGCTCCTCGCGGTCGGTGATGCTGCGGAACAGCTCCGACACGTTCCCCTCCACCTGGCCGGTCACGAGGTGGTCAACGCCCAGCTCCCGGCGCAGGCCCTGGTCGGCCACGAGCTGCCAGGCTCCGGGGCCGCCAATTACGACCCGAGCCTGAGGCGCCTGCTGCCTCAAGCGCGCAATGCGCGCCATCAGCTCGCGCACCAGCCGCCGGGCGTAGATCTCTCCGCCGGCGATGGCGGTCATGGTCGTGGAGCTCATGCCCAGCCCGCAGGCCTCGCCGGCGCTGACCGCGATGATGCGCGTGTCCGGGCCGACGTGCTCCGAGAGGCGGGTGGGATGCACCACCACCACATCATCATCCGCGAAGCCGTCCGAGAGCAGGGACGCCTCCACGCGCCGGAGGCCCATGGGCGCCAGGCAGGTCTGCGGCGTGGGGGCCAGCAGGCGGTCGAGGATCGGCCGCGGCGTGGTTGTGGTCTGGCTGGCCGCCAGCATCCCGGCGAACAGCGTGCGGTGATCCGCCATCAGGATGCGGTCCGCGGTGAGTACGATGGGCGTGCCACGACGCCTCACCGGCCGCCACCCCCCGGTCCCCGCTGGCCGGTGGCGCGGTCCAGGGCGTCGATGAGCGCGTCGATCTCGGCGTGGACCGTGGACTCCTCCTCGCACTCGCCGGCGGCCTCTGTAGCGCGGCCACACTCCTCACAGATGACCGCGCCGGCGCGGGCGAACGCGGCGTCCTCCGCACCGGGGACCTCGCCGCACACCGGGCATCGGCGGCCGGTGCGCACGTAGAACATCCGCCGCGCCGCAGCGTCGGGCTCCATGCATGTGCCCGGCGCGCCGGCGATGGCCGGCTCGTCGCACAGCGGAAACATAATGGCCCCGTGGGGGCAGATGCGGGCGCAGGCGGGGCAGCCAGGCTTACACAGGTCCGGGCTCGTCGCCACCACCCGAGCCGCCTTGTCCCTCTCGTAGACGCCGAAGAGGCAGAACTGCAGACAGTGCCCGCAGCTCGTGCATTGCGATCGGTCCAGGACCGGATACCACCGTGCAGGGGTCTCGTCCTCGATCTCGCGGAGCCGCCCCTCACCCTCGGCCGGGCCCAGGGCCTCGCTGATGGCAGAAAGCGCCTCGCCCGCTGATTCCGCCGCGCCGAGGTCGATAGCGCAGCGAAGCTCACCCTGCACGCCGCGGTCGCGCAGCACGCACTCTGCCGGCCGGGGATGCAGCCAGGAGGCGACCGCCAGCGGACCCTCGAGGGAGCGTAGCTCCGGCCAGACGGCGCTGTGCTCAGTCAGATGATAGAGGTGCGGAATCAGGATCACGTCACGGCCGGCGCTGCGGCACCGTGACGCGATGTGGTCCTCCAGGACCCTCCGGTCGGGATGCTCTCCGCGATGCCGGGACACGATCACCGTCGGCCTCTCCGCCACAACCTGTCACCCCACCGATCTCCTCACACGCGATAGCTGCCACGCCGCGATCGCCGGCGCGACGGTGCACACACAATACCGCGAGCGGACGCTTTTGTCCAGCCACCCCTCGCACGTCGGTCCGTGCGACGCCGAGCGCGTCGTCATACCTCACCACGCCGATGAACTATGCGCACAGCCATCGCGTCACCATGTGTACTGGACCGGCTCTGCGCGAGGGCGCCGGCTTCCCAGCATGGAAAGGGTCGGTGGGCCCGTACGGAGGTCGGGCGTCCCTGCGCCCGACGCGGGCCGAGAGGCCCGCATTCGTTGGGATGCCTTCGCAGGCCCGGTCGAACGAGAGTCGCGCTTCGCGCGACGGCTGGCCTAGGCAGGCCGGCGCTCCGTACGACGCTGAGCCAACGTCAACCGGGCTGTGGCCGCGGAAAGAGCCGCCAAGGCGCCTCCGGGCGCCCTTGGCCGGCGTTCTGCCGACACTGCGGATGCGCGCCCCAGGACGGCTGCAGCCTGCAGCTTGACGGGCTGACGCGCCCGGAATACTATGTCGCACAACCGCTCCCATCTCGGGCCCCCGAGGAATCCATGGGGAACAGCACTAGCCAGGACAAGCGTCTGCCCCATCGCCGCGTCCCGTCCACGGTCGAGGACGAGCAAGACGGGGTCGAGGCTCCGTCAGGGACGGGGCCAGCGGAGAGCCCGAAGAGCAGTGGAACTGCACACACGCTGGCGATCGCAATCCCCGCAGTGCTCGGCTTCATCGGCGCAGTCTTGATCGGCCTGTGGCTGCTCAGCGACAGACAGCCGGTGGGGGTGGAGCCCCGGACGCCGCAGGAGCACACGCCGGCGGCCAGAGCGCAGGGGCAGCCCGCCCCCAGCCCGGCGGCGGCCACCGACCAGCCGGCGGGCGGAGAGGGCGGCACCGGTCAAGCTGCCGGCGCGCAGCCCGGTCAGCGCCGGGCTCAGGCGAGCACCACGCAGGCGTCCGGCCCGGCTCCGGCTACCACGCAGGGCGGCGGGAGGTGGCCGTGGTTCCGGGGCGTCGGCCGCGACGCCATCGCTGACGAGGAGGTGGGGCTGGCACGAAGCTGGCCGGAGGGCGGCCCGCGCAAGCTCTGGTCAAAAAAGATGCTGGGGCCCGGCCACGCCGGCGCCGCCATCCTGGGCGGTCGCGTTTATGTACTCGACTACGACCTCGGGGCCCGTGCCGACGTGCTGCGCTGCATGTCGCTGCAGGACGGCAGCGACATCTGGAAGCAGTCCTACGCCGTGCAGATCAAGGACAACCACGGCATCTCTCGCACCGTGCCCGCCGTGACCGAGCAGTTCGTGGTCTCCCTCGGCCCCATGGGGCACGTCACCTGCGCGCGCGCTGACAGCGGCGAGATCATCTGGCAGATCGACCTGAAGCAGAAGTACGGCACCAAGATCCCGGGATGGTACGCCGGCCAGTGCCCGCTGATCGATGACGGGAAGGCTATCGTGGCACCGGGCGGCCAGGCCCTCATGATCGCAGTGGATTGCGCCTCCGGCCAGGTGGTGTGGCAGACGCCCAATCCGCGGGGGTGGCAGATGACGCACACATCCGTCATGCCGTGCACTCTGGGCGGCCGGAAGGTCTACGTCTACACCGCCAGCGGCGGCATCGTGGGCGTGTCCCCCAGCGACGGCTCCCTGCTGTGGGAACAGCCGGGGTGGAGCGTCAACACGGCCAACGTGCCCAGCCCACTTCCGGTGGGTAATGACCGCCTGTTCATCACCGGCGGCTATGGCGCCGGCAGCATGCTGCTCAGCCTCGCAGGCGGCAGTCCCAGCGAGGTCTGGCGGATCCCGCAGAAGGTCTTCGGCTCCCATCAGCACACGCCTATCTACTACCGGGATCACATCTTCGGCGTCAGCATGGACCAGCAGCTCGTGTGCCTGAACCTGCAGGGCGAGCGGGTGTGGAGCAGTGGCCACACCAACACCCTCGGCATCGGGCCCTACATCATTGCCGAGGGCCTCATCTACGCCCTCAACGGCAACGACGGGACCCTGGTGATGGCGGAGGCCAGCACCTCCGGGTACAAGGAGCTGGCGCGGGCGAAGGTCCTGCCGGGAACGAACGCCTGGGGGCCGATGGCCCTGGCCGGCGGCAAGCTCATCTGCCGCGACCGGACCACGATGGTCTGTCTGGATGTGAAGAACCCCTGATGGCCCCCGGTCGGCACGAGGGCATGCTGTTCACCGCCGCGGCCGTCGTGCTGGCCGCGCTGCTCGGCGGCTGCGAGGCCCGCGAGCAGATCGCGCGCGATACGGTGGCCGTGAAGGCAGCGGACACGGCTGCGGAGATCGAGGCCGGACAGGCCGCCCAGAAGTGGGTGGCCTGGCGCCAGGTGGGGAGGATCGACACCGGCCTGTCGAAGCCGCGGGCCATCGCCGTGGGCACGGACGGGAACATCTATGCGGGAGGCGAGGGCGCCATCCGCTGCTTCAGTCCCGAGGGCGAGGTGCAGTGGGAGCTTCCGGTTGACGGGGAGGTGTGGGCGCTGGAGGTGGCGGACGCGGGGACCATGTTCGTGGCCTACATCGAGAGCGTGGCCGTCCTCGACCCCTCCGGACGGGAGCACCTGAGAATCACGCCGCAGGATCGCAGGACGTGGATCACGTCGCTGGCGGTCAGTGATCATGCTATTTTCGTCGCAGACGCTGGGGCGCGGAAGGTCTGGCGCTACGACCGGCAGGGAACTCCCACGGGCGAGATCGGGAGCGAGGACCCCCAGCGCGGCATCCCGTCACTGGCCACCCCCAGCCCGCACCTGGACATCGCGCTCTCCGGGGACGCCATCCTCGTCGCCAACCCGGGGCGACACTCCGTGCAGCGTCACGCAGTGGCGGACGGCGCGCTGCTGGGACGCTGGGGGGACTACGGCCCGGACGTTGAGGGCTTCAGCGGCTGCTGCAATCCCACGGACCTGGCCGTTCTGCCGGACGGCCGGGTGGTGACCAGCGAGAAGGGCAGCCCGCGCGTGAAGCTCTACTCGCCCGACGGCGAGCTGCTCTCGGTGGTGGCGCCGCCGTCGGAGTTCCGGGACGACACCGCGGGCATCGACCTGGCGGCGGACTCGTCGGGGCGAGTCCTGACGCTTGACCCGGTGCGCGGGGAGATCCGCATCTACGAGGAGATCGCGGGGTCGGAGGAGGAGACGGGATGAAGAGCGCTCGACGGGAGTTCCTCAGGAGTATCCTGCGAGGCGGGGTGGGCGCGCTGCTGGTGGGGGGCACTGGGTGGCTGGCGCTGCGCTCCGGCGAGCCCTGCTGGTCGGATGGCGGCTGCCGACGGTGCCCGGAGCTGCGGGGCTGCGAGCTGCCTGAGGCGCGCATCGCACGCATGCAGCGGGGCATCCCGGAACCGGCTGACCAGCCCCCGACCGGCGAGGGGCCCGCGAGCTGAGCCCAATGGCTGATGAGCGAGACGAGCGGATGAACAGGCGGAAGTTCCTGACCGAGGCCGCGCGCCTGCTCGGGATCGCGGGCGCCGCCGGCACGCTCGGCGGCGTGGCCATGGCCGGTCAACGGGACAATATGGTGTGGCAGATCGACCCGGAGAAGTGCATCGCCTGCGGCAACTGCGCCACGGCCTGTGTGCTGACGCCCTCGGCTGCCAAGTGCGTGCACGATGTGGCCCTCTGCGGCTTCTGCGACCTGTGCTTCGGGTTCTTCGCCGAGCAGCGGCCCGGCGATACTGAGGCCCCTGAGAACCAGCGCTGCCCTACCGGCGCCATCATCCGCAACTTCGTCGAGGAGCCCTACTACGAGTACATTATCGACGAGCCCAAGTGCATCGGCTGCGCCACGTGCGTGGAGGGCTGCATGCAGTACGGCAACGGCTCGCTGATCATGCAGGTGCGCCACGACCGCTGCGTCAACTGCAACGAGTGCGCCATCGCCGCACAGTGCCCGGCGGACGCCTTCGTGCGCGTCCCGGCCGATGAGCCCTACCTGCTCAAGAGCGAGAAGCTCGAGAAACAGGCGGAGGAGGCCGAGGAGGAGCCGGCTGCGTCTCCCCGCCCACCGGAGCCATCGCCCCAGCAGCCAACCTCAGAGGGGCCGCCCGAGATGCCCCGGGAGGCGGCGGGCACACCGGAGGCCGCGCAGCCCCCGGAGGTGGAGCCGGACGCTCCCCAGCCGCCGGCGCCGCAGCCCGAGCCGGCTCCGGAGGAGGCGGACTCCCTGGAGGAGCTTATCGGCGGGGATCTGCGATGACGCGCCGCGCCATCGCCCTTGCCGTCATCGTGGCCCTGCTCGTCCCCGCGCTGGTGCTGGCGGCGGAGCGCTTCCCACCGCCCGAGTTCAGCTTCGACTACCAGTTCCCGGACGTTCGCACGCCGCGGCCGCGGCCTCCCATCTTCGAGTGGATCGATGTGGCCGTGCTGGCGGCGGCGCTGGGGCTGGCGGCCTGGCTGGCGCTGAGGCGCCGCTCGCGCCGGGAGCTGTTCGTGCTGGCGGTCTTCGGACTGCTCTACTTTGGCTTCTATCGCCAGGGCTGCGTCTGCGCCATCGGGGCGATCCAGAACCTGGCGCTGGCCCTGGGCACCGACTACGTGCTGCCCATCAGCGTGGGCGCCTTCCTGCTGCTGCCGCTGCTGTTCGCGCTGGTCTTCGGGCGCGTCTTCTGCGCCGGCGTCTGCCCGCTGGGCGCAGTTCAGGAGATCGTGCTGCTGAGGCCGGTGCGCGTGCCCGTGTGGCTGGAGCGGTCCCTGGGGCTGTTCCCCTTCATTTACCTGGGCTTCGCGGTGCTCTTCGCGTGGACGGACACCGGCTTCCTCATCTGCCGCTACGACCCGTACATTGCGTTCTTCCGCCTCGGCGGGCTGACCCACATCGTCATCGCCAGCGTGGCGCTGCTGGTGGTGGCGGTGTTCATCGGCCGGCCCTACTGCCGCTTCGTCTGCCCCCTGGCGGCCCTGTTCCGGCTGGTGGCGCCGCTGTCGGTGTGGCACGTGCGGCTCGGTGGCGAGGAGTGCATCAACTGCCACCTGTGCGCCGACGCCTGTCCCTACAACGCCATCCGGCCGCCGACTGCCGAGGAGCGCTCGCATCCGCCCTCGACGGGCCGTTGGACGCTGGCCGCGATCCTCGTCGCCCTCCCGCTGCTTATCGCCGGTGGCGCATGGCTGGGCCACGGGGCCAGCGACTACCTCGCGGGCTACAACTCCAGGGTGGCGCTGGCCGCCCGCGTCTACGCCGAGCAGCAGGAGGAGGTAGAGGGCACCACAGAGGAGTCCGAAGCGTTCTATGCACAGGGCAAGGAGGTGACAGGACTCTATCAGGAGGCCGCCGAAATCAGGAGCAGGTTCGAGGTGGGGAGCGCCGTGCTGGGCGCCTGGATCGGGCTGGTAATCGGCGCCCGACTTGTGGCCGTGTCCCTGCGACGAACGCGAGAGCACTATGAGGTCGATCCGGCCGCGTGCGTCTCCTGCGGGCGGTGCTTCTCATCGTGCCCCATCGAGAAGGCGCGCAGGAGCGGCAGACCATTGCAGGCGGCTGAGAGCACACAATGAGCCACGACGCCATGGCGGGCGAAAGCCAGCAGGTTCGTGCAGATGAGGAGCGGGGCGAGGAGCGCCGGCCGCAGGATCTGCGCTACCTCATCGCCACCCGGGTGGCGATCGTGGCGGGGGTCTTCTGCGCCATCGTCTTCGCCCTCATGCTGGCGAACCTCATCCGCGCTCGCAGCGCCGATCCCACCGCCCCCGCCAGGATCGAGCAGCTCAAGGCCAAGGCGAATCGGGATGGCTGGACCCCGGAGCTCAGGGAGCAGTTCAGCACCCTCGACCAGCAGCTTCGCCGGGAGTACTTCAGGAGCCGACGCTTCGCCATCCAGGGCATCTTCATGCTGCTGGGCGGCGTAGTGGTGCTGCTGATCTCCCTGCAGTTCGCGGCCCAGTGGGCCGATGAGGGTCCCTTTCCCGACGCCAGCTCGGTGGAACAGCCCATCCTGGCCTCGGCGGTGAATCGCCGGGCGGTCGTGGCCATGGGGCTGCTGATGGGCGGGCTGCTCGCGGCCCTCGCGGTGCTGGCGCGCCATGATGCTGTCGCGGCGTACGCCAGGCAGGCAGAG
>JAYENL010000296.1:0-4040 GCA_034722055.1 Armatimonadota bacterium
CCCGGCCCACTGGAGACCTTCGGTCTCACGGGCTTCCAGCCCGACCATCAGCGCAGGCGCCCCCGCCTGCGCGCCGTTTAGCCCCTCGTAGAGCTATCTCCCGGGCCGGGGTGGAACCTGGGGCCTGTTCGCTGGGAGACTTCTACGAAGTCTCAGTCACAGGCCTCACCGGGCGCTGCGCGCCCGGCGGCCCCTCTACCGGACACGGTGGGTTTTTGAGGCAACCAAGCGGCGACTGTGCCCGTCCTCAAAGTACGCGGAATTGCGCAAGTGAGCACTATCAATCCAAGGCCGCTGCGATCGCCGCTCGGACCCGCACGCGGGAGGTGAGGCCGGTGTTCTGGCGCACGAACGAGGAGATGGACTCCCGGCAGATCTATCGCTGGCAGTGGCTGCGCTGCATGATCATCAACAAGTGGGCGATGGGGCTGCCGCACATCAACACGCGGCTGCGCAAGTGGCTGCTGCGCGTGGGCGGGATCACGGTGGGCGAGGGCGGCTTCATCGGCATGGACGGGTGGTTCGAGGAGTGCTACCCGCACCGCGTGATCATCGGCGACAACGTGACGATCTCCTTCCGCGTGACGCTCGTGGCACATGGCCCGCGGCGCACCGAGGACATGCGCATCATCATCGAGGACGGGGTGTACATCGGCTGCAATGTGACTGTGCTGGCGGGGGTGAGCATCGGCGCGGGCGCGAAGATCGGCGCCGGCTCGGTGGTGACGAAGGACGTGCCGCCGGGAGTGGTGGCGGCGGGCGTGCCGGCGCGGGTGCTCCGGCAGCGGTTCTGAGCAGAGGCGTGCGACGGCAGCGCGCGGGTCAGGCCCGGCGTGGCGACGCCGGCCTTCGCGGTGGCTCACTCGCTGACCAGCACCGCCACCCAGGGTCCGTCGCCCGGCGCGCTCACGCTGCGCTCGGCGCCACCGGGCACGTCCAGCTCGGCGCCCCACTCGCCGGAGCTGATGTCAATCCACCTGCCGCCGAACGCCCCGTCCTGCCCGCTGAGGTCCAGCGTCACCGCACCTCCGCTGCAGAAGAACAGCACATACGCCTCCCCGGGCCTGGCGGCCAGGTAGGCCTCGTTCTCCTCGCGCTCGCCCAGCAGCTCCATGTGCGCCTCGATGTCCCAGAGCCTGACCAGCTCCTCGACCCTGCGCGCGGAGCGGATGCACGCCTGCGCAATCTCGTTCAGGCCGATGCCCGACGTGGGTCGGTGGAAGCGCACTGACGCCGAGCCGCCCAGCAGGTTGCGCCAGAAGCGCTCGATCCCATCCTGCGGCGTGCCGGAGCCGAAGCTGGTCTGGCCGGCGGAGTAGATCTTCGTGTGGTTCACCGGCCGGGGATGGGCCGCCGCCTGCTGCACCACCCAGTGCAGCCGGTTCCAGTGGTCCTCGCCGAAGTTGCGGCTGTTGACCTGGGAGATGTCGATGAAGTCGTACAGCTCCGGGTGGTCGAGCACCAGGCGGATGTTCTCCGAGCGCTCCGGCATCCAGCCGTCGTCGAACATGTCGGTCACGAAGACATCGACGCCGGCCGCGCGGGCCCGCTCTGCGATGAACGCCATCCAGTGCTGCCCCCACCGGGGATCGGTCGAGGTCTCGTTGTTCATGCAGTACAGCACATTGCCGTAGGGCAGGCTGGAAGACAGCATCCTGGCGACGAAGCGCTCCTGGTAGGCGCGGATCACGTCGTACGCCGGCCGGTACTGCTCCATGCCCGGGACCGTGTGATAGAAGGGGTGCTTGTCCGCTGCGGGGTGATCGGGATAGGCGTCAGCGAGGCCCGTCTCCTCGCCCGTGTAGTTGACGCTGTTGGCCGGGCGGTAGGGGTGCCGCTGCCAGTTGCCCATGCCCCTGACGTCGCTGAGGTCAAAGCGGTCCCAGACCTCGATCTGCACGATGATGTCCCTCTCATGTGTCAGTCGCAGCAGGGCGTCGAAGCGCCGCCAGTACTCGTCGTTCCACTGGTCGAGGTCGTAGCGGCCGTCCTCGAGGCGGCGGTAGGGGTAGACGTTGCCCTCGTCGCGATCGCTCATGGTGTTGCGGATGTAGTTGCCGCCGACCCTCGCCAGCAGGTCCAGGTGCTCCTCGAGATCGGGGATCTGGAACAGGTTGTCATCCCGCGACCCGCCGACGAGCAGCACCGGCTCGCCCCGGTACTGCCAGTAGGCGGGGTTCTCTGACCATGGTCTGATGCGATCGGCATTCGGCATGACAGGTTCGCGCTGCATGACCTGACCTCCACCGATCATCGTGCCTGCCGCCACCAGTGCAACGGCCAGCAGGCATGTCCATGCGCCCCGACGCGTGTATCCGGTCATGGCGTCAATCCGCACCTTCACCGTCACGGTGCAGGTAGAGCACGGCATCTCCGGCAAAGGGCGCCCGCAGTGCCCTCCGCGCTCCGGCCTGCGTCGCTGTCCTCGCGACCGTCTCGCCAGTGGACGGGTTGAACCACTCCGCGGTCAAGCTCCCTTGAGCTGCTGAGAGGTCAACGGTGGCCTCGCGGCCTTCAGGCAGGTACACGACGTACTCGACCCCGGGCTGCGCGAGGCAGTAGCCGGTCGAGGCCAGCTCGTCGTGCGGCACGGCCCGGGCCAGGTCCATGCGGCTCGCGAACTGCCGCGTGTAGCCCATGCTGGTGCGGATCGGGTCCCACTTGGGGTCCAGGCGCGCCAGGCCCGTGAGGTGTTCAGTCCAGGTGGTCTCCGCACCCGCGGGCACCTCAGACTCGATGGGCGGGCTGCACGGGTCCATGAAGATGGGGTTCATCCCGCGGCAGAAGCTCTTCCACACCCACTGCTGATTTCCGCCGATCCCCCACAGATGATCGGTGTCCGTGATGATGACCTTGGAGCCGTCGGCGGCGGGTGGGTCATCGCGGTAGCCGCCATCAGGATTGGGTGAGACCCAGTCGGCCGGACCGTCGAACAGCGTCTGGTTGGTCCCCCGCTGCTCTCCGCCACACCACTGGAAGGTCATCCCGACCGGGTGCTGCTGGCTCATACCCCGCTCCTGCTCGTGGATGAACCGGATGAAGTGATACTGCCACTCGGTCGAGTAGGCGCCGCTCTCGTTGGCGATCTCGTAGAGCACGTTGTCGAGGTCGTTGACGGTCTCGATGACCTTCCGGACATAGGCCTCCTGCAGCTCAGTGACCGCAGGGATCTGCAGCGTCTGGATCTCCAGCCCCCGTCCGTCGCCATCGGGATCACCGCGGATACCGTTGATGTTGTTCCGGACATTGAAGGGGTGGCCGTCCCAGCACCAGGGAGCGTCGGAGGCGTGCAAACCGTGGCCCTCGAAGAGCATGATCGAGACGTAGATGCCCCGCTCGCCAGCCGCTGTCACGCGTGAGCGCAGCCGGTCGAAATAGGCCTGTTCGAGGCGGCTGAGATCGAACGGGGGCTTGCCGTCCAGGGCCTCGCCCGGCCCGGTGCGCGGCCACGGGAAGGGCGTGGCGTAGCTCGTCCTTCCGTCGTATCCGTAGCGGCTGAGCTCCCACGTCCACAGGCGAATGAAGTTGTGCCCATAGCGCTGGAGCATGTCCAGGTAGCCGGGATAGTCGAACTCCGGCGGCGGGTCGGTTGCGCCCATGTCCTTGAGGTTGCTCCAGGTGTGGGAGCCGGTCAGGTAGACGATGCTGCCGTCGGCGTCGGCGAAGTAGCGCGGGTTCTCCGCGCTCACGCTCAACGGCCCGCTCGCCGGCTGTGTTGCTGCTTCATTGCTCGCACCACAGACCATCAGAACCACTCCCGCCATGCGCATCAGACGCGTTACGCTCCGTAACCCCCACGCGAATACCCGCGCGGCCCTGCGCTGGGCGGATGCCGCCGGCGCTGCCGGGACATCCGCTCGCTGCGTCTTGCATCTCATCGGTCGTTCTCCTTGCGACCGGCGAACACTATGCTGGTAACTACTCACGTTGCCACTTCTCTCAGGAGTAGAGTGTACCCCCCCCCGAATTTTGTCAAGGGAAAGGCGCAACTTTTCGGTGAGTGATCTGTCCTGAATACTGAAGCTTACAGTCGCAGCCAA
>JAYENL010000297.1:0-4027 GCA_034722055.1 Armatimonadota bacterium
CACCGTGGCGCAGGCTTCCAGCCTGCGGTCGTGGGCCGTTGGAGGGGCCGCACGCAGCGCGAGTGCTAAGCGCTCGCGCAAGGCCGGCCCACCACGGTCATTCCCCGCTTTCACGCTGCGGCCGGACAGAACGCCCGTAGGCGGGCCGACCTCGTCGGGGCCTTCGGGCCCTCCTCGTGCGGCCCCTGCATGTGCCCGGCGCTGTGGACAGCCTGCAGTCCGATCCGCAAGGAGCGATGGCGCATGGCGGACATGCTGGTGAAGCTCTACGATCAGCCCGACCTGCAGCCCCATCTCGACGCGCTGGCGGAGGAGGGCATCGTGGTGCGGCGGGCCCAGCCGTGGGAGCTCGGCGCGGTGCGGCGCTTCATCCGCGAGCACTTCAGCGCCGGCTGGACGGACGAGGCCTCACTGGCCTTCGCGCGGCAGCCGATCTCGCTGTTCCTGGCGCAGGACGGAAAGCGCATGGTGGGCTTCGCGGCCTACGAGTGCACCGCCCGCAACTTCTTCGGACCGATGGGCGTGGACGAGGAGTACCGCAAGCGGGGCATCGGCGCGGCGCTGACGCTGGCCTGCCTGCACGCCATGCACGAGATGGGCTACGGCTACGCCATCATCGGGGCGGCCGGGCCCGAGGAGTTCTACACCAAGGTCTGCGGCGCCGAGCCCATCGAGGGCAGCAAGCCCGGGATCTACCGCTGGGAGAGTATCGAGTAGTCAGGGCGGCAAGGGAACCGACGGAGGCGGCGGCGACGCCGACGACATACGACAAGCGCCCTGCGGGCGCTCGCCGACGGGGGCGTCGGCGCCACAACGACAAGGGCTGACGGCGAAGACTAACGACCCGGCGGGAACGTGGTCCCCTCCCGGAAACGCCCGGGCGCGAGCGGCGGCGTGCGGTAGGTCCGCGACTACTCCTCCGAAGCCACGCACTCCCACAGCCACAGTGCCAGGCCCGCGCGGGTGACGGCACCGTCGCGCAGCAGCTCCTCAGACAGCTCGGGCAGCGGCGGGCAGCCATCGAAGGCCGCGTGGAGGTAGCTGCGAAGCCGCTCCGGCGCCACCGGTGCGTTCGGGTCCAGGGACGGCAGCTCGGACCGCGCGATGATCTCCCGCGCGGCGCACTCCGCCAGCGCCTCAGACCACCACTGCTCCCTGAGGAGCTCGGGGAGCCGGGGCAGCTCCGGCGCGGGCGGCGCATCCGGCAGCAACGCCAGCGCGCGCGCCAGCGTCACCGCCACGACTGCCAGCGAGGCGGGCTGATCCGCCCCGAAGTGCGTCTCCGAGAGCCCGTGGAAGACGCCCATCCTCACCAGCCCCAGCACCGCGTCGTGCGCCGGATGGCCCTCCGGGACGTCCTCGAAGTCGCGCTGCATGGGGTAGGCCTGCAGCCGATAGCGCATCTGCCACCGGCGCCAGTGGTCGTAGAGGCCCAGCTTGCGGGCCCGCCACGGCCCCAGGTCGGCGCCCTGGCGGATGAGCGTGGCCTGCAGGCGGCGCAGGTGCGGCTGGCCCTGCGAGGGGTCATCCGACTGGCCGATCTCCCAGGGCCCCACTCCCAGCTCCGCCGCCAGCGCCGCCGCGGTCCCGGCGGCCTGGCCCAGCGCGTAGCAGGTGGGCTGGATGCGCAGCGAGGAGAGGGCCACGTGGTCGGCGGAGATGCAGCGGCCGGCGATCAGCAGGTTGTCGAGTCCTCGCGGCAGGAGGCTGCGGTAGGGGATGTGGTAGCCGTCCTTCACGGGCACGATGCGGGCCTTCGTGCCCGTCGGGTCGTGGATGTCCACCGGGTATGAGTTGCGGGCGATAACGTCGGCGCGATACTCATACATGCCGGGCGGGTCGATGATCTGCTCGCCCTCCAGCACGGTGGCGCCCATCACCCGGCGCGTCTCCCGCACCCCGATCTGCGGCGCCATCTCCAGCAGATACGCCTCCTCGAAGCCCGGCACGTTCTGCTTCAGCGCCTGCACGGCCTCCAGGACCTGCTGGCGGCCCTCGATGGTGGCGGCGGTAAGGTCCTCGCCGCTGACCCCGCTGTAGCCCTTCACGCGCGTCATATTCAAGGTGATCTCGCCGGGGTTGGGGTTCCAGGCGTAGCTGGCCCAGTAGTCCTCCATGCCGGGGTAGTCCATCAGCGAGCCGCCCTCGAAGCTGCAGCCGCCCATGCGGAAGATGAGCGTCATCGGCTGGGTGAGGCCGTCCTCGCGGCGGCCGATCTCGAAGGGCGCGCCGGCCCAGGCCGCCAGGTCGCCGTCGCCGGTGCAGTCGAGGTAGATGTCGGCGCGCACGAGCTGGATGCCGGACTTGTTGTGGATGACCAGGCCGGTGATGGTGCGGCGCGGCTGGCCCTGCCAGGGATCGCCGGGGGCCACCGTGCATGCGATCCCGCGGGTGTAGAGGAGCACGCGCACGCCCGCCTCCGCCACGAGCTGATCCAGCGCCACCTGCATCAGATTCACGTCGAAGGCCGAGCCGCGGCGGGCGTGAAGCTGGTCGAGCCGGTGCAGCACGTCGCGGAAGACGCCGCCGGCGTAGCGGTAGGTCATGAAGACATTCACGCCCGCGGCAGTGCTGGCGCCGCCCAGGAAGCCGTACTGCTCGATCAGCAGCGTGTCGGCGCCGTTCCGGGCGGAGGCGATGGCCGCGGCCACGCCCGACGGCCCCCCGCCGAGCACGCAGACGTCCGCCTCATAGTCGAGGGTCATGGCGGAGAAGTCCGGGCCGCCGTCGGCGCGCGGGTCAGGCTGCTGGGCGCAGGTGATGGTGGCGGAGAGGATGATGGCGGGAAGCGCGGCTCGCATCTGCTGTCACCTCATGGGGCGGTCGCGGGCTGCTCCTCTGGGACCTCGCGCACGGTCACGAACTGAGTGCTGATCTGACCGTCGCGGCAGTGGAAGATGCGGTAGCCGCGCCGCGGATCGCGATCCACGTTGCCGCGGGTCGTGGCGAGGCAGACGGTGGTGGTGTAGAGCACACCGTCCACCACGTGGCGCTGGTTGATGTGGATGTGTCCGGCCAGCACGGCCTTCAGGGTGTGGTCGGCGAACAGCTCCAGGATCTCCGGCGCGCCGGCCACCGGCACGACGCCGCCGAGGATCAGCGGGTGGTGGCAGCAGAGCACGATGGGCCTCTCGGGATCGATGGCCGCGATCTGCTCGCGCAGCCACTGCATGCGAGGCTCGTCGATGAGCGTCTCTCTGCCTCCGTTGCTGTCGAGCATGATGAAGGTCCAGCCCTGGTGCTCGAAGGTGTAGTTAAGCTTGCCGAAGTGCTTCTCGTAGAGGCCGTCCTTGACGTCGTGGTTCCCACGGCAGGGGTGCCACGGGCGCTGGAGCGTCGCCAGCGTGCTCTTCGCCAGCGCCATCTCCTGGGCCGTGGAGCGGTCGGTGAGATCGCCCAGCCAGAGGCTGAAGGCGAGGCGCTGGTCGGCGTTGATCATGGCGATGCCCTCGCGCACGATCTCGGTGCTGGCCACATCGCGGATGTGCGTGTCGCTGGCGGCGGCGAACCAGAAGTCCTCGGCGGCGGCGGGATTGACAACCGCCGCCAGAGCCAGGATCAGAGACACTATCCGCATGCGCGTGACCTCCCCTCAAGCTGAACCACGGTCACATGGTGTTTCGAGCATGAGGGGCCGGAGGCCTGCAGGGCCGCTGGTTGGGCGCACTCTTGCCCCCATGCTGTGAGGACGGGCGGGCTTCCTTGCCCGCCGACGCCCGGGCCGTATGGCGTGCGGAGCGGCGGCGTGCCTACGCCGCCTGCCGTTCCCTCGATGCCATACGGCTAGTAGCCTTTACCCACAAGTTGCCGAGGGCTGTTGGCCGTGGAGGGGCCGCCTGAGGGCGCTCCTCAGGAGCGCGCGAAGTCGGCCCGCTGCAGGGGAAGTGACGCAATCGGCGGCCTGGACGGCCAACGGCCGGGCCGGCTTCGTCTCCAGCGAACGATGCTGGAGCCTCAGACGGCCCCCGGACGGCAGACAGCGAATCGCCACTCGCCACGATGTGGGTAAAGGTAAGCCACGCGGCCT
>JAYENL010000298.1:0-19192 GCA_034722055.1 Armatimonadota bacterium
TCTCGAACGCACCGCTCAGGTTCCACCCCGGCCCACGTGTTAGGTAGCGTCTTGGGCCGGGGTGGAACCTTCGGTCTGTTCGCTATGCTCACAGGCCTCACCGGGCGCTGCGCGCCCGGCGGCCCCTCCATCAGGCACACCGCGGATCTTCAAGGCAACCAAATGCTAAGCGCGCTCGTCGTCAACATGCGCGCAATTGCGCAAGTTAGCACTAGCGTACGCCGCTTCGCTCGCCCAGTCTCCCGGCAACAGGTCTGGGGACGTCCCGGAATCGTCGATTGAGGACAGGGGCGCCCGCAAGCCAACTCAGTGCTGGGGCGCGGGCGCCCCCGCCCGCGTATCGTCTGACTGAGACCGCCGAAAGGGTCAAGTGGCGCTGCGCGCCACAAGCCGCCGAGGGCGCTGGCTTCCCAGCATGAGATGCTCATTCTTGCTGGGGCGCGGGCGCCCCCGCCCGCGCATCGTTTGACTGAGGCCGTCCAAGAGGTCGAGTGGCGCTGCGCGCCACAAGCCGCCGAGGGCGCCGGCTTCCCAAGATGAAGAGCGTCGGTGGGCGCCGGGTTTCCAGCACGGGACACCCATCCTTCGGGGGGGGGGTGGCCGCAGGCAGAGACAAACAACGGCCTCCGGCCTGGACTGAGGCAGGGGGGAGAAGCGCATAGCGCTCCCGACCGGGGCTACACCGACACTGCCGATTGGCACCCCAGACCGCGGCTCACTTCACCGCCCCGGCGGTCAGGCCGCGCACGATGTGGCGCTGGAAGAGCAGGTAGAGCAGCATCAGCGGCACCACCGCCACCGTCACTCCCGCCAGGATCGCCCCCCAGTTGGCGATGTGCTCCCCCTGGAAGCTCAGCAGCCCCACCGGCAGCGTGTAGTGGCCCGTCTGCTTGATGAACACCAGCGCGAAGGGCAGCTCGTTCCAGATCCAGGCGGCCTGGAAGATGGCCACCGTCGCCACCGCCGGCCGGGCGATGGGCATGAAGATCGCCCACAGGATGCGCAGGTGGCCCGCGCCGTCCATGATGGCCGCCTCCATCAGCTCCCTGGGGACCTCCACGAAGTAGGCCCGCAGCAGCAGCGTGGACAGCGGCAGTCCGAAGGCCACGTAGGGGCCGATGATCGCCAGGTAGTCGCCCACGTTGAGCGCGGCATTGAGCTGATACAGCGGTATCAGCACCGCGTGCGCCGGGATCAGCAGCCCGGTGAGGATGAAGCCCAGCACCAGCGAGGAGGCCCGGAAGCGCAGCCGCGCGAAGGCGTAGGCCGCCGGGGCGCTCAGGGCGATGATCAGCGCCACCGAGATGACCGTCACGGCTGTGGAGTTGAGCAGGTAGAGGCCGATGTGGCCCTTCCAGGCCGCCACGTAGTTGTCCACGTAGGCCCGATCCGGCAGCCCCCAGGGCTCCACGCGCAGGGCGTTGCCGGGCCGCACCGAGCCGATGATCGTCCAGATCAGCGGCAGCATGAACACCAGCGCCAGCAGCGCGAAGAGCCCGTCCGCCAGCCACGCCGTCGCCCGGCGCATTAGCCGAATGCCTCCTCCCGCCGCGTCAGGCGCAGGTAAATGGCGGTGGCGATGAGGGTCAGCACCAGCATCACGGTGGCGATGGCCGCGGCGTAGCCCATGCGGTCGTCGCTGAAGGCGGAGCGGTACATATAGGTGGCGAGCACCTCGGAGGCGTGGTTGGGGCCGCCCTCGGTCATCACCCAGATGAGGTCGAAGATCTTCACGGAGCCGACCGTGATCAGCAGCGCATCCACCAGCACGATGCGCTTCATCAGCGGGAGTGTGATGTGCCAGAAGGTGCGCCAGGCGCCGGCGCCGTCGATGCGCGCCGCCTCGTACAGATCCTCGGGAATGGCCTGCAGGCCCGCCAGCAGGATCATCATGTGAAAGCCCGTGTAGCGCCAGCAGGAGACGGCGATGATGCACAGCGTAGCGAGCTGTGGGTCGCCCAGCCACCCGGCGGTCCACTGCTGGGCACCAAGGCGCTCCAGCAGGGCGTTGAGGGCCCCGAAGTTCGGGTCGTAGAAGAGGGTCCAGATGAGCCCCACGGCCACCGCGGGCACGATCAGCGGCGAGAAGAAGAGCGTGCGCAGAAGCCGGTGGCGGCGCAGCGCCGAGCCGATCGCCACCGCCAGCAGCATCGCCAGGGGGAGCTGAACCGCTAGCGACAGGACGATCCACAGGGCGTTGTTCTTCAGCGCCGTCAGCAGCACCGGATCCTGGAGCAGATCGGCGTAGTTGCCGAGGCCCTTCCAGGTGCGCACGGGGCGCAGCGCGCTCCAGGAGTAGGCGCTGAGGACGATGGTGTGCAGCAGCGGATAGGTGATGTAGAACGCGAAGACGGCCAGCGCGGGGAGCACGAGCAGCCAGGCTGTGAGGGGTCGGTGACGCATGGTTCGATGCATGCTCCCGGGGGTAGCGGGCTACCCGGTCTGCGCGCCGACGGTGGTGCCGCCGGCGGCCTCCAGCTCCTCCTTCACCTCCGCCTGGCGCTCGCGGATGTCCTCCAGGATCTGCTCCGGATCCGTGGAGCCCTCGATGAGGGCCTGGCAGCCGTCCAGCAGCACCTCCGCCACCTGCCGGGCCATCAGCGTGTCGGCCCAGGGCACGATGGTGCTGGCCCGGGCAACCTGCCTGGCGTACTCCTGCAGATGCACGTCGGCATTCTCTTCGGTGACCGCGCCATCGACCAGCACCAGCTCCTTGCACCGGTCCACGAAGAGGCGGGCGGACTCCAGGGAGTTGAGGTGCTGCAGGAAGGTGATGGCGTCGTCGGGATGCTCGGTCTTCGAGGAGATCACGTAGCCGTCGGCGCCGCCGTGCAGCGCCTGCTGGTTCCCGGCACCGCCGGTGGCGCGCGGGAAGTTGAACCAGGCCCACTTGTCCCAGAACTCCTCCGGGGCCTCCCCGCCCTCGCGGAAGTTGTTGAGGTTCCAGGTGCCCGTGTAGAACATGGCGGCCTCGCCGGTGTAGAACAGGGCACGGGCGTTCTCGCGGGTGGTGCCGTTGGGAGCGCGGTTGAAGAAGCCGCGCTCCACGAACTCCTGGAACATCTCCAGGCCCTGCAGGTAGCCGGGATCGTCATACCGCCCCGGCCCCAGCGGGTCGAAGTCCTCCAGAAGCTGCTGCTCGCCGATGAGCCGCTGCCACAGGCAGGAGACGTAGTGATGCGCGGGCCACTTCACGGAGTTCCCGAGGGCGATGGGGGTGACGTCGGCCTGCTTGAGCGCCTCGCAGACGTCCACGAGCCCGGTCCATGTGCCCGGGATCGGCAGATCCTGCTGCTCGAACAGCTCCGTGTTGTAGAAGAAGAACGTGCACTGGCGCAGGAAGGGGATGCCGTAGCTCTCGCCCCCGAAGGTGTACCACTTCAGGGCGTCGCCCATAATGCGCTGGCGCCAGGCGCCATCGTTGGCGTTGAGCGCGTTTGTGATGGGCAGCACATTCCCGCCGCGGACGAAGTTGTGCAGCCACTCGCCGCTCCACACGAAGAACACATCCGGCGGCTCCCCCGAGCCCACCGCCACCCGGATACGGGTCTTGTAGGCGTCCGGCTCCACGGGCGTGACATTGACCTTGATGTCCGGATGCTGAGCCTCGAAGTCCGCAACGATCTCCGCCAGCGCCGACTTGCGAGGCTCGGTGCTCCAGATGGTCCACATCTCCAGCTCGACCGGCTCGCCCTCCGCCACGCCCGGACCTGCGGCGGGCGGCGGCGTCACCTCCTCGCCGCCCGGACAGCCGACGAGCAGGAGAGCCCCGACGAGGGCCCAGCCGAGCGCGAGTGCGATGTCGCGACGCATAGTCTCTCGACTCCTTGAGCGCGACGCGGTAGGGTCCTCAATCTATTCCACGCGGGCGAGGCAGGCTCCTTTGCGGGCCGCCGCGGGCCCCTTCGCGCGTGCGTCGTTGCGACGTTCCGTGGCACGGACACTCCTGTCCGTGCGCCGTTGGTGCGTGAGCTCAGCCAGCAGCGATAACGACCGGGCGGGCAGGGAAGCCCGCCCCTCCTGACGACATGCGTGCCTCGCCCTCGTATCCCTGGGAATCTGGGCCCGGGTCCTGAGAGTCTGGGCCGCGGGCGCCTCGCCCGCGCGTCGTTGCCGCACGTCAGTGAACAACGGTGTCGGGCTGGAAGCCCGACCTACGCGATGAAGGTTGTACGCCGTTGCCGTTGTGGTGACGCCGTCGTCCACGTCAGAGCGGGCCTTCGGCCCGCAGGCGGGCGGGGACGCCCGCCTCCCATTACCGACCAGCGGCGCAGGGAGCGAACGGCAGGCCGGACGGTGGTCCGGCCTCTCCACGCGAGGTACGGCTCGCGTGAACGGCGGCGAGGGCGCCGGCTTCCCAGAATGGGATACTGATTCGAGAGGGCACGGCGCCGGAACAATTGACAGGGCGCTCCCGTCCTACTAACATCGCATGCGAGCCCCTGCCCGGCGACAGCGCCCGGCGGAAGCGAATCCGTGAGGTTTCCCAACCGATGCACCAAAGCCGTCACCTGCCTACTTGCACCCCTGTCATCGCGCTCCTGGCGCTGCTGATGTCGGTGTTCTGTGCGGCCGACCCCCTGGACGACATCGAGGAGTTCTTCGACGACGCGGGGCTGTTCCAGGGCATCCAGGTCAGCGGGAGCAACAGCTTCACGCTGCAGGGCCACGCCCTGGAGGGATCCAGGTCGGCATTCGAGGGCCAGCGGTGGGATACCGGCTCGCTGGTTCGCCGCAGCAGCCTGCACATCGAGGGCCCCATCTGGCAGAACCTGGGCGTCCAGGCCGACATCTCCTCCATCGGGTGGGGCCGCAGCTATAACCGCTTCGTCCTGGGCTGGACCACCGACGAGACCGCGCTGTACTACGGGGATCTCAACGTCCGGCTGACGGGGAACGAGTTCGCCAGCTTCAACAAGACCCTGGAGGGCTGGCAGCTCGACCAGGCGCTGCCCAACAACGGCCTGCTGCGGGCGTTCTACTCCCGTGAGAAGGGCCTCACCCGGCGGGAGACCATCAACGGCAACAACACCTCCGGGCCGTTCTTCCTCCGCTACACCCCCATCATCGAGGGCAGCGAGGTGGTGAAGGTCGATGAGGAGGTCATGCGCTTCGGCCGGGACTACCGCCTCGACTACGAGACCGGCCAACTCAAGTTCGAGCCCGTGGACGGCCCTCCCCGGATCATCCCCAGCACCTCCGTGATCTCCGTCAGCTACCAGTCCTACGGGTGGCAGAGCACACCGGGGAACCTCTACGGTGCGCGGGCGGAGATGCCGCTGATGGGCGACAAGATGCTGGTTGGGCTGACGGCGCTGATCCAGGACAGGCGCGATCCCAGCAGCGCCGGCGACACCGCGGGCTTTCAGGAGGACATCTTCCAGGGCTCGGGCAGCACCGGCCCCTTCGACGTGAACTTCCGCCCCATCCTGCCCAACGGCGCCACCGTGGTCTACGAGGGAGAACGGCAGACTATCGACCAGACCGTGGTGGTGCTGGTGGACAACGTGGAGCAGGTGCAGGGCGTGGACTACGACGTCTACCACGACATCGGGCGCATCATCTTCCGCCGCGCGGTGCCACCGACCTCGCTGGTCATCATCCGCTACTACTATGATCTCGGCGAGCCGCTGGTGGGTGGGGACTCCAGGGTCGTGGGCCTGGACCTGGGCTGGCGTGTGGCGGAGGGCATGACCCTGCGGGCGGACTGGGCGCAGAGCGACCAGGACGCCGACGGCCTCAGCGGCCAGGCGCTGCGCAGCAGCCTGTCGTTCTCCCGTCCGCGGCTGAACGCCACGCTGGAGATCCGGGACGTGCAGCCGGAGTTCAGCTACCTCGAGACCGTGGGCTTTCAGCGCAAGGAGAAGGGCCTCAACTTCGCTGCCCAGTGGCAGGCGAATGACCACATCTCCGTCTACGAGCGCTTCTCCAAGCTGAAGAGCGACAGCGGTCTGCTGTTCGGCTACAGCGGCTACACAGGTTACTCCGGCGGGGTCACGCGCACATTCGGCGTCAGCCCGGCACAGACGACCGCCAGCAGCCTGGAGACCAACACCCAGCGCAACGACTTCGGCGTGGACGTCCGCTATCCCGGCTGGCCGACGCTGAGCTTCACGCGCCAGGACATGGAGAACAGCGGCGGCTCCCGCGGCGACAGCCGCAACAGCACCAACAGCCTCACGCTCAACTACTCCCCCCGCGAGCAGCCCTACAGCCTCCGCCTGGCCCTCAGCGACAGCAGCCAGCGCTATCTGGGGGCCGACGCCGGGGGGGCTCTGGGACAGCCCCGCGGCTCCTCCACCGACCAGACGCAGCTCTCGGCCCAGTACTCCCCCACCTCGACGCTGAGTCTGGGCGCGCACTTCGGGACCAACAGCGCCACCTCGCTGGGAGAGGCGGGTAGCTCCAGCAGCACCGTCAGCCAGCTTTCGGCGTCGTGGAGGCCATCCACCCGGCTGAGCCTGAACCTCGACCACACCATGTCCGAGTCTGACGGCGCGGTGACCAGCGGCTTCTACGGGGGGATCGGCGGCTTCGGGACAGGGAGGCTGACGCCCTACCAGATCCCCGGCAACCCCGGCGGGGGCGGTGGCGAGATCCCCGACGAGGACGAGGAGGAGCAGGAGCGGTCGCGGTACGAGGACACCGACACCCGGCTGAGCCTCAACTACAGACCGGCTAAACGGGTGGACCTCAGCCTCTCGGCCGGCTGGCGAGACTATACCAGCGGCGGTGGCGTGGGCTATCTCGCCGACAGCGAGCAGACCTACTACAACGCCTCCGCGAGCTGGCGGCTGGGGCAGGGCCTGGCGCTGACAACCACGTGGGGCAGCGACGAGATGCGCTTTCTGGAGGAGGACCGCGGCACGATCACCAACGACATGCTGTCCCTGGGGCTGAACTACCGGCCGGAGGGACAGCCCTGGGGCCTGGGCGTGAACCTGCACCGGCAGACGGGCAGCAGCCCCACCTCCGTGGGCTTTGGCGACAATCAGGTGACCCGCGTGGTGCCCACCGACCTGTTCGACATCTCCGGGGAGCTCAGCTACGACCTGGGTCCTGGGATGAGCCTCTTCGGCCGCCTGGGGCGCGCGGATTACGACAGCGGCTACGCCGTCTTCACCAAGGACACCGGCGAGGTGGGGCTGCGCTACCGGATGAGCGACCTGGCGGACATCAACTTCGGCTACCGGTACATCCGCAATATCAGCGGGGAGCCCGACCTGCCGCTGCCGGGCGCCGTGGGCGGCGCCAGGTCCGGCCAGAACTACATCGCTCACACAGTCATGCTCGGCCTCTCCAGCAACTTCACCAGCGGCCTCGGCTCGGCGGGACGGACCGGGCCTGCCGGCTACTCGGGCTACGGCGGCGCCATGTCGAGCTTCGGCGGCTACGCCATCGGCGGCTACGCGGGCGGCTACGGGTACGGAGGAAGCGGCCTGGGCGACTTCTCGGGCGCCAGCACCTATCGGCGCACGGGGCTGTCGGGGGGCTATGACCGTGGGGGCTACACGGCGACGCCCTTCGGGGGCGGCGGGATGACCGGCGGGACGGGGTGGCGATCGCAGGACTTCTCGGCCGGCGCCAACATCGCGCGCGGCTCCAGCGCCACCTACCAGCCGAGAGTGGGACGGCGCGGCGAGGGCTTCGAGGTCGGGGAGGGCGAGTTCCGCCGGGAGACTGAGGAGCAGAGGATGCAGCAGCCGCCGGCCCCCTTCGGGCCCGGGGGCGAGATGCGGCGGCGGCCCGGCGAGCGTCCGCCGCTGGGGCAGCGGCCACCTGAGGGCGAGGCCCGGAGGCGCGAGGACGTGCACAGGTGGTGGCAGTGGTATGAGTGACTGCCGCGGCGGCCATCTTCCCGCCGCCGTCCTCGTGACGATCCTTGCTCTCGCCTCGGCGCCGCCCTCGGTCGCGTCCCCGTTTCGCAACATCGTGAACGAGCCCTTTGCCACCGTCTCCAACGGACCGCAGGGGGCCATCGTGGTGGATGAGAGCGCCATCACCACCGCCGAGGCCGGTGACGCGGTCTCGGCCGCCATCCGCACCCAGCACAGCGTGCGCGCCCTGGCCCGGGCCCGGCACAGCCTGGAGACGCTCCAGCGCCTGGGGCTGAAGAGCCCTCAGGCGCGGGCGGCCTTCCCGCGGCGGCTGGTGAGGATGCGCGAGGGGCGCATCGTGGCGCCCGATCTGATCCGCGCCCGGCAGGCCGGCGACGGCCTCGGCGGCGCGACCAACGAGCTGCGCTTCACCTTCGAGGGCTTCGAGGAGGCTGACGAGACCGCGCTGCGCGATTACCTGAGCAGAGCGCTGCCGGTGGCCTACAACGTCTACGGCCGCCCGGCCTTCGACCTGGACGTGACCGTCATCCTCGACGAGGAGCTGGCGGAGCTGCAGGGCGGCGTCTACGACGCCTCGGCCAACGAGATCCGGCTGGCGCCGCTCTCGGGGAACTTCCCCGAGGACTCCTTCATCCTCCTGATCATGGTCCTGCAGGCCTTTCACGATGACGCGGGCTTCTTCTACGACGCCTGGGAGCTGGGCTTCGCGGGGGCGGCCGCCACAGTGGTTCAGACGCGTCCGGGCGTGGCGCCGGGCTACGATCCCATCGATCCGGGGCCCTTCTACGCCACCAGCGTCTACGAGCCGCAGAACCAGCAGGACCTGGGCGGCCCGACCTTCTACCCGCCCTCCGGCTGGGCCGGGATGCTGGTGTGGCGCGTGGCCATGGCGCGCAGCGCCTGGTTCAAGTGCTGGGTGGAGGACAACGACTTCTTCCGCCGCTTCAACCGCGCCTACTACGACAGCTTCACCGAGACGCTGCCAGGAGACGTCCCGGCCCTGCGGGTGCTGGCGGCACAGGTGCTGCCGGAGGTGGAGGGACTGGCATTCCAGGAGTGGTACCAGCGCCAGTGGGTGCTGGACACCAGCGTGCGCATCGGGCCGAAGCTGTTCATCTGGAACATCCCGCTGACGCAGTCGGTGGCGCTGATCGCGGAGCACTTCTACACCACATTCCAGGGCGATGAGGAGCCGCGCGGCGGGCAGGCGCGCACCACCTACTGGAGCTATGACTTCCGCACCTCGCTGTACGCCGAGGAGGGCAACACCATCAGCATCCCCGCCTCCGGTGAGGGGGCCGGTGAGGGCTTTTTGATCCCCACCTTCTTCAACATCGGCGGGCCGCAGAACATCACGGTGCAGGTGGACCTCGGCTCCCTGCGGCGGAACCTGCCCTTCCCCTACGACCAGCGCGGGTTCGAGCTGGGCGAGAACAACCTCTACGGGTCCATCATCACCGCCACCCAGGGGACCATCGACGTGGAGGGCGGGGCGGGCCTGGAGGACGTGGCCGTTCGGCGCGGCGTGTGGGGCGACCGCATCACGCAGGCGACCCTGACGCCCCAGCAGCTCCGCATCACCTTCACGAATCAGGACGAGCAGTCGATCACGCGCGTGTTCAACGTGGCCTGGGACTCCTACGTGACCTTCCTGCACGGCGGGCAGCAGCGGGCGCTGACGAAGAAGTGGTCGGCTGACCCGCCTGGACTGCACCTGATCTCCTTCCCGGTTCGGCCCCTGACGCAGGACCTGGCGGCGCTTCTGGAGGTGGATCCCGACCGGCTGCTGGTGGCCCGCTGGGACCCGAGCCTGCCGGGGGAGAGCAAGTACGCCATCTGGCCGCGGACGGAGCCGGTGGCGCCCGGCCGCGGCTACTGGCTGCGCATCTTCGACGACGTGAATCTCTCGCTGCAGGGGGTGCAGGAGCCACAGGAGCGGCCGGTGGTGGTGCCGCTGAAGGTGGGCTGGAACATGATCGGGCCGCCTCGCACTGAGCCGGTGGAGGTGGCGTCCCTGCAGTTCGCGGCCGAGGGGGAGGCGGCCGTGGACTACGCCGAGGCCGTTGAGCGGACCATCATCCAGGAGGGCATATTCGGCTACTCGTCCGAGGAGGGCTACACCATCGAGGAGACCCTCCGGCCCTTCGCCGGCTACTGGATACGCTGCCTGCGGGCCGACGGCGCGCTGATGCGCTTCCCGGCCGTGAGCGTGTCCTCGGCGCAGGCCTCAGCATCCGCGACCCCTGCCGGCGGCGACGTGCGGTGGCGGCTGCCCATCGTGGCGGAGGCTGCCGGCATGCGCGGCTCGGCGTGGATAGGAGCCGCCTCGGACGCCGCCGACGGCCTGGATCGCCACGATCTGCAGGGCCCGCCGGCGTTCGGCCCGCACGTGAGCGTGCGGCTGGATCCGGCCGGCGAGGGCAGTGCTGCATACATCAGCGATGTCCGGCCGGCGGGAAGCGAGGGGGCCTGCAGGCTGCGCGTGCTGAGCACGCTGCCCGGCCAGGCGGTGCGGCTGAGCTGGCCGGACCTGAGCGAGCTGCCCGAGGATTTGGCGCCGATGCTCGTGGACGAGGCCGCCGGAAGCCGCACCTACATGCGCACCACCGCGGGCATGGAGCTGCCGGGCGGCGACGAGGGCGTGGATCGCGCGCTACGCGTGGAGCTGCGGAGCCGCTGCGACGCGCCGCTGATGGTCAGCGCCATGTCGGCGATGCAGGCGCCGGGCTCGGCGGCACAGATCGTCTTCAGCCTCAGCGTGCCGGCCGACGTGGAGGTGGCGGTTCTGAACATTGCCGGTCGGCCGATCCGGGGGCTCGGCGGCGGCCTGCAGGCGCCCGGACAGAGCACGCTGAGCTGGAATCTTCGGGACAATGGAGGGCGGCTGGTGCCCAGCGGGCTCTACCTCGTGCGCCTGCGCGCCCGGGATGACAGCGGCCGCCAGACCCAGGCGCTGCGCCCGCTGCAGATCAACCGATGATCAGCGGCGGCCGGAGGGTGAGGCGGTCGCGCCGCCCTTGCCGGGCGGGCGCGGCGGCGCTGCTGAGCATAGTGATGGTGACGGTGGCGCTGGCCTGGGGCTGCGGGGGGCTGCCGCCCATGGAGGAGGGGCAGGGGCAGGGCGCCGTGGTGGTGATGGTGGTGGAGGAGGAGACCAACGAGCCGCTGGAGGTGCCGGCCACCGTGATCGTCGGCGGCGTGCGCGGGACCCTCAAGCCCAGTGACGAGCAGCTTGTGCTGCGCGACGTGCCGCTGGGAACCGGCACGCCGCCCACCCAGCCGATGACCGTCACGGCCGCCGGGTATGTGACGCGCACGCAGCAGGTGCAGCTCAGCATCACCACCGCGACCTGGGTCACGGCCACCGTGCAGGCGGCCGACACCGCCATCACCGGGACGGTCTCAGGCACGGTGAGCGACGTCGAGACCGAGGAGCCGGTGGTCAACGCCTTCGTGCAGTTCACGCCGCCGGATGCCGCCGAGCCGCTCGTGGCCGGCTACACCGACAACGACGGCGCATTCATCATCGGCGGCATCCCCGAGGGAGAGCGGCAGGTGACAGTGGAGGCAGGCGGCTACCTGCCGCGCTCGGAGGTCGTGAAGATCACCGCCGACGATGACGGCGAGAACGAGCCGCTGGAGGTCACCCTGGTAGCCGGCGATACCACCGTGACGGTCACGGGCGTGGTGGTGGACGTGCTCACGCGCCAGCCCATCGCCGACGCGGAGGTCTCCATCGCGGAGCTCGACCCGGTCACGACCGGCGCCGATGGCCGCTTCGAGGTGGCGGACGTGCCGGTGGGCGATCAGCCCGCGAAGGCGACGGCCCAGGGCTACGAGGAGTTCGCCGGGACCGTCACCGTGCTGCCCGGCATGGGGGACCTGGTCATCGAGCTGTTCGAACGGGCCGAGGACCCGCCGGGTGCGCCCTTCACCCTCGCCGGTACGGTGACGCTCAGCGGCGCACCGGATAACTCCGGGGCCCAGGTGACGGCGGTGGACATCGACGCCGCGCTGGCCGCCGACAGCCAGGTCACCGGGCCGTCCGGTCGCTATGAGCTGTTCGTGCCGCCGGGCCGCTACGAGGTGAGGGTGGTGGTGGGCGAGCGGTCGCTGGCCCGCGAGGTGACGGTGCCCCCGGGCGGCGTGGTGGTTGACGGGATCGACTTCGTGCTCACCGTGGAGTGAGTGCGCGCAGAGGACAGTGAGGAGCGTGCTTCGATGAGGATCGGCTGGCGGATACTGCTGGGAATGGCGCTGACGGCGGCGCTCGTGGTCGCCGCACCGGGCTGCGGAGGGGGCGGCGACGGTGGAGGTGGTGGGAGTTCGGCCACCGTGCAGGGCACGGTGCACGACGACGGGACGCTGCAGCCGATCAACGGGGCCACGGTTGCCGTGGGCTCCGAGACCGCCACGACGAGCGCGAACGGGAGCTTCTCCCTCGAGACCACCTCCGGAACGCGAACCATCTCAGTGAGCGCCGCCGGCTATCAGGACGTGGAGCTGACCGAGACCCTTGCACCCGGCACTAACTCCCTGGGAGCGATCTATGTGGAGCCGGAGCTGGAAGAGGGGAAGGGCGCGGTGACCGGGATGGTCACCTCTAGTGGCGCGGCCGCGCCAGGTGCGACGCTGGTCAGCGGCAACGCCCGGGCCACCGCCAAGCCTGACGGCAGCTACGCGCTTTACAACATGGAGGCCGGCGAACGGGGGATCACAGCCGTCTCGGCCGACGGAACGACCACCGGCTGGGCAACGGTTGACGTGGAGGACGGCGAGACGACCACGGGGGTCAACATCGCGCTGACACTGTCGCCGCCGCCTCCGCCGCTGCTACAGTAGGTCGCGAATGCAATGCTCTCCACCCGGGCGCGAAGGCTTCTGGCCGGACTGCTGCTGGTAGCGGCGGCAGGGGCGGCGGCGTGGCTGGTCAGCACGCTGGTGACCCGCCCGGAGGAGCCGAGGGATGATGCCCGCGAGGCGGGCGCTCCGGCGGTGTCCATCCGGGAGTCGATGGTGGAGCACTCGCGAGGGGGAGAGCCGGCGTGGCGGCTGAGCATCGAGGACCTGCAGATCTCGGGCGGGGGACGCACGGTGGCGGCGGCGGGGCTCCGCGAGGGCCTGGTGTATGATGAGGGAAAGCCAGTCGTACGCATCTCCGCCGGAGAGGCCATCTACAACACCTCCGACAAGAGCTTCGAGGTTACCGGCGGGGTGAAGGTCGTCTCACATCAGGGCGCCATCATCACCACCGGCACGGTCCAGTGGCTGCCCGCCAGCCAGACGCTGCACTGCCCGGGCGAGGTGACGCTGCGGGCTGAGGGAATCACGGTGCGCACCGAGAATCTCGATCTCATCGTCCCCAAGGACATCGTGCGCACCACCAGCCGCGTGCAGCTTCGCACCGAGCACGGCCAGCTCACCGGCCGCGACCTGACCTACAACCTGAAGACGCGCGACTACACGCTGAGGTCGGTCCAGGCCGTCTTCACCGTGGAGTCCGCGCGCGAGGAGCTGGAGCGACTGCAATGAGGGGATTGCGAGCGCTGCTGTGGATGCCGATTGCGTGCCTGATGGCCGTCCCGGCGATGGCCCAGGAGGCCGAGCCGGAGGAGCCGGGCGGCATCGCCGAGGACGAGGACCGGGCGCGCATCGAGTGGGCGGACGAGCTGCGCTACGACGCCGACCAGGCCACCTACCACCTGTCGGGCAATGTGGTCTTCTCCCACCAGGACATCAGGCTCTACTGCGACCGGGCGGTCTACGACTACGACGCCAACAGCGCTGAGGCCACGGGCAGTCCCCGCGTCGAGAGCCCTGATACCACCATGACCGGGGAGCTCATCGAGGCCAACTTCGACGACGAGGTGGCGGTGGTAACCGGCACGGTCACGGTGGTCACTCAGCGCAAGAAGGAAGAGGAAGAGGGCCAGGACGACGAGCAGCAGCCCTCCGAGTCCGAGCAGCAGCCCTCGGAGTCCGAGGAGACGGAAGAGGACGAGGAGGGCGAGCCCCGCAAGCTGGAGGACTACTGGGAGAAGAAGACCACCATCACCTGTGAGAAGATCGTCTACGAGTACGCCGAGGACGTCAAGCGCGCCACCGCCACCGGGCGCGTCAAGGCCGTCCAGGAGGACAAGACGGTATATGCTGACAGGGCGGTTTACGAGGAGCTCAAGGATCTCATCACGCTCACAGGGGACGTCCGGGTGCTCACCGACCGCGGGGACGAGTTCCGCTGCCCGAAGGCCGTGATCTCCGTGGAGGAGGACTGGGTGCGGGCCGAGCAGGTCACCGGCGTGGGCAAGCGCCGCGAGGAGGAGGAAGAGGAGGAGAGCTCCGAGGGGGCCGCTGCCCAGGAGGAGCAGCAGGAGCCAGCAGAGGGCGGAGGCGCGCAGGAGCAGCCGCCGGAGGGCGGAGAGGAGTCGCAGGGCTCGGAGGAATCCGGGGAGGGCTGACGCTCACCCGCCCTCGGCGTACCGCTTCTGAGCAGGAAGTTCTCCGGCGGCGAGGGGCCTCAGAACGGCATGTGGGTGATGGACTGCTTCACCAGCACGACGGCGATGGCCAGCATGGCGACCAGGCCGGTGCCGCAGGCGAAGCCCGCATAGAGCACCGGCGGCCAGACACGCCAGTTCTCCTCCCCGAAGCGCTCCCGCATGTAGTAGCGTCCGATGAGCGCGCCGATGAACTGCAGCGTCAGGTAGTGCGGGATCTGACCCATGCCGCGGATCCACCCGTAGATGAGCAGCACCGGCATGCGCAGCCAGTTGAGGAGAGAGTAGATGCCGAGGCCGAAGACCAGCCCGCCGACCATCAGCCAGGGCTTGATGGCGCGCTGGAAGATCTCCTGGTGTCCGCCCTCGGTGGTGGAGCTGAACCACACCCACTGAGTGATGGCCTGGTAGCCCCACATCTTCTGGGCGTAGGGGTAGTAGACCGACGGGATGGGCTGCAGGCGCCACACGTAGCCCCAGAAGATGAAGCTGGTGACGATCATGATGGGGAACATCAGCAGCTCGGCCTTCAGCACGCTGGTGAACTTGTTGCCGGTCAGCTCAATCTCCCTGAAGCGCTGCACCGTGCGGCCGTAGTTGCCCAGCGGAATGGGCGCGAACCAGATGTCTACACCCTTGTAGCCGCTGAGGATGAAGGTGGCCTCCCGGATCATGGGGATGGCGACGAACTGGCCGGTCAGGCCCACCATGCGGGCGTTGATGTAGGACTGCAGCGGCGTCCAGAAGTACCCGTAGATGATCAGGAAGATGATCGGGAACCTGGGGACCAGAATGCGGCACAGCACCACGTAGCCGGTGGTGGCTGCGAAGAACAGGGCCAGGCAGATCCAGACCTTGAAGTCGCCGCGGCCGGGGATGCGCCTGCCGAAGCCGAAGCCGGCGCTGTCGCCGGTCTCGTCGTACTCGCGCCATTCCACGATCATCTTGTAGACACCGAGGAAGGCGATGGAGAATGCGGTCCCGATGCCGAAGGACAGCCAGATGTCGATGCGCGTGGCCCACAGCGTCCGCGTCGTCTCCATGCCGGGCCGCCACGTGGGCAGGTGGCCGGTCAAGTAAGCGATAGGGTTGATGATCGCTGTAGTCATCACCGCCGTGAAGCTGCCCACCACCATCCAGAACGGCAGCACCATGCCCAGCATGAGGGTGGCCATGTTGGTCCCAATGCCCGTAGGCACCCCGGGCAGGAAGCGCTCCGTGCCCTGCGTGAAGTCAATCCAGGGGATGGGGAGGATGTGGACCGGCTGGATGAGGACTGCACCCGTCAGCGTGGGGACTGCCACGTAGATGAGGCCGAAGCCGATGCCCACCATGCTGCCGATAGAGAAGATGCGCCAGCGCCAGGTCTCCTCCTTGGTCTGAGCCTCAGCCAGGGCGGTCGCCCCCTGAGCCTGGATGGGCGCCAGTGGGAATGGAAGCTCCTCGCCGTCCGACAGCAGTCGAAAGAGAGAGTAGCCCAATGTGAACCAGGCCACGCGCGAGAAGACCTGCGTCACCAGCAGAACTCCGATGGCGGGAAGCCAGTCGGGGTGCATGAACGTCCGCTGAGCGATGGCCTCCGAGTGTGGAGCTGGCGCGACCCACTGAGGTACCTGGGAGACCAGGTCGCCTGGGGCCTGGGCACGGAAGAACTGATTCCAGACCAGTCGGGCGAATGGCCCTCCGGAGAGAGCCACGCCGCCCATCATAGCGGTCAGGCCGCCAGCGATGTAGTAGAGGATGTAGATCTGCTGGCGGCTGAGGGTGGCGAAGGACCGCCGGGCGATCTCCGTGAAGAGGATGATGGTCGTCCACTCGGCGGCCGGGCCCATGGTCTGACCCGCCACCAGCCCCAGGTAGATGGAGCCCGGCATCATCACGAAGCCGATGAAGAACGCCCCCACGACCGTCTGCCAGCCGAATCCGTCCTCGTACTCCTCCGGCGCCTCCATCAGCGAACGGTATTCCGCCAGCTCCTGAGTCTCTCGCAGTGCCATGGGCTCTACTCCATGTTGTCCGGCCCTCGAATGGCAGGGCCGCGGCTTCAACGGGGTTTGACCTGGCGTTGATTCACCGCGGGGCCAGACTCCACCTCCCGCGGCGACGAACGAATCCTACCAGCATGCCCGGACGCCGTCAACCTTCGCCCAGCGACCGCTCCAGGCGCTCCATGTTGACGCGGACGACCTGGTCGTCGGGGTACCGCGCCCGGAGCTGTTGCCAGACCGCCAGCGCCTCCCGGGGGTGACCGGCCTTCTCCAACGCGTGGGCGTGCGGGCGGGCGAACTCCCGGGGGCAGCCCAGCTCCCTGGCACGGCCCAGCAGAGGCACGGCGTCCTCATACTGCTTGAGGGCGTTGAAGTAGTAAAAGCCCAGCTCCCAGTTGGTCTCCCAGCTATCCGGCAGTATCTGCACACCGCGGCGATAGGCGCCAAGGGCCTCGCGGTCACGGTCAAGGCTCCAGTAGAGGTAGCCGGCGTTGCCGTAGCCGTCGGCCCAGGTGGGATCCAGCCATACGGCGGTCTCCAGGCAGCGCAGGATCTGGGGGTACTCCCCGGCGTGCCACCACCAGTCGGTCTCGGCGATGATGTAGTTGGTGAGCCGGAAGATCGTGTCGTCAAGCGTCAGCTCCTCCTCCAGCTCCCACGCGACCTCAGCCTCGGCAGGCTCCCACGTCCGCTCAGCGGCTTCCTCGGCGAGGGTCCGCACGAGCTCATCGGAATCGTTACGGGTCAGGCGCTGGATATCGCTCGCCCAGAGGTTGCGGCCTATCGCCTCCACCGCCCAGAACCGGACCCACCAGCGATTGCCCACCAGCGCTGATTTCGCCGCGTGCAGCCCGCGCCAGTCACCCATCCGCATCAGTGCGACGCCGGCGAACTGGCGGACCTCGCGGTCGGGGTCGTCCAGCATCTCCGCCAGCGTGTCAAGCGCGGAGCGGTCGGCGACCTGGCCCAGCAGAAAGCAGCAGCGGGCACGGACCTGGGCGTCCTCATGGTCCAGGCCCTCAGTGAGCCGCGGGACGGCCCAGACGTGGCCCTCAAGCACCGGGATGGGCAACACACGGGAGCCGTGGATCGGCTCTCCGGCGATCACGAATGGCGCCCTCCCGGAGTCGGGGCGCTCCGGCGGCTCCGCTGCTTCGTCGGCGACAGCGGGAATGATCGTCAGGACTGCAACGGCGACCAGAATCGAGCGCTGAAGGATGCTCAACAGGTCATCACCAACTCGGCCAACTGATTGAGAACGTATTCGGGCGGCGCCATACGCGACAGGTAGAGCGTCAGGCCCAGGGCCCAGCCCACCAGCAGGAGGGTGCCGACGACTCCGAAGACGATGCCGGCGACAGCGACCGGACCGGCTCCGCGGCGGCTGGCGCCAACCCCCAGCCAGATGGCCACGATCCCCAGCAGCCCGAGCGCGCCGCAGGTCAGCACAGAGGCCAGCCCCAGGCCGAACGCCCACCAGGCGGTGGACATGACCTCAGGGGGCGCCGGGGGCGCGGCTGGCCGCTGGGCCGGCGCAGGCCTGGTCGGCTGTCCGGTCATCGGGGCCCCGGGCCTCGGGGTCGGCTCCGCCTCGGACTCCGACGGCAGCAGGCGCCCGCGGCAGTTCCAGCACACCTGCTCGACCTCGTACACAGCCTCGCCGCAGTGCGGGCAGCGGCGGACATCATCGGCCGGCACGCCGCCCTCCTGGCGCTGGACGTCCTCGGCCGCCTGCTCCAGCGGAGTCTCCGGCCCGACGCGTGGCTCCTCACGTGGCTCTCCGGGCCCTGCATCGCCCGGCGCCACGCCCGCCGGCCCGGCTGCCTCAGGCGGCTGCGGGGCCTCACCCTCGCGATCGGATGGCTGCCGCCCCTCCGGCGTCTCCGCCGAGGGCGACCGCGGCGACAGCTCGCGGCCGCACTCAGGGCAGTAGCGCGCGGCCTCATCAGCGATGCGAACGCCACAGTGGCGACAGAAGCGCTGGGGCATCACAGGCCCTCCCGGCGGCCCCGGCTGTATCCTCGAAGACAGGTTCGCCACGGAGCGGTGCAAGCCCTGCCATGGTGCCGCCGGACCTCGGGTTTGTGGGCGGGAGGCTCCGGTCAGCGAGACCGGAGGGCCGACTTCGTCGGGCTTGACAGCCCTCCTCAGGACGGCCCCTCCGACCACCTCTGCCGTGCCGTGAGGAGGGACGGACTCTCCTGCCCGGCTGGCCGTTGTCGTTGGGGGGTCGATCGGGCGGGAAACGGCGCACGGACAAGAGGTGTCCGTGGCACGGAACTGCAACGACCGGCCTGGAACGGAGGCCAGCCCACCGAAACGCCACGCCGAAGGGGCGACCGCGCTGACTGGCGCGTTCGAGCGGGATTACGGGCTCGCATGGAGGGGCGCGCGGGCCTTGAGAGCGGACGGGAAACGCAGTATAATGCGCTTTGATAGCACACACCCACGCCGGGGTCCGCTGCCACGGCGGTCTCCGGGCTTTTTCGTGTTGCGTCCCCGCGACGATTCGCAGGAGGCGCCCCCATGATCGCAGGCGAGCTCGTGCAGACAGACGCCCCCACGCTGTCACCGGATGACACCATCGCTGAGGCCGCTGAGGTGCTGACGAGGTACGAGCACAGCAACCTCCCGGTGGTGGATGAGGAGGGGAGGCTGGTTGGCGCTCTGGGCGAGGAGGACATCCTGGCGCTGGCGCTACCCACCTCGGCCGCGGAGCTGGATCGCCTCAGCGACCTGCCCCGCTGCTACGGCCTGCGCAACCTCGAGGACGAGGCGCTGCGGGAGACTCCGGTCGGCGACGTGATGCGCCGGGAGGGGTTCGTGACGGTGGAGGAGGAAGAGCTGGTGGCGCAGGCGGCGCTGCTGA
>JAYENL010000299.1:0-4024 GCA_034722055.1 Armatimonadota bacterium
GGCCTGCCGGCCCTTCCTCAGGTCGGCCCCTCCAAGGGCCTGTGACGGTACGAGGAGGGGCCGTCCTGAGTGCGACTGCGCAGCAGTCGCGCGAAGTCGGCCCCAGAGTATGTGGGCCCTCTTCGTGGGGCCTGCCGGCCCTTCCTCAGGTCGGCCCCTCCAAGGGCCTGTGACGGCACGAGGAGGGGCCGTCCTGAGTGCGACTGCGCAGCAGTCGGCCGAAGTCGGCCCCAGAGTATGCGGGCCGGCTTCGTGGGGCCTGTCGGCCCTTCTCAGGTCGGCCCCTCCAAGGGCCTGTGACGGTACGAGGAGGGGCCGTCCTGAGTGCGACTGCGCAGCAGTCGCGCGACGTCGGCCCCAGAGTATGCGGGCCGGCTTCGTCGGGCCTGGTGGCCCTCCTCAGGTCGGCCCCTCCAGCCACTAACCGGTGTCGAACAGCCCGCCGAGGGTGTGGCCCGGCTCCAGCGCCCGGCGGTGGCAGAGGTACTCCTCGCTCATGCCGAGGCTCTCGAGGAGGTGCACGTGGTCGGCGTGCAGCTTCACGGCGATGTCGCGGTTCTCCGCGTAGACGTTGTACTTCTGCTCCGGGTCGTGTGCGAGGTCGTACAGCTCCGGCTCCGGCACGCGCCCCGTCGGCACCTCGGCGTGTCGCGGGATGCTGTCCACGTCGCGCTGGAGGTGATCCATCAGCGGCCCGTCCGGCGCGCCGTAGTAGACCAGCGCCCAGCCGCCCTCCACGATGGTCGTGGGCCGCCCGCCGCTGGGCGCGATGGCCAGCGACGGTGTGCTGACGGCCAGCGGGCGCGTATGGTCGCGCCCTCCCAGCATCACCGGCACCAGCGATGTGCCCTGCACCGTCTCCGGCGTGTCCACGCCCAGCAGGTCCAGGATCGTGGGCATGATGTCGGGCGCCTGCGCGAAGCACTGCAGCCGCCTCGCCCGCTCGCCCTGCGGGAGGCGTATCAGCAGCGGGATGCGTGCCACCTCCGAGTACAGCGGCATGTCCGCCGAGCCGCCCTGCCAGATGAAGGACTTGCCGGTCCACCCGTGCTCTCCGTGGTAGAAGCCGTGGTCGGTCGTGTAGATGATGGCGGTGTCATCGGTCAGCCCCAACTCCTCCACCCGCTCGATCAGCCGCCCCACCCAGGCGTCAACGAGCGTCACCTCCGCGGCGTAGAGCGCCCGCATGTGCTCCAGCTCGCGCTCACTGATGTAGTCGGTCCTGCCGTAGACGGGATAGGTCACGCGCTCGCCGGCGTAGCCGGGGTCGTAGAGGTCCACGTACTGCTGCGGCGCATCCCACGGCTCGTGGGGGTCGAAGGTGTCCACGTAGAGGAGGAAGTCGCGATCCGCGTTCTCCTCCAGCCACTCGCAGGCGGCCTGCATGGTCCGGGCGCAGAAGCAGTCCTCCTCACCGGCGCGGTGCCAGGTGTTGCGCAGGTGCTGCTTGACCGTGGGCGGGTTGCGCAGCTTGTCGGGGGAGGCGGGCAGCGGAGGCTGAGCCGGTGCGGTGCGCCAGCGGTCGTTCTCCTGCCCGCGAATCCACTGCCAGCCCGAGAAGCCCCGATCGTAGCCGTAGCCGTTGGCGAGGATGTGTGGGGTGTCGGCGATCATCATGGTAGTGTAGCCCGCCGCGCCGAGGACCTCGGAGAGCACCGTGGCCTGGCGCGGGAGGGGCTGCCAGCCGGCCTCGATGAAGGTGAAGCGGCCGGTCATGATGTCCATGCGGTTGGGTACGGTGGGGAAGCTGGCGGCGTATGCGTTCTCGAAGATGCAGGCCTGTTCGGCCAGCCGGTCCAGGTTCGGCGTCCGCACGCGCTCGTTGCCGTAGACGCCCAGATGGTCTCGCCGCATGGTGTCGGTGATGATCAGGATGACATTCATCAACCCGCGCCTCCGCACTGTCATGGGAATCGCCCCGGCCACCTTCGCCGTTGGAGGCAGTGGGCCTTCATCACCCGCTTGCAGGGCTCGCGCGCGCCGCCGCGGAACCCAGCACTGCAGCTCACTGCCGGGGAGGAACCAGGCCTGGGCGCCTGGGTCAGCGGACGCCGGCGAACCTGCCGCTGGAGGTGGACCGTGATGCGGGTTGCTCTGAGCATCATCGCCTGTTTGGTCCTCGTGGTGCCTGTGACGGCCACGGATTACTTCCTCGACAGCCGCGAGGGGTCGGATGACAATGCAGGAACGAGTGAGGCCCAGGCATGGGCCTCGCTGGATCGGCTCGCAGAGGTGGAGCTGCAGCCCGGGGACAGCGTGAGTCTGCGTCGGGGCTGCACCTACCGGGGGCGGCTCCGACTGCAGGGCAGCGGCGCCGAGGGCGCGCCGGTTCGCATCGGCACGTGGGGCGAGGGCGACAAGCCCGAGATCCTCGGCTCCGTGCTGCTGGATGGCTGGGAGCAGGTAGAGGGCGAGGTCTACCGCGCCACCGTCCCCGAGAAGCTCTTCTTCGGGCACCGGAACCTCTTCAGCATCTTCGAGTATGATGGCGCCATCCCGGTGCGACTGACCCGCGATGATGCCTCGCCCACCGAGCGGGGGCACTTCCACTTCGACACCGAGACGCTGCAGGTGTCGGTCATGACCACTGACGGCGCCTCGCCCGCGGAGCACCGGCTGGAGGTCCCGGTCATCGACCAGCTCGTGGACCTGCGCGACTGGCGGTGGCTGATCATCGAGGACCTGAGCTTCCTGTTCGGCAACTGCCGGCACCTGGGCTTCCGGGGCTGCGCGGACGTGACGATCCGCAACTGCGCCTCGCTGTTCGTGGGGCAGTACGGCAATCCGAACCTCCTCATCCTCGATAGCTCCGAGCGCGTGGAGGTGCTGGACTGTTTCCTGTACGAGAGCATCAACTGCGGCATCTACATCAGCAGCGGCTCCAATCACTGCCGCGTGGCGGGCTGCACCATCGCCAGGTGCGCCAGCAACGACGGCGTGACCTGCCACTCCGGCGGGCGTGACGAGCAGGGCGTTCGCCAGGGCCTCACCGGCGATTACTGCATCATCGAGGACAACGTCATCGGCCTCTGCCCCGAGGAGTCCATCGACATCACCTCCGGCGATCACCACATCGTCCGCCGCAACATCTGCTACGGCAACGGCAACCCGGGCATCATTATCGGTCACGACTCCGACCACACCACCGTCGAGCGCAATATCAGCTTCGGCAATCAGGGCGGGATCTACGTCGGCGGCAAGCCGGAGGAGGGCTCCCGGGGGCACAATCGCATCATCCGCAACCTCTGCTACGACAACACCTACCCGGGCGTGGAGGTGCTGGGGATCAATGACACGCTCGTCCTGGGCAACACCATCGTCAACAGCCGGGAGCGCGTGAACGTGCGCATCAACTCCCAGAGCAGCGGCACGATCTTGCGCAACAACATCATCGCCACCCTCGAGCACACCATCCCGCACATGCTCGTCCACTTCATCCGCGGCACGCCCGAGAGCGTAACGGCGGAGATGAGCCATAACCTCCTCTATCACGCCGCCGATGTGCGCAAGCGCGAGGTGTTCTTCCCCGCCGGGCAGCTCATCCGCACCGATGACGGGGGCTTCACCCCCCAGGGCTTTCTGGCGCGCTACCAGATCGGCGAGGCCACCATCGTGGGGGAGCCGGGCTTCCGGTCGCCCGATGACGGCTACTTCGCGCTGAGCGAGGACAGCCCGGCGGTGGATGCCGGGACGGAGGTTGACCTGCCCTACGCCGGCGAGGCCCCGGACATCGGCTGGTGGGAGGTCGGCGGAGAGAATGAGGTGCCGCAGTACCCGCCGGCGCTGATCGACGGAGATGCGGATGACGAGGCGGAGATCCTGCGGCTATGGGGGAAGGGCTGACGACAACGGCGCCTCAGCCCTTGCCCGAACCGTGGCTTCGAACTGCACCGGGGAGGATTGACATAGGTAGGCCCTCACGGGCTGTCCCTGTCACACCACCGTGCGTACGGGTCCGTACACGGCGGTTCGATCAGATTGAGGCTGCGTCCCTGACGCGCAGTTGTGGCAGGCCCAGGTCGGC
>JAYENL010000300.1:0-4020 GCA_034722055.1 Armatimonadota bacterium
CGCCGCGGTTGATGCGCAGACCGCTGGCGAGCCGCTCGATCGACCGGCCGATACGGCTGGAGTTGATCTCCAGATTCCGCTGCGCATTGATGGAACTGATGTTGTGGTTGATACGCGTAAGGGACATTGTAATCCTCCTTACCCGGCTTGGGGTCTGAGCGCTCCGGAGCGATGCGTCCGGTGCGCCTGGGAGCGTCTGGCCCTGACCTGCCCACGCCACGGAACCAGACATGTGAGCGTGTTACAGAACCTGCACCGAGTTCTGTATCGGGATTTGCACAACCCGGCTTTAGGGCCGGGCGGCGGACGGGGGCGCGGCCTACGGCATCGGCAGCTACAAGCTGCGAGCTGATGGCAAGGGCGCACGCTGCAGCCTGCAAGCTCACGGCGGCGCCTGTGTGTCGTACGGAGCGGCGGCGTGCCCACGCCGCCCGCCGTTAATGCGTTGTCCGTCGCCGCTGCAACTCGTTCGGAGAAACCGCACGACGAGGGATGCGCAGCACCCGACCAGCTCGGCCCAACACGGTCCACGCAGTGGCGGCAACGGCGGCGGGCTAGCTCGCCACTCCGTACGACACGACGGCGGCGGCAGACCACACTCACCGGGCGCGGGCGGAGGCCCGCTTCTCCGTGCGAGAGCAAAGAAGGCCTGAGCCCTGGCCCAACTCCGTCGCAGGCTGCCCGGTGATCCGGGTGACGCACAGGTTCGGGTGGAGGAGCGCCGGGCGCCCAGCCCCCGGAGAGGCCAGGCTTGAGGGCGATCTTACTGAGTGGTGAGGTGGGCGGGCTCTTGGGGAGCCGAGGCGGGCTTGGGCCCAGGCTCAGTGGTGTTTGCAGCGTCTGTCGGGGTCCTCTGCGGGCTCACCGGGAGCGGAGGGACGTCGGCGCCGCCCAGCGTGTCGGCCAGCTCGTGGCCGAGAGAGGCGCTGGACTTCATGAACTCCATGGAGTCACCGGACACGCCGAAGTTACTCTCGCAGAACTCGCGTGTCTTGCGCTCCTTGACCTTCGTGACCCGAGCCACATAGGCTGGATAGACCCAGGTGAGGCCAACCACGGCCAGCACCAGGGCTCCGACGCCCAGAACGAGGATGGTCTTCGCGTAAGGGATGTTCCGAAGCATTGCTGCAGCTCCCTTTGCGACCTGCGGCTCATCGGAGCGCGCCACAGAATCGACACTGCGCGCACCCCGAATATTGACTGATCTTTAGACACACCAGCCATTGAGAAGGTTCGCGCGCTCCGGCACGGACTCCTCCCTGGCGTGTGGATCGGCGACGACTTGCCGGGCCACGCAAGCCGGGCGCGGTCGGAGCGGTTGAGCATACTTCGGGATCGAGCCTGGGACAGGCTCAGGCGTCTGAGACAGTACATCACCAGGCAGAGAAGGACGGAACTCCGCCGCCGGTGAATTGGCCGGTGTCGGCACTGACGGGAGGCACCATTCACGCGCTGCACATCGGGGAGTGGTCGAACCATGTTGGGCTTCGCGCTGCGTTTCTGCATCGCGCTCATCGTCATCCTCGCGGCTTCCGCGCCGGCTTTCGGGGGGCGGGACGGCGGTGGATACTTCACGGCCGAGCGCATTGCCAACGTGCGCGAGAACGTGGCGACCAACGAGTGGGTACGCGGCCTGCGGGACGCGGCGGTGGCGCGGGCCGAGCCCTGGATCGCCATGTCTGATGACGAGCTGTGGGGGATGGTCCCCTGTCAGAGCCTGCCGCGGGCCATCGACGTGACGCTCACCAAGACACCGCAGGGAACCGTCCGGCTGGGCTGCCTCAACTGCGGCGAGGACATCTTCAAGCACGGGAACTACCCTTACATCACCGACCCCGTGGACCGGCCCTGGAAGATCGAGTGCCCATCCTGCGGCATGGTCTTCCCCACCAATGACTTCGGCGCGTTCTACCGCAGCGCCATCGACGAGCGCGGCTGCTTCGACGCCTCAAAGGGCGACCGCAGCCTGCTGTTCAACGCCGAGCACCCCGATCCCGACGATCCGCTGCACACCTGGGGTGTGGACGACGGCTGGGGCTACGTGGACGAGGACGGGCACGAATATCGCTTCATCGCCTACTACACCTGGCGACACTGGCGACACGTTCGCAGAGTCCTGTCAGACCTGAGCACGGCGTGGATGTACACCGGCGAGCCCGTCTACGCGCACAAGGCGGGGGTGCTGCTGGACCGCATCGCGGACGTCTACCCGGATATGGATTGGGCGCCCTACGCAGAGCGCGGCTGGTTTCACTCCGACGGCGGCTCCCGGCGGGGCAAGATCGAGGGCCGCATCTGGGAGACGGGCGTGATCCGAGGCTTCGCACAGGATTACGACCGCGTGGCGATGGGCCTGGCGGACTGCCCGGAGCTGCTCAGCTTCCTGGCGCAGAAGGCGGAGCAGTACGATCTGCCGGGCGAGAAGGGGACTCTGGAGGACCTCTACCGGAACATTGAGGAGGGCATCCTCCGGACCGGCGCGGAGGCGCTGATGTCCGAGCAGATTCGCGGCAACCACGGCTCGCACGAGAGCGCCATGGCGGCCGTGGCCATGGCCTCCGGGCGCGATCCGGAGATGACGCAGTGGCTGGACTGGATCTTCGCGGTGGATGGGATGCAGATGCCCGGCACCATCGTGGGGCGCATCGACCGCGACGGCGTGGGCTCCGAGGGCTCCCCGAGCTACTCGCTGGGATGGGCGTCGAACATCGGCCGGCTGGCCGACATGCTGGCGGAGTTTGACCCCTACGGCAATCACGACATCTACCGCGACTTCCCGCAGTTCAAGAAGACCTTCACGGCCGGCTGGAAGCTGCTGGTGCTGGGTTTGGCGACGCCGAACATCGGGGACTGCGGCTCCACCGGCTCCATGGGCCGGGTGAGCACGAGCCCGGACTTCATCGCCCGCGGCTACCGCTACCTGCGCGACCCGGACATCGCCCTCGCCGCCTACCGGGCCAACGGCGGCTCCGGCGAGGGCCTGCAGCGGTCGATCTTCGACCAGGACCCGGAGGCCATCGGGCGGGAGATCGAGCGCATCGGGCGGGAGGCCGGGCCACCGGAGGGCGAGGGCGGCTTCAACCAGGCCGGCTACGGGCTGATGTCCCTCGAGCAGGGCCATGGCCGGGACGGGACGGCGCTGTGGATGTTCTACGGCCGCAGCTTCGGGCACGGGCACCACGACCGCCTGAACGTGGGGCTGTATGCCTTCGGGCACAAGCTGGAGCCTGACCTCGGCTACCCGGAGTTCGCCACGAGCTGGCCCAAGCGGGGCGAGTGGACCGACAACACGATCTCGCACAACACGGTGATCGTGGACAGCCAGCGGCAGCAGGCGAACTGGGGCGGCCATCCGGTGTTCTTCAAGACGCTGCCCGGGCTCTCCGCCGGCGAGGTGCGCTCGGCCAACGCCTACGAGCAGTGCGACGTCTACGCGCGGACGCTGGCGCTGGTGGATGCCGGCCAGGGCGCCTACGGCGTGGATGTCTTCCGCGTCCGCGGCGGCACCGACCATCTGCTGAGCTTCCACGCCGCGCCGGGCGACCCGGAGGTCGCGGGCCTGAGCACGGTCGCGCAGGAGGGCGGGACCTACGCCGGCCCACAGGTGCCCTTCGGCCAGCGGCAGAGCAACGACGTGCCGCTGGGCTTCTCGTGGCTGTATGACGTGGAGCGGGACGCGGAGCCAGGCGCGGCGTGGTCGGTGGACTGGCACGTCCCCGACGGCTACCGGGGAGTGTCGGCCGAGGACGACCTGCACCTGCGTTGGCACAACCTCACGCAGGTGGACGAGGCGGCGCTGGCCCACGGCGACCCGCCGCAGAACAAGTCCGGCAACCCCCGCAGGCTGCGCTACGTGCTGGCCCGGCGGCAGGGCGACCCGGGCCTGGCGAGCACCTTCGTCTCGGCGCATGAGCCCTACCGGGGCGACCCGCTGATTCGCTCGGTGGAGCGCATTGAGTGCGGGGAGGACGCGGAGGGCTTCGAGGCCGTGGCGGTGCGCCTTGAGCTGGCAGACGGGGC
>JAYENL010000301.1:0-3995 GCA_034722055.1 Armatimonadota bacterium
GCACGGACAGGAGTGTCCGTGCCACGGACGACATACGACAACGACAGGGGGGGCACACGTCTCGGCGCTGCGCCGAACCGCGTAGGCGGCGCCTGGGCCGTAGGGCTTACCTTTACCCACATCGTGGCGGGCGGCGATGCGCGCCGTTTGTCGTTGGGAGGGGCCGTCTGAGGCTCCAGGTCGTTTGCCGGAGCCGAAGCCGGCCCGGCCGTTGTTTCCACTGGAGCCGGCTGGCCGACTTCGTGCGCTCCTGCGCAGCGCCCTCAGGCGGCCCCTCCACGGCCGGCGACCCTCCCCCAACCTGTGGGTGAAGGCTAGGCCGTACGGAGGGGGCGTGCGTGCGCCGCCCGCCGTTGCTACTCCCCGGTTACGAACTGGATGACGCAGACGCCGGGGCCGTCGAACTCCACGGACTGGGCTGCCGAGCGGGGGAGATCCGACATGCTCAGCCCGCCGGTGGAGGTCAGCCGCCGCTCGCGCACCAGCAGCGGATGGCCCACGCCCCAGGCGTCGATCACCACCGACCGCGGCTCACCGCCGGCGTAGATGACGAAGGCGTTGCGGGCGGTGGGCGTCCACACCGCGGCGACGAGGAGGTCGCTGGCGGGCCGGTGGAGCTGGCAGAGGCTGGAGCCGCGGGGAGCATAGGTGCGCAGCAGCCAGGCGGCGACCCACGGTGGATCGTGGGTCCCCGTCCTGTTCATCAGCCCCCAGCCAGCGCCGAAGAGGCGGTAGTGCAGGAACTTGTCCACGCTCGTCGCCGACGCCAGCACGGTGGCGGCCGTCCAGGCGGCGCCGAAGGGCCGGTGCACGCGCTCATCGGCCGCCTCCCCGTCGGGGTGGCGGGCCGAGTTCATGGCCATCTGGGTGACGAAGAGGTCCGGCGCCGGCCGCCGGAGCTCCCGCGCCAGCTCCCGCACCTGCGCCAGCGTAAGCTGGTTGGGCAGATCCGAGGTGACGCCGGCGACCGCGGCCTCGAAGAGGTCCTGCTCGTCCGCCACCGCGTTGTGCGCCCCGTAGAGGTGCAGCGACAGGAAGTGCAGCGTCTCCACGCCCTCCAGGAACTCCTGCAGCCGGCTGTCCCACGCCGACGAGAGGCCCGGCCCGCCCACGCGGGCCTCCGGATCGGCGGCCAACACCCCCGACGCGAGGCCGTTGTACGCGGCCACCAGCTCCGCCACGGTCTGGAACTGGCCCGACAGCAGCGGGGCGTCGAAGAGCTCGTAGTAACGGAGGTGCTGGCCTCCGCGGCGCAGGGCCACGACCTTCAGCGCCACGTCCGCGAAGTCGGGGTCCCAGCGGGCCTCGGCGTCCCCGGTGGCCGGCAGGCGGGCGGGAGAGAGGCACACCAGCGGCCGGGCGCCGGCCTCGGTGATCCAGCTGATGGCGCGGTTGAAATCGATGAGGTCGTAATCGCCGATGCGCTCGTCGTAGAAGTCCGCCAGGCGCAGCCGGACCACGCAGGGCGTCAGCTCCTGCAGCCCGCGGCTCAGCGCCGCCGACGCGGCCGGCTCATCGAGGATCGGTCGCAACTCCGCGCCCAGGTTTACCCCCACCTGCCCCAGCACCGGGGCGACCGTCCTGGAGAAGTCCACGCGCACCGACAGCGGCTCCGCGCCGGGCGGGTGGGGCGGCTGTGCGCCGGGGATCGGCTCGGCGATGATCTCGTCGATGCGGAAGCTCAGCGCCGGCCAGCTTCCGGTCTTCACGAACTGCAGCAGGTAGGCGTTGCGGATAGCCTCCGCGTCGGGCGGGTTCCCGTCGTCATCCTTGAAGGCGAAGAGCCGCACCGCCCGCCGCTGCCACTGAGTGCCCGACAGCGGGAGGCTGTAGACGTAGGAGACGTCGCGCCGCTCCTCGCCCAGCAGACAGCGGAGGGTCAGGTCCACGGTGTTCTCCGAGCCGTCGCCCTTCAGGAGCATCGCGATCTGGCCGACGCCTTCCCGGGCCCACAGGGCGCCCCTGACCGGCAGGGAGACGCTGGCCCAGGTCTCGCGGGCGGCCGCGAACTCCACCAGCGCCGCCTGCTGCCTCCCGGCCTCAACCTCCCGCACCACGGTGTAGATGCGGCAGATCTCGGAGGGCCGCTCGCCGGCAGCCTCCCTGTCGTTGGTCCGCCAGTCGCCGACGCCGCGCTCGAAGTCCTCCAGGACGATGGCGGCGGCGCCCGCGGGCTCCGCGGGAAGCAGCCACAGGGCCAGCTCGCAGCAGATAAGGGACACGAGAACGCGGAGGGCTGCAGGCCTGCTCATCGTCGATCCTCCCCAGCGACCGGGTCGGCCGCGCCATGTGCTGCTGAATGGCTGACGGTGATGCGGCGGGCGTCCACCCGCCACACCGACGGCGCCCCGCCGGCTTCATCGCCCTCGACCTGGAAGTCGCCATTGGCCAGCAGGCCCGCGGCGTGGGCTGGCGCCAGCATCAGAGAGGCGAGCAGCGCGGCAAGCGCAAGTCGGCTGACGATCGGCATGGATGGTCCCCCTGTATTGGTCTGCGTGCTTTACCGCTCGACGGAGCGGCCCTCCTCCTGGTACCGGTGCAGCAGGCTCGTGAGGCGCTCAACGATAGTTGGCTCCTGCTGCCAGAGGTTGGTGGTCTCCTGCGGGTCATCGATCATGTTGTAGAGCTGGCCCTCCGGCCCGCCGGGCTGGGGATCGAGGCGGCGGGGATCGCTGAAGCCGCCCGAGCCCAGGCCCAGGATCAGCTTCCACTGGCCCTGGCGGATGGAGAACATGGCGTCCACGGAGTGATGCACGGTAGCCTCGCGAATGGGCTCGCCCAGCTCCTCGCCGCGGAGGAGCGGCAGGATGGAGTGGCTGTCCTCGGCGGCGTCAGGGGGCAGGTCCGCGCCGACGAGGTCCGCCGCGGTGGCCATCAGGTCCACCAGGCAGACGGTCTCGTCGCAGGTGGAGCCGGCGGGCACCTGGGCCGGCCAGCGGGCCAGGAGGGGCTCGCGGTGGCCGCCCTCCCAGATGTCGGCCTTCTGGCCCCGCCAGTCGCCGCAGGAGCTGTGCCCCCAGTCATTGCCGTAGTAGTCGGTCGCCCGCGCCCCGTTGTCGCTGGAGACCATCAGCAGCGTGTCGTCAGCGATCCCCAGCCGGTCCAGCGTCTCCATCACCTGTCCCACCACCCAGTCATACATGGCCACGGCATCGCCGCGCAGGCCGGCCTCCGAGGCCCCCTCTATGAATCCGGGCGGGATGCAGGGGCGGTGCGGCACGCTGGTCACCAGGTAGAGGAAGAAGGGCTGGTCTGGAGCTTTGCTGACGGTGCGGTCGATGAAGTCGCAGGCCTGCTCGGCGTGGCGGACGTCCACGATGTCGTCCCGCCAGCCGGGGACCATCAGTCCAGGGCGCTGCTGGGGCTCGTAGGGGTCCTTCTCGACGCTCGGCACGCCCACCGCCTGGCGGTTCTCGACGAAGCAGTAGGGCTGCATGTCCAGGGAGGCGGGGATGCCGAAGAAGTAGTCGAAGCCCACGTCATTGGGGCTGTGCCACAGGGGCTGGTCGTGCTCCACGTTGTCGCCGAACTCCTCGCGCACCGCCTGAGGGTCCTGGGGGATGTCCTCCCGCCAGTGCCAGCCCAGTCCCAGGTGCCACTTGCCGACGGCGGCCGTGGCGTAGCCCTCCCTGCCCAGCAGCGAGGCCACCGTCATGCGATCCTCCTCGATCAGCGGCGGGGAGTAGCCGTACATCACGCCGGAGGTCAGGTAGGTGCGCCAGCAGTAGCGGCCGGTGACGCAGGCGTAGCGGCTGGGCGTGCACACCGCGGAGGCGGAGTGGGCGTCAGTGAAGCGCAGGCCCTCCTGCGCCAGCCGATCCATGTTGGGCGTGGGGATCTTCTCGGCGCCATAGCACCCGGGGTCGCCGAAGCCCATGTCGTCGGCCATGATGAAGATGATGTTGGGGTGGCGCGCGTGCTCCCGGGGCATGGCCTGGCACCTTCCTCGCGGTCGGTCGGGGTGCGCCCGCGAGGAGTAGTTTCCGCGCCGACGG
>JAYENL010000302.1:0-3962 GCA_034722055.1 Armatimonadota bacterium
CGGTGGGCGCGGCGCAGCGCAACATCGCGCGCTACTTCGAGGCCCAGCAGATGGTGTACCCGGACGGGCAGCCGGGCCAGCCCCTCAAGCTCATGGCGCTGATGCGCGCGATGATCCCCAGCGCCGGCCGCAACCCGTGGGACCAGCTCCCGCCCGATCTGACCACGGACGTCGTGCGCGCGGCGCTGACGGGCAAGCCGCTCGCCGAATCCCTGCTCTACCGCGCCGTCGGCCGCGCCCGCAGCGAGCAGTCCATGACGCGGCCGAGGGCCGCGCTGATCAAGATGTGCCTCACGCTGTCCACTCATCGAAAGGAGGCGCTCGAATTGACGCCCGAGATGAACCCGGAGATCGAGGACCCCGCGTACCTGTGCGGGAGGCTGCTGGCAGTGCTGGAGAGCATCCAGCGGGCCGCCATTCCCGGCGCCAAGGCCACGCTGGTGGACCGCTACTACGGGACGGCCTGCAGCGCCCCGGCGTCGGTGTTCGGCAACCTCATTCGCCAGGCCCAGGCACACCTGGGCAAGCTTCGTAAGGACGCCAAGACCCGGGGGGCTTACTTTGCCTTGCAGGAGCGGCTCGAGGAGGTCGCCGGACGGCTTCCCGAGTTCCCGCACACGCTGAGCCTGATCGACCAGGGCAAGTTCGGCCTCGGCTACTACCAGCAGCGGGCGGCCGACCGCGCCGCCCGCGACGAGGCCGTCGCCGCAAAGCGCGCCGAGAATGAAGCGACAGACGGGGAGGACATCTGACATGTCAGACCAGATCACCAACGTTGACGTCCGCCACGACTTCGTGCTGCTGTTCGATGTAACCGACGGCAATCCCAACGGCGACCCCGACGCGGGGAACCTCCCGCGCGTGGACCCCGAGACCATGCAGGGGCTGGTCACCGACGTCTGCCTCAAGCGCAAGGTCCGCGACTACGTGGCCGCCCAGCACGCCGAGGAGGCCGGCTACGACATCTTCGTGAAGCACCACGGGGTCCTCTACAACGAGCAGGAGAAGGCCTACGAGGCGCTCGACATCGAGGACAGCTCCGACGATAGCCGGGCCCAGGAGGCGCGGAAGTGGATGTGCGCCAACTTCTACGACGTCCGGGCCTTCGGCGCGGTGATGAGCACCACCGAGTTCAACTGCGGCCAGGTCCGCGGGCCGCTGCAGTTCACCTTGGGGCGCTCCATCGACCCGGTGGTGCCCCAGGACCTGTCCATCACCCGCGTGGCCGTCACCCGCACCGGGGAGGAGAAGGAGACCGAGATGGGCCGCAAGGCCCTCATCCCCTACGGCCTCTACCGGGCTCAGGGCTTCTTCAACCCGCACCTTGCCGAGGACACCGGCTTCTCCGCCGACGACCTGGAGGTCTTCTGGGAGGCCCTGCCGCGGATGTGGGAGCTGGACCGCTCCGCCGCCCGCGGGCTCATGGCCTGCCGGGGCCTGTTCGTGTTCACCCACTCCTCGCCCCTCGGCGACGCGCCGGCGCACCGGCTCTTCGACCTCATCGAGGTCCGCAGGCGCAACGCAGTCACCGCGCCGCGCAGCTTCTCGGACTACCAGGTCACCGTGGACGAGGACGCCCTCGGCGACTACGACGGGAAGGTGACCCTGACGCGAGTCGGATACTGAGCGAGCGACCATCGGGGGCCCGGCGTTCCTGCCGGGCGCCGGGCCCCACCGAGGGGTGAGAGCCATGGATGACGATGCGCTGATCCCGGTCTCGGCGCTGCAGCACTACGTCTACTGCCCGCGGCAGTGCGCGCTGATACACGTCGAGCAGGTCTGGGAGGACAGCCTCCACACGCTGGAGGGCACTGACCTGCACGAGCGCGTCGAGGAGCTAACCACTGGCATGCGTCAGGGCGTTCGCTATGAGACCGCGGTGACGGTCTGGTCGGATGCGCTGGGGCTGATCGGCCGCTGCGACCTCGTGGAGCTGCGCGAGGAGGGGCCCTATCCGGTGGAGTACAAGCGCGGCTCCGCGAAGGCGCCCCAGGCCGACGCCGTCCAGCTCTGCGCCCAGGCGTTGTGCCTGGAGGAGATGCTGGGGGAGACATGTCGCGCCGGTGCGGTCTACCGCGCGCAGTCGCGCTCCCGCGACGAGGTGGCCTTCACCGACGTCCTGCGCGCCCGCACGCGAGAGGTCATCGGGGACGTTCGGGAGATGCTCTCGGTCGCGGCCATGCCCCCGCCCGCCGCCGACCAGCGCTGCGAGCAGTGCTCGCTGGCGCCGCTGTGCATTCCACACGCGCTGGCGGACACCGCCGCCCGCGCCCACCACCACCGGTCTCTCTACAGCCCGAAAGGGGGAGAACGATGAGACAGGCGCTGAACACCATCTACGTCCTCAACCAGGACGCGTACCTGCGCCGCGATCACGAGACGCTGGTCATCGAGGTCGATGACGAGAAGGTCATGCAGGTGCCGCGCCACCACCTGAAGGCTCTGGTTCTGTTCGATCGCGTCATGGTCACCCCGGGCGTGATGCAGTGGTGCGCCGAGGCGGGCATCACCCTCACCTACCTCGACTTCCGCGGGCGGTTCATCTGCCGCATGGAGGGGCCCGTGTCGGGCAACGTCCTGCTGCGTATCGCCCAGCACGAGGCGCTGAGCTCGCCTGAGGCCACCTGCCGCCTCGCCCGGGCCTTCGCGGCCGGGAAGCTGCACAACCTCCACGCCTGCCTGCTGCGCAGCGCCCGCGACGCTCGTGACGACACAGCGGCCCAGGCCCTGCGGGGCACCGCGGACGAGATCGCCCGCGGGCTGGAGCGCCTGGAGGGCTGCGAGGACCTCCGGCGCGTGCGGGGCATCGAGGGCGACGCCACCGCCGCCTACTTCGCCGCCTTCGATCACATGCTTCGCGCCGATGAGCTCGTCTTCACCGGGCGCACCCGACGCCCGCCGCGTGATCCGGTCAACGCGCTGCTCTCGTTCCTCTACGCGCTGATCACCAACGACTGCTGCTCCGCGCTGGAGGGCGTGGGCCTGGACCCGCAGGTGGGCTTTCTGCATGTGCCCCGCCCGGGCCGACCGTCCCTGGCGCTGGACCTGGTGGAGGAGTTCCGGCCCATCTTCGGCGACAGGCTGGCGCTGACGCTGTTCAACCGCAGCCAGCTTGCCGCGGATGACTTCACCGCCCAGACGGGGGGCGCCGTGCAGATGACCGAGGACGCCCTGCGCGCGGTCATCGAGGCATATCAGGAGATGAAGGACCGGGAGGTAACGCATCCGCTGCTTGATCGCGCCGTGTCATGGGCGGAGGTGCCGCACCTGCAGGCGCGGCTGCTGGCGCGCGCCGTCCGCGGCGATATCGAGGAGTACCCGCCATTCCTGTACCGATGAGCTGGGGTGAGAGGCGATGATGGTCGTGGTCACCTACGACGTGCGCACCGAGGACAACGAGGGCCGGCGACGGCTTCGCCGGGTGGCGAAGGCCTGCGAGAACTTCGGCCAGCGCGTGCAGAAGTCGGTCTTCGAGTGCAAGGTGGACGAGAAGCGGCTGCATATTCTGCGCAAGCGGCTGCTGGACCGGATCGACGAGGAGGAGGACAGCCTCCGGTTCTACTTCATCCGCGAGCCCATCGAGGACAACCGGGAGGAGTATGGATGCTTTACCGCCATCGACTTCGACAAGCCGCTGATCGTGTAGGCGCGGCGATGGGCCTGCGCGAACCGGTGGTTGTCCCCGAATCCCCGGGGGGTTCGCGCAACGCTGGGAGGCGCTGGGAGTCAGGGCCGGAGGACGAATCATCGGAACACGAGGAGGTGAGAAGCCGGACGCACGACGGGGGGTTCGCGAATCGCGACCTGGGAGCCCCTGAGCCCCAGGGACTCTCACACCCCATGGTAGCAGCCGTCCTCCGGGACGGCTGGGGATTGAAACTTCGTGACGTAGCAGGAGTACTTGTCCGCCATCGTAGCAGCCGTCCTCCGGGACGGCTGGGGATTGAAACCTAAGGCGTTGA